>NZ_QBKS01000002.1:668333-1002500 GCF_003054285.1 Litoreibacter ponti
GCCGTTATGCAGCGTGCCGCCCCGCGCGGCGATCACGTCTTCGGTTGCGGGCGCGAGGGCGGCAGCATGGCTAAGCTGCGGGCTGATAGATCCGAGCGGGACAACTTCGTCCACCCCGGCATCCATAAGGTTGCGTGCCGTGGCCAGTGTCAGCACTTCGGACGTCACCCCCAGGAACTTGACCCGGCCTTCGCCCATCTCGCGCAAGCTGCGCAGAGCGGCGATCTGGGCGTCATCGCCTTGCACCACTTCGAACATGCACACGGACACTTCTGTCATCGACAGATCCGGCATTGTCACCAAATCCGTGAGCGACATGGTCAACGGGGTCGCCTCGATGTCACCTTCTTTGTTCAGTCCTTGCGCGACCATCTCGGCGATGCCGGGTGTCTGGCTCAAGATCAGGGCGCGCGGCTTGAGCTGTTGCTCCGGCGCAGCCTTTTGGGTCGCGGTCAAATTCGGCACGGCGACCGGGCGGGTCCGAGACGATGTGAACGTCGCTTCTTTTTCAACGAGGGTCATGCTGAACGCTCCAATTACAAACGACCGAGCGCTTCGGAAGGTAGCGACGCGCTCATGCTGGGGAAGCTGAAGTCGGCCCCGACCGCACCGGCGTTGGCGGCACCGGCAAGTGCGGCCAACCCTCCAAGCGGGGTGACAAACTCGAACTCCAGATTGACGATTTCCACTGTGACCAGCGGGGTGTACGGCCCGCCGAGGAACCCCAGATTGGGGTCAAAGCGGTAGGTAAACCTCAAGTTTTCTCGCTGCGCATTGGTCGGCAGCAACGGGGACACTTCCGCCCAGATCAAATCGGCGGTTGGCGATGCGGTGGCGGCAGAGCAGCTTTGCACGCCCCCATCCGAGCACAGGTTGTCATCGATGCTGCACGCCGCGCCGAACTCCAACTCCTCGGTCGCGCCCTCCAGAATGCCGCGTGTATTCGTCTTCGGCAAACCGGGACAGATTGCGGGCAGCACCGCTGCTTGCCGCACGGCCCGCTCGGTGGCTTTTTGCGACATAACGTAGGACATGCCCAACCGACTGAAGTCGATCAGCCCAAAAATCAGAAACAAAAACAAACCCATGATTATCCCGAACTCGACCAGGGTCGAGCCGTCATCCTCGGAGGTAAAGCGTTTGATATGGGCGCGAAACGGGCTCATGCGCCAAATATCCGGCTGCTGTCGGCCACTGTGGTGGTCGCTGTCGGAAGGCTGACGCCTGCAAAGGTAAACAGGCCCTGAAACGGGTAGGTGATTTCCAGGATGGCCGTCACTGTCGCGATCGGTGTCGCGGTCAGGCGGAAGTCACCTGCGACACATTCCAGCGTCGCGTTCACAGAGGTCACCTTGATCGTCGTCGGGAACAGCTCTGATCCATCGGAGCTTTCGCGGACAATGTCCTCCAACGTGGCTGACCAATCAGACAGAGTGCCACCGGTGTTGCAAATATCGGTTTGCACGGACCGGCCCACATAGCGTGCCGCGTCACGCACACCCGCAATGGTGGCCTGATAGGACCAGAACAGGCGGCTGCCCTCGATCACCACGCCGAAGATGACCAGTGCCATTGGCAAGATCAGGGCGAACTCGACCAAGGCCGCCCCGCCTTCGTCGCGCCGCAAGCGACGGAACGTGGAAAAAACGGAGCCGGTCATTTGTATAGCTGCACGACTTCGCGGAAGCGCGCCTCCGCCTTGCTGCCGCCAGAGCCACCGCCAACTCCGCCGATAATCTCAACCCAGATATCCTTGGACCCGTCGAGCCCAATGGGCGCGATCATGAACAGCTCGACAAACTCGATCACCGGGATATCCGAAGCACCGCCTTGTAGTTCGAACGAGGTGCAATCAATTGACGCAGCGACCAAAACACGTCGGTTCGCATCGGCGCTGGTATTGCTGGAGCATTGCGGAAGGATGCCGTCCTTCAATGTCTTCAGAAGATTGCCCGGCAGACCAAGGTTCTGATTTGCCGCTAACGCCTCGATCTCTGCAAGATAGACCTCGTAGCGAGTCTGCGCCTCGGGGAATGGGTCGGTGCCGTTGTAATTGACGTCAATATAGGCTTGGCGCCCGGTGCTCCAATCGCCATCACCGAACCGGTCGCACAGACCGGTCGCGTGGCAATCATCCGGGCTGAGACCGAGTTTAGTCGTCGACAGAACGCCATTTTGGCCGATGCAGTTGCCTGTCGCGGGCTCCCAGTTGCTCATCACATTTGGTGCCGGCGGGTAGTTGGCATTGTTGCGAAGATTGTTCGTAGAGGAGTGGTATATATCGAAGCGAATATTGAGCGCGGCTTCGAAGTTGCCGACACGCTGCCCGCCCGCGACGTTCACACCGTTTTGCGAAAAGCACGCATTGCGGTTGCCTGAGGCTGCGATCAGGCAGATATCCAGCTTCGCACCGCTCAATCCGGCGCAGATCCCGTCCTCGTCTGCCTCGATGGATTCGGATGGATCCAGGAACCCAAAGGCGCCAGGACCCCATGCCGCATTCGGCCCACCAGCGCGCAGCAAAACGGTGCTGCCCGCATGCTCGTCCGCGCGGTAGTCCGCATTCGGTGCGCAAAACATCAATGGGGTCACGTCACAGGCGTATTGGGTGTAGCCCGCCACCGCCGTTGCGTTGGCATTGGTCGTGTCGATCGAGGCATCCGTCAAAGCCGAAAAGGCCGCGCCAAAGACGGGCGACACGGACTGGCTGACAGAGGTGACTTCGACATAGCCTGCCTTTGTCGGGTCCGAGGTCGGAGACCCGGGCGACGTCGCGGTCGGCGGCTCCTGAAAGAACTCGATGTCGTAATCGGCGTCGTTGGACAGCGCATTGTCCCCGTCGCCAAAGGTCTGCGTGTCAGAAATAAATGTCTCGGCAGCGCTGAGCGCCCGCGTGATCGAGTCAGATTTGCCGTTAAGCTCGCCCGCCGCGGCAAGGGCCACGTTATCGGCATAGGATTGCAGCTCCGATTGGGTGGAAGCCAACCGCCCGAAATCAAAGCTAAGCGCAACGAGGCCCAGAAAAGCGGCGAAAGTCACGGCCCAAAAGCTCAGAACCGACCCGGTTTCGTGGCGTATAAAACAGTGTAGCGCTGATGAAACTTGGGGCTTCATTCAAGCACCACATCCTGACGGTCCACGCCCCGCCGCACGCGCACCGTGCGCTCTTCGGGCTCCAGCACCATCGGCAGAGGCGCCGGGGTCGCTTCGCCCCAGACGTCCTGCATTGTGATCTGCTCCAGCTGCACCTCGGCGGAATTGCTGGCGTCGTTGCGCAAGGTCAGGCTCAGGATGCCCGCCTGCTGGCTCAACGCCAGAACCTGCCCGCCCCGGGGTGTCACTTCGACGGTGATCGTGCGTGCCTCGCGGGCGCCGCGGCTGCTCTCGTCGGCGTTTTGGTCAATTCCCAGCACGCGAATGTCTTGCAAAATGGTACCCGTGCGCAGCGTCTCGCCGCGCCCTTGGGTCAAAACGACGTCGACCCGGTCGCCGGGCGACACGAAGCCGCCCACCGCTGTCTCGGCAGACACCTTGATAGCCATGGCGCGGGTCACGTCCTTTAAAGCGGTCGAGATCGTGACGCTGGCGCCAAAGAAGGTCACCTTGTCGCTAAGGATCAAATCGCCTTGGCTGAAAGCCTGTTTGGCCCGGCGGGGTGCTGTTCCCTCGGCGCCAAGCAATGCGGTCAGGTCCTCGTACGCGCCTTCCGGCACGGAGCCCGCTGGCCACTCCTGGGTCCACAGCTTGTCTCGGGTAATTTCGGAGCCGAAGGGAATGTCGACGGCAGCTGCGATCAGCTTGACCGTATCGGCCTCAAGCTGCGTTGCTTCGGAATTTTGCTGAGAAAACATGCCTTGCGAAAAGAGGATTGAGCCAACCACAAGCAACAAGCCGAAAACAGCAAATAGAACTGGTTGAATACGCATTACTACCTCAGATCATGCAAACTGCTTTTGCCATCGAGACCGTCTGTAGCCGCGGTCTTTGAACGGCGAGCTTGCGCCGCACAATGAAGTGCGGCGCAAGTAGTCGTCTTGATCAGCTTACGGCGAAGCAGGAGAAGGAGCCGTCGGCAGTGCGCCGCTTGCGGCGGTGTAGGTATTGCCAACGTCTGTTGCCAGAACGGCCAGTGCGCCGCCACCCAGTGCGATGGCCAAGCCAAGTGCGATACCATACTCGACCAGAGTTGCACCCTCGTCGCTGTGGCGAAGACGGATGACGGTCGCAAGAAAAGCATTGTACATAGTTAAGTCCTTTAAGGTGTTACGATGCCCAAACAAGTCGTGGACTGATGCGTAGAAGATGCGCAAATCGGCGACTTTTCGCGTCGTCCAAATGGATGAGAAATCGCCCGCTCGCCCCAATCGCAATGGCGCAGAAAACAAATGTGGCGAACTCGACAAAGTATTGCCGCATGACCGACAAACGCATGCCGCGAGATAACCTTGATGTTTGATTTCAGCGAAAAAAGGGGCAGCATCGCCCCATTTTCAGCGCAATCTGGCAAATCAAGAGTTCTTAAAAAACCTTAATGATTCCTTAAAATTTGTTGGGTTTCTCGCCTATCCATTTGCATGAACAAATGGAAACAGGCGTGAGCGCGTAATGAGTGTTTCGATACAAAGCGAAGGTATCCCGGCGTTGATCCAATTCAGCGCAATGGTGTTTGGAGCAACAGAACCGGATCGCGCACTCCAAGCCTTGGCCGACAGTATCGGCGTCTCCAGTGTCGCGATATACCGTGAAGTGTCGGAAAGCGCCTCAATGCAGCTTATTGCCCAAAACAAAAGCGGCTCGATGAGACGCGAAACCGCCGAGCGCGTACAAAACACCCGTAAGACCCAAATCGTTTTGTTGGAAGAACGCGATGACGGAAGCGATTTTCTTGTCCTTAATTCCAGGATCGCGCGACTGCTTCCAAGCCAGATCGAAATGCTCCAGCAGTCTGTCGCCTTCCTGTCGGGGGCATGGCAGGCGCGCAGCGCAAAGTTCGAGCAACGCCTCGCCATGTCCGACCGCGTTCCGACAAGCAGCATCCTGCACCCAAGCAACCCGTTTGGTCTAACCCGGACCGAACTGCGCATTTGCAATCTGATCAGCGAGGGCGGGCGCCCCAAGACAATCGCCGATACGCTCCAGATCTCCATGCCGACGGTTCGCACACACCTGCGCCATATATACTCAAAGACAGGTTTCGACGGGATGTTGGGCGTGCTCCACAATCTTCAGTCCTTCGCGGTAGCGAAGGATCAAGCGGCATGAACAGTTTGCCGCTCATGGTTGCTCTCCCGCTCGGAGCATTGTGCGGCGCAATCGTCCTGTGCGACCTCAGGATGTTGCGTATACCAGACTGGATCACCCTGTCGCTTCTCGCGCTGTTTGCCGCATGGATCGCAGCAGATTTCGGCGCAATCCAGATTTTGCCTCGGCTCGTTGTGGCCAGCATCGCGTTTTGTGTGTGTTTCGGCCTGTTCGCGGCGCGGCTCATGGGTGGCGGCGACACCAAGGTCATTCCCGCACTTGCACTGTTCATCCCACCGGAACACCTATCGTCGATTATGCTGCTATTCTCGGCAAGCTTGCTCGCCAGTATTTTGGCGATCCTTTCTGTTCGACAGTGGATCGTAGACACACGAATAGGTTGGCCCGTTGTCCGCAGCCAAAAAATTCCCATGGGTCTCGCGATCGGAATGACTGGAATTTTTGCGATTGGTTTGGGGTGAATCCATATTCTCACATCTGTCATTTTGGTCATGAATTATGGTCCAGTTAGGGTCAGACGCCTGAATAGAAAACTCTAGATGAGCGAATTTCGATAAAGACCAATGACGGAAATCTCCCCTAAGTAACTCTTTTCCTTGGCAACTTTCAGAGGCGTTCACTCGATACGGGAGCCCATTTTGGGTAGATTTTCCTGGGGCCTCGTCCACAGCATTGAACGCCATATCGGATTGCACCAATGCATGTCACGTCCTTGATAATGCAGGATTAGGACACTTCAGGACCATACTTTTGGCCGTTTCTAATTTTGGTGTCGCTGGAAGCAATTCATTCTCATGGTATCTCAGCACGAGTGCGATACTTCGATAGGATCAATGTTTCACTATCGACTGCCTGGGAGACTTCTGAGACCCAATCTCCAGTAGTGTTTTCGTAGTACCGCTGCGTAACTTCCTCGTTCTCTCGACCCATAGTCTCCAACGAAGCCTTCGCTTCCTCAAGCGAGAAAGGACCCTCAAACCAGACTATCGGATGAATTGCTTTTTTAAGTCCGGGGAAAAGATCTTCCCAATCGAGCGCGGAGATCTGCGAAAAACTAAAGACACTGCATTTACCAAAGAATTTACAAAAACCTGATTCGATTGCGATTTGTTAATATTGCCTAATAGGTGTCTCTTAACGAGGAATTAGGTCAGACGGCCCGCATGCCCTCTCGACGTCCGTCACGGCCCTACTCGCAAGTATCACTTCCGCCACTTTTCGCAACGTATTGGCAACTTCAGAAGCCCAATCGCGATACGTCGAGCGCAGACTGCCAACTGTTGCATCCCAATTCGTCATACAGCGCAGCAACATATACATCGACATGTTGGACTAGGGCCTATGCCGCTTCTCCCCTTCGAACACACATTCCGAGTTCATCGCGCGCAATCCGAAAATGGCCTCTTTTTCAGGCCTGAACGCCACCCTATGCACAGATCAGGTTTTCATTCGCCCGGCCCGACACGTCCAAACGCGATCCTTGGATTTCAACTCTTCTCAGCGCATATGAAGAAACTGTGATTACAAGGCCCAGAAAGCGCATTAAAAATCAGTGTCTTTGCAGCCATGTCCTTGCGGTCGAGGGTTCTCCACTAGCCCGTTTATCTTTCGACCGGACAGTGCTCTCGCAATTCAAGCAATCCGTACCGCTCAAGGACCGAACCTAGACATCACCGAAAGAACTCATCGCGAACCGTAAAACCCACGTAAGTAACAAAACATAGAAAAAAGGTCGCCAAAGGCGACCCGATCAAGTTCACAGAAATAGTATAGTGGCGGAGACGAAGCCCGCCATAGTAAAGATTCAATATGTCGCATGTGTATGTAATTTATGCATAAATATCAAAGTATTACTCTTAAGTACTGCATCTTTGGGCAGCAATACGTTGTAATCAAATGGCAATAAGTGCACTACATTTAGGCGGGTATTATGGAGGTGATCGCTTGCCACGTGTTGCGAAGGAACTCTCTGCGTTGGAAGTGAAGCGGCTAAAGCATCCTGGGACGGGTGGAAGCGTTAGCTTTGCGGTAGGCGGGGTTGCGGGTCTACTAATGCAAACGACACGAACGGGAGGACGAACGTGGATCCTGCGAGTTTCTATAGGCGGAAAACGGCGTGAGATTGGCCTAGGTGGCTTTCCGGAAGTCACTCTTGCACAGGCGCGGGAACGGGCTCGGGAAACCAAAGACAAGATTCGGCGCGGCATCGACCCTGTTGAAGAACGAAAAGCAGCCCATTCTTCTTTGATGGCCGCCGCCGGTCGGGGCATGACGTTTAAGGACGCGACCAAACATTACCTTGATGCCAAACTCGACGCTTTCAAGAATGCAAAGCACCGTCAACAATGGACGAACACGCTCAAGACCTATGCTGAACCAACCCTTGGTGAAATGCTGGTGGATGACATCACTGTGCAGGACGTGCTGCGGGCGCTGGAGCCTATTTGGCGGAGCAAGACCGAAACCGCCTCTAGAGTCCGCGGGCGCATTGAATCGGTGCTATCCTGGGCCACCGTAGCGGGGCACCGTACAGGCGACAACCCGGCGCGCTGGACAGGCAATCTAAAGGAACTACTGCCTGCCGCTTCGAAGGTCGCGAGACAAGACAATCAACCGGCGGTGCAAATTGACGACGCTCCGCGCTGGATGGTGGCTGTGCGAGCGCGCGGCGGCTTAGGGGCGCGGGCCCTCGAATTCACCGCCTTAACCGCGGCCCGCTCGCAGGAGGTGCGCGGTGCAGTCTGGGATGAGATAGACTTGAATGCCGCGCTCTGGATCGTCCCTGCCACTCGGATGAAGATGGACCGAGAGCATCGCGTGCCACTTGCGCCGCACGCAGTGAAATTGCTTAAAGCTCTGCCGCGCTTTGAGAGCTCGGCGCTGGTGTTCCCCGCCCCGCGCGGAGGCGAAATGTCTGACATGACCCTCAGCGCAACAATGAGGCGCATCCACTTGGCGGATATAGAAACAGGTCGGCAAGGGTTCGTGGACCGTTTGAACAAGCGTCCGGCGGTGCCGCACGGCCTACGCAGTACTTTCCGCGACTGGGCCGCAGAGCGGACGCAATTTCCCGGCGACATGGCAGAAGTGGCGCTGGCTCACAAAGTCGGCAACGCTGTCGAAGCGTCCTACCGGCGCGGTGACATGTTGGAAAAACGCCGCGCTTTGATGACGGCGTGGGCGAAACACCTAGCTGCCAGAGAATGATCACTGATGACCGAACTCACTAAACCCGATTTTGATGGCGCCGTTGCCCACTCCGTTCGGGCCTTGGGCCCGTTTGTACAAGATGGCCAACTAAAGACCGATGTGTATGAGCCTTCTGAATTTCGGCTTCGCTTCGAGCTCCAAATCAAGCAGGGCCATGACGATCAGGGAGCGTTCTACTGTTTCCCGGAAGATGCGGATCAAGCGCTTTTTGAGCTATCAGCCATGGACCGAGGCGCATTCGACCTGTACTGCAAGATCGTCGCAAGTCGGCTATTCCGCGGGCAACCTCTAAACTTTCAGATGAGCGTTTTCGCAGGGCTCATGGTCTTGCAGGGGATTTCACCCCCTCGGGCTTCAAAGAAGAAGTCTGCTCTCTTTGTTGCCCACTCCTACATCTACTGGGTTGCTCTGTGCTTAGTTCAGAAGTTTAACATCAGCGCTACCAGCAACGATCAAGGCCCCGGATTATCTGCCTGCAACGCAATTTCTTTAGCCCTTGGCGAACTCGGGCACGCAAAATCTCCAAGGGCGATCAAAGAAATTCTGGTAGGCAAATCATCGGCCCAACTCCGCAAAGAAGCTCACGATATCTGGTTTCTTGCAAGCGACTGGCGCAAAGACGATCCAGAACAAGCCGCTGAGTGGGACCGAATCCATATCGAACTGTTTGGGGTACGGCCGTGACGGAGATCTCTTGAGCATCTCCGTCATGCGTGTCGTCAGCGGTTGTACGAGAGTGCCCTCCATGGACAACAATGCATATGGAGAGCCAAATGTCTCACACTTACCTTTCCGACACTCAGGTAGCGGCGCGCTATAGCGTTCACCGCACAACACCCTGGCGCTGGGGGAAGTCCGATCCAAGCTTCCCCAAGCCCGTTTCACTTACGCGAGGGTGCACGCGGTGGAAACTCGCTGATCTCGAAGCCTGGGAAGCCGCCAAGAGCCGCAACGCCCTTTAAAAAACCGCCACCCATCCGGTAAATGGGCGGCGGCGCAATTCTTCGGTCGTTAAAGTACTGAAAATAGCGTGGTCAGCCCGTGCCGACAATGCACGGAATCAACAAGATGAAAATCATCTCCATAACAGCGTTGATTGCAGCGCTGCCCAAGAACAGCAACCAGGAACTAAAGGTCAAGAGTGCGCTTCCACTTCGCACAGGCTTACTCACCATTGCAATGGACGGTGAATTTGCGGGGCGCAAAGCTGGCCTGGCTCTCGCCAAGCGCGCGGATGCGATCGGCTGGAAGGCCTCACTTCTCGAGGCAACTGACGGGCGGGACTGGAACGACATACTTTTTGAAGGGGGGCTTATCTGATGCCAACACTCATTCCCCTTCCTTTCACCCCTAATTGGCCTGACCCGGACCCCCGTTTTCTGAACGAGGAACAGGCATCACCTCCAGTTCTAGTGGTCCACGATTTTCTCACGCCCCGCCTCGCTAATCTGCTCATAAGCGCAGCCGATGCTAAGGCAGCCCCGGTCGACTACGTTTTCGTAGGGCTCCTTGTGACTGCGAGCTCGCTAATTGGAAACTCGCGCTGGGCGAGCCCTTGGGTCGGCTGGAAAGAACCACCCGTTCTTTGGGCTGCCCTAATTGGCAAGCCATCAATGAACAAGTCGCCTGGCCTCGACGCTGTCCTTGAACCCCTCAAACATGTCGAGGCCAACCTTCGCGTAACGGCGAAGAAAAAAATCGCAGAATGGGACCAAAAGGCCGAAATCGCCAAAGTGGTCGAATTTGCTTGGAAAGAGGGGGCTAAGGAAGCCGCAAAGTCGAATAAGCCAATCAAGCCCAAACCGGAAGGAGCTGACCCGGGTCCCAAACCCGACCTTCCGCGTCTCGCTCTCTCTGACGCGACCATTGAGAAGCTAGCGTCGATACTTCAATTCCAGCCCAAGGGCACTCTTTTGCTGCGCGACGAACTTGCTGGCTGGCTCACGGGCATGACCCGTTATTCCGGCGGTGGGACCGACCGTCCATTCTGGCTCGAAGGATACGGAGGGCGGCCATACACAGTTGAGCGAGTGGGGCGTCCGCCTGTGAATGTCGAGCACCTCGCGATCGCCGTGATTGGAAACATCCAACCTGACCGTTTGAACACGCTCTTCATGCGCTCAGACGATGACGGCCTTCTTGCACGCATCATTCCGGTTTGGCCCAACCCCGCGCCAGTCAGCCGCCCTAAACATGTACATGACGATAGAGACCTGTGCTCTATCTTCGAGCGGCTCATTTCGCTCGAGATGGAAACGGATGACGTCGGACTGCCGCGGCCGGCGATCGTTGGCTTTACGGAGGAAGCAAAGAATGTAGTCGATGAATTCCGACAGAAAGTGCGGGACTGGGAAGCCGAGGTGGATGGCCTCCTCTTGTCATTCATCGGAAAGCTTCCTGGCCTCACAATTCGGCTTTCGCTTGTAATGATGATGCTTGAATGGGCCTGTGGTTCCCACGATGAGCCGCGTGAAATCTCAGCAGAGGCGTATCGCAAAGCTACAATACTCGCAGAGAACTATTTCCTGCAAATGGCGAAAAGAACTTATGGCAGCACCTCTGTCAGTCAGAAAGAGCGCGCAGGTCGTCGCCTCGTCGAACTGCTACGCAAGAAGGCTTGGAAGCAGTTCTCGAGCCGGGAAGTACGACGTGCCCAGCGCACAGGGCTGGCGACACAAGAGGAGATTGACATGGGCATCGCAGCCCTTGAGCGAGCGGACATCATCAAGGCGATCAAGCCCGAGCCATCTCCCAAAGGGGGGCGCCCTCAGCGCCTGTTTGCCGTCAATCCGGTGATTCACCTTATAGAATGACGTCTTCAACCGACTTTAGGCCTCGCTGACCAAACTGACTTAACCTATTCGTGCATAGCGCTTTTTCGAGCTTCGGCGCATTGCGTCGCATTCGCCTCAATCTAGAACTGCTGACATCACCCGCGAATTCACTCCTCATGCGTTAGTTCTGTCTGTTCTGTCAGTTTGGTCAACGCAACTGTAGCCACTGGAAAATACCCTCGCGAGACAATCGAGATTCGATTTCCGATTATGTGGCGCTGCGTGCTAGCCGCCGTTGGGCCAAGTAGATTTTGGCTAATACCTGTTTATATTTGCTAACATTTGCTAACATTCCAAGAATTTTTTTTGGCGAAGAGATATAGAAGACCTCGCAATATACCGGCAGCAATCACGATCCGAAACCGACGTATATCGAAAAGCTAAACGTCAAGTATCGTGACAAAATACACGACTATTTCCTCAGAAGAGCTGAGCGTATCACTGGCAGACCGCCTGAACGAAATGGTGAAGTCCACCGAACTTATTGAGGTAAAGGTTTTGACAAAGTTGACATTGGCAGACCGCCTGTTGTGCAATGTTCTGCTACGACATTCCTTTGGTCCCGATCTTGCGCCAGAGAACCGGCGCTTTTAAATCCCCCTCGCTGATCTGCGAGAAACCCATGATAGCAACGACCGGCTTGTTCAGTCGATTGAAGCCATCATAACCACCGTGGTGACGATCCAGCGCCCTGAAGGATCGACTGACCGTATGCAGCTTCTGGTCTGGAAAAACCTGCCAGCCCCGAGGCCCAAGCGCGATAACCTAAAATACTCGATCCCGCCCGAGTTGGCGTTGTTGATCACGGATTCCACCGTCTTTGCCAAGCTGGAGCTAGAAGTACTGCGGGCCTTCACCTCAAAATAAGCCCTTGCCCTCCTTGAAGCCGTGGCGCGGCGTGTGCGGCTCAATCATGTGTTCACCGAACGGTACGCCTTGGATTACTTCCGGTAACTCTTTGGCGTCGAACCGGACAGGCTGAATGGGCGGGAAGCCGTCATTCGCTGCTAACGCATAAAACTCGCTTCGATTCACTAAAGCTGCCATTAGTGAAGTGTCATGCCGAGAAACTCGGGACCGACGATAGGCTTGGGAAATCGCAAACGCGCCTCGGGGATCTAGACAGTTTGTCTCCAAGCAATCGCACGGGTCTCTGCGGCGCTGATTAACCCGTATTCGACAATCAGCATAAGGGCGACGAAGCTCAAAGCGTAGGCTAGGACGTAGCCGGTCTCGAACAGTTGGAAATATAGGTGGATCTGAAATCCAACACCGTCGCTTCGGCCAAGAAACTCCACCACCAGAACAATCTTCCAGATTATCGCCAGCCCGTTGCGGGTGCTCGACGCAATGAAAGGCCAGAGCTGCGGCAGGATCACGTGGCGCAGTCTGGCCATTGGTGACATGCGAAAGCTGGTCGCCATGTCGCGCAATTTGGGATCGAGCGCGTGCACACCCTCGCGGATTGTCACGGCGACCATCGCGGTCTTGTTCAGGGCGACGGCGGTAATGGCAGCGACCTCGTTGAGGCCAATCCACAGGTAGCACAACACAATGACCACAAGGGCGGGGATGTTCAGCAACACGACCAGCCACGCGCCAAACCACTTGTTCAGACCCGCACGCAGCCCCATGGCGATGCCGATGATCAGGCCGAACCCCATCGCGAGCGTGAAGGCGAACAGAACCCGTCTGAGGGTTGCCAGCATGTGGCGGGGCAACTCACCGGACGCGGTTTCCGAGACCACCAGAGACCAGACCTCGCCGGGGCCGGGCAGGATGGTCGGATCCGCCCCCAGCTTTGCGGCCAGTGCCCACAAGATGATGAGCCCGACAAGCGAGATCAGGACGGCAGGCGCATGAGATGTGGAGGGAGCAGTGCTCATGGCGCGTAAGGTGTCACAGTTTTCGACGTAAGCCCAAGGCGAAATGGACGCGGTTATACCTTAGTCGAATACTTTGGCGACCCGCAGACGCATAGGCTTTCGCCCATGTTGGGAGGCACTTCTTTACGCGCTTGCGCCGCCGCTTATGTTCTGTGGCTGAGTTGCGTTTGGGCGGCCATAGCAGAACCGTTGCCTCGTGACGTGCTGGAGCCCTACATCGTGCCGCCCATGTCCTTGGGTGAACAGTTGAACGATCAGGGCGTGTGGCAATTGCTCAATTCTGGTGGTGCGGAGGCCGGATTTGTCTTTGAAACGGAGCCGATGGCGCCGTTGCCCGGTTTCTCAGGTGCCGCGATCAACATGCTGGTGGTGCTGGATCTGGAGGGGCGGTTTCTGGATGTTCAGCTGATCTCCCATAACGAGCCGATTTTTGTCTCGGGCCTGCCGGAGAAACTGTTCTTCGACTTTTTCAAACAATATCGCGGGCATTCGATCTCGGACACGCTGGTGGTTGGCTCGCCCTATGGTGCGGGAGGGAACGGGTCCGCCCTGGTCTATCTGGACGGAGTGACCAAAGGCACGGCCTCGATCCGAATTGCCCATGAGAGCATTCTGGCCGCGACCCTGAAAGTTGCCCGCGAGAAGATGGGCGGCATCTCGACCGGCCCGCCAGCCTATCCTGATCTGGACTACGTGGAAGAGCTGACCTGGGACGATCTGGTCGCCCAAGGGATCGTGACCCGCAAGACGGTGTTGAACCGCGAAATCGACGCTGCCTTCGACGGAACCCTATGGGAGGATGACGACCCTGAGGCAAAGGACAACCCTGACGACCCTTACATGGACTTATGGGTCGTGGATATCGGCGCGCCGTCGGTGGCCAGAGCCGTGCTCAGCAAAAGCGGCTTTAAGGAGTTGCAGGATTTCATGGAAATCTCCACCACGGACGAGCCGGTTCTGGTGGTGGAAACCGCGCGTCACGGTTTGGTGACCGAAGAATTCGTCCGCAACACGTCGCCCGATCTGATCAGTGCGGAACAGGGCGGCTTTCCCATCGCGTTTCGCGACTCGGACATCTACATCGACCTCAACGAAAATGTTCCGGAGGCCTTGCATGACGCGGTCGATTTCGGGGCGGCTCTAATCCTGCGCACGGACCGACGCTTGGGCTTTGATCCCACGGCGGACTGGACGTTGCGGATCAAGGCTTTGCGCGCGCATGGGTCATTTCAGCCGGAGCTTGGCTCGGTCAGTCTGGAGGTCCAGCACGTCACGCCGGATCGCTTTTACGCCAGGGTCGAGGCCGTCAATCCGACACCGCCCTGGGTGGATGCGCTGCGCAATCGGCAGGTCGATCTGATTGTGTTGGGGGTCTTTCTGGTCGGGCTGGTCGGACTTCTTGGCTTGCGGCTGAACAGGCTGGCGGGGCACCGGCACTTTACACCGATCCGTCTGGGCATTCTGGCTTTTGTCACCGCATTCATCGGCTGGTGGGGGCAGGGGCAATTGTCGATTGCCACACCCTTGGCCGTAGCGCGTACTGCGATTGAAGGAGGCTCATATGCGTTCCTGCTTTATGATCCGTTTTCGCTGGCGATCTGGGCGGTGACGATCCTTGGCTTTGTGCTATGGGGCAGGGGCTTGTTCTGTGGCTGGCTTTGCCCATTTGGCGCGTTGCAGGAGTTCGCGCATCATATCGGCCGCCTGCTGCGCTTGCCGCAGATCGAGCCGTCGGCGGTATGGGATGACCGGCTGAAATGGATCAAATACGCGGTGCTCTTTGGTATGGTGGCCTTGCTGTTCACCGCACCGGCGCGGCTGGACAAGGCCATCGAGGTTGAGCCCTTCAAGACCGCGATCACCACCCTCTTCGTCCGCGAATGGTATTACGTGGCCTATGCGGTCGGCTTGCTTTTATCCTCCATGGTGCTCTTCAAAGGCTTCTGCCGCTATGTCTGCCCGCTGGGTGCCGTCATGGCGATCGGCGGACTGCTGCGCGGGCGCAAATGGATCGAGCGGCGCGCGGAATGCGGCTCCCCCTGTCAGTTGTGTAAGGTGAAATGCAGCTATGGCGCGATTAAGAAAACGGGCGAGATACAGTATTCTGAGTGTTTTCAATGTCTCGACTGCGTCACCATTCACGACGATCAGACACAATGCGTGCCGCTGATATTGGCTGGCAAAGGTCGGTCCTTGGGGGTAGCCGCAGAATGACCTTCTCCCGCCGCCGCTTCCTGACGATTTCCGCTGCCGTTGCGCTGACACCGCGTTCTGCGTTTGCAGAACGCTGGCAGGGCCATGCGTTTGGCGCGGAGGTCTCATTGACCATTCGAGGTCCGAAGGAGGTCGCCGGGCCCGCATTGCAGGACGCTTTATCGGCCCTTCGGGATGTCGAAAGGCTGTTCAGCCTGTATGATCCGGCATCGGACCTGTCGCGATTGAATGCGTACGGACGCTTGCACAATCCTGACGCGCGGTTCCTGGAATTGATGCATGGGGCGCAAGCGGCGTTTGATTTGACGAACGGCTTGTTTGATCCGACAGTTCAGCCGCTTTGGAAAGCGTTGGCCAAGGGCCAAGACGCCGATGCAGTGCGCGGCTTGGTGGGGTGGGAGCGCATCCAGTTTGATGCGGCATGGGTCCAGTTGGGACCGGGCCAAGCGCTGACTTTCAATGGGATTGCGCAAGGCTTTGCGACAGATATCGTGGCCGAGATTTTGGCCTCGCATGGCCTGCAGGACGTGTTGATCAATATTGGTGAATACCGGGCGCGGGGCGGTCCATGGAAGCTCGCGTTGCGGGACCCAACTTACGGTGAAATGGGAACGCGCACGCTCGGCACAGGGGCCATCGCGACGTCAAGTCCGCTGGCGACAACACTTGGGGCACAAGGGCATATCCTACACCGCTCGGCGCAGCCACTATGGTCAACGGTGTCGGTCGAGGCCCCATCGGCTACGCTTGCCGATAGTCTGTCGACGGCGATGGTATTGGCGACGCGCGACGAGATTGACACGATCCGTGATAAGGCGGACCTCACCCGGGTGACACTTGTCGATCATAGCGGTGACCTGATCACTCTCTAATTTACGCCAATGAAAAAAGGGCCCGGTCAACAACCGAGCCCTTTTGCATGAGTGGCGTTTTTTCAGGATGCTGCTGTCACAGCACGCCCGGTCAAAACCTTCACCAGATGCGCGCGATAGTCCGGCGATCCGTGCAAGTCCGAGATCAGGTTGTCTGCGGGCACCGACAGTCCGTCCAAAGCGGAGGCTGAGAAGTTGGCGTTCAATGCCTCTTCTGCCGCCCCCCAACGATGCACACCTTCATTCGAGGCACCTGTCACGGCCACGCGGACACCACTCGCGGATTTGGAGACGAAGACTCCGACCAAGGCGAAGCGCGATGCGGGTTGGACGAATTTCTGGTAATTCGCTTTCTCCGGGATTGGGAACTTCACGCCCGTAATGATCTCGCCCTCGTTAAGGGCCGTGTCGAACATGCCTTGGAAAAAGTCATCCGCTGCAATTTCGCGCGAGTTGGTGACGATGGTCGCGCCAGAACCCAGGGCCGCTGCCGGGTAGCACGCAGCGGGGTCATTGTTGGCGAGCGAGCCGCCAATGGTGCCGCGATTGCGCACCGCCGGGTCCCCGATATGGGAGGCCAGCTCCGACAGTGCCTTGTAGGTGCCATCCGATGCCACATCGGCGTGTGTGGTGGCGCCGCCGATGGTCAGAACACCGCCAGCGGATGAGATTCCCTCCATCTCGGACACGCCGGACAGTGAGACCAGCTTGTCAGGGCTGGCCAGCCGGGCTTTCAGGGTCGGGATCAGGGTTTGTCCGCCGCCCAAGGCTTGCGCTTCGCCGCCCAAGGCGCTGACGGCCTCGGCGACAGTTGATGGGCGCTCTATGTCAAATGCATACATCTGCTTTCCTCCCTCAAGCGGTGTTCATGGCCGACCACACGCGATGTGGGGTCACAGGCATGTCGATATGGGTGACGTTCTTGCCGCCTGACTGCATCGCGTCGATTACCGCGTTGACCACCGTTGGGGGTGAGCCAATCGCGCCCGCCTCGCCGCAGCCTTTGACACCGAGCGGATTGTGCGTGCACGGATTTCCCTGAGAATGATCGACCGTGTAGAACGGCAAATCATCGGCGCGTGGCATGGTGTAGTCCATGTAGGATGCGCTCAGCAGTTGACCGTTTTCGTCATAGGTCGTGTTCTCGACCAATGCCTGCCCAATGCCTTGCGCCAATCCGCCATGCACCTGGCCGGTGACGATCATCGGGTTGATAACGTTGCCGAAGTCATCGACAGCGGTGAAGCGATCCACGCGCACCTTGCCGGTTTCGGGGTCCAGCTCGACTTCACAGCAATAGGCCCCGGAAGGGTAGGTGAAGTTGGCGGGGTCGTAGAACGCCGTTTCCTCAAGTCCCGGTTCAATGTCTTCCAGCGGGAACTCATGCGGGATATAGGCCTTTAACGCGACCTCCCCGAAGCTGACGGACTTGTCGGTGCCGGAGACGGAGAAAACGCCGTCTTTCAACTCGATATCGGTGTCAGAGGCCTCAAGCATATGGCCTGCGATCTTCTTGGCCTTGTTGATGACTTTCTCGGTTGCGCGCACAACGGCAGAGCCACAGACAGCAAGCGAGCGAGACCCGTAGGTTCCCATCCCGAATGGAATTTTCGAGGTGTCGCCATGCACGATGTCGATGGTTGACGCGTCAATGCCCAGCATTTCCGCCACAACTTGCGGGAAGGCGGTTTCATGGCCTTGGCCGTGGGAATGCGCCCCCACCATGACCGACAGGTTCCCGGTGGCGTTGACCCGCACGGTGGCGGCGTCATAAAGCCCAACGCGCGATCCAAGGACGCCCACAAGGTTCGAGGGCGCGATACCGCAGGCCTCGATATAGGCGTTGACGCCGAAGCCGCGCAGCAGGCCCTTGGCCTCGCTTGCTTTCCGACGCGCGGCGAAGCCTGCCACGTCCGCAACCTCTTCCATCTTGTCCATCAGCGCGTCGTAATTGCCGCTATCGTATTCGAGGCCGGCGGCTGAAGCGAATGGATATTGATCGGGTTTGACGAAGTTCTTGCGGCGCAATTCAATCGGGTCCATCCCCATCTCGCGCGCGGCCTTGTCGATGACACGTTCGATGGAATAGGTGGCCTCTGGCCGACCCGCGCCACGATATGCGTCAACGGGGGCGGTGTTGGTGAACACGGCCTTCACGTTCACATAGACATTGGGAACGGTGTAGTTGCCCGCCATCAACGTGCCATGCAGGAAGGTCGGTGTCGCGGTCGAGAAGTTCGACAGATAGGCGCCTACATTGGCCATGGTCTCGGTGCGGAAGGCAAGAAAGTTGCCCTCGGCATCTAGCGCCAGTTCGATCTTGGTGACGTGGTCGCGGCCATGGGCATCGGTGAGGAATGCCTCGGTGCGATCAGCGGTCCATTTGACAGGACGGCCCAGCTTTTTGGCAGCCGCCAAGACCAGAGCCTCTTCACCATAGTGGTAGATCTTTGAGCCAAACCCACCGCCCACGTCAGGGGCGATCACGGTCAGCTTGTTCTCAGGGATGCCAAGTACAAAGGCCGAGATCAGCAGACGCGTCAGGTGCGGGTTCTGCGAGGTAGTGTGCAGCGTATATTCGTCTGTCGATTTGTTGTACTGCGCCATCGAGCAGCGCGGCTCCATCGCGTTCGGCACAAGGCGGTTGTTCACCAGTTCCAGCGTAGTGACGTGATGCGCGCCTTTGATGGCGGCATCTGTGGCTGCGCGGTTGTCTTCGATCCAGCCCCAGTCGAAACACTGATTGGTGCCAATCTCGTCATGCACAAAATTGCTGCCCGCCAGAGCGTCTGCCATGTCGATGACTGCATCCAGCTCCTCGATATCGGCCTCGATGGCCTCTGCTGCGTTGCGGGCTTGCTCCACCGTTTCGGCAATCACAGCCGCGTAAGCGTCGCCGACATGGCGAACTTTTCCATGGGCCAGAACCGGGCGTTTGGGTTCCTTCATGGGCTCGCCATCGCGCGAATTGATCAGCCAGCCCGCGGGGTTGCCCCCCACTTCGGCGAAGTCCTCTCCGGTGAAGATCGCAAGCACGCCGGGCATTGTCTCGGCGGCGCTGGTGTTGATGCTTTTGATCACACCATTGGCCACCGTCGAGCGCGCAAAGACCGCCGCCGCCTGACCAAACAGATTGATATCGTCGGTATATTGACCATCGCCGGTCAGAAACCGGACGTCCTCGCGGCGCAGCGTTGCGGCACCGATGCCTCCATCCTTTGGCATGTCTTGTCCTCCTATCGGTGCGTGCAAGCAAACACCCTACAATTTCAAAATTATTCGGCGGCGATTGCGCTGACGTCTTGACCTGACGCCGCCATGATTGCCTTGACGATATTGTGGTAGCCCGTGCAGCGGCAGATGTTGCCTTCAAGGTATTCGCGCACGTCTGCTTCGCTCGGCTTCGGGTTGTCCTTCAAGAGCGCCGCTGCGGACATCACCATGCCGGGCGTGCAGAAGCCGCATTGCAATCCGTGGTGGTCCTGAAACGCCTGCTGGATCACGTTGAGTGAGCCGTCGGCGTTGGCCTGACCTTCAATTGTAGCAACATCAGCGCCATCGACCTCGACCGCGAACATAGTGCAGGACTTCACGGCCTTGCCATTCACATGCACGACGCAGGCACCGCATTGCGATGTGTCGCACCCGATGTGCGTGCCCGTCAGGTGAAGGTCTTCGCGCAGGAAGGTGGACAGCAAAGTGTTCCCCTCCGCACTGCCCGAAACGGCCTTTCCGTTGATGGTCATTGATAGTTTGGTCATTGGCATCCTCCCTCGTGGATCGCAGGTCTTGGGGGTGGCTTAGCTGACAAGGCTTTTGAACCATCCCTTCTTCTTCTTTGTTGTGTCGAGATCGTTCGTCTGGGTTTCAGCCTCGGCATCTGTTGCCGGGCCGACGGCGTCCGCGAAGTTCTCAAAGAACTGGTCGGCCATCTTTTTCGCGAACCCGTCAATAATGCGGGACCCTAGCTGCGCGAGCTTGCCGCCCACTTTGGCCTCAACGTCGTAGTGCAAAATCGTGGTGTCGTCTGCAGGCTCCAGCCGCACGTCTGCGCCGCCCTTCGCAAAACCGGCAGCGCCGCCTTTGCCTTCGCCCGATATAGTCAGGGCTTGTTTCTCCACCATGTTGCTGATCTCGACTGCGCCCTTGAACGTGGCCTTTACCGGGCCAACTTTCTGGACAACCGTAGCTTCAAATCCGTCCGTGGGGGAGCCGCTCATCTCGGTACAACCGGGGACACACGTTTGCAGGACATCGGCGTCCAGCAAAGCAGCCCAAACCGTCGCGATGTCTGCTTCGATTGTGCGGCTATCAGACAACTTCATGATAAGAATAGTCTCCCCTTTGCGCATACCCTACGGAGTGCATCACAGAGCGACTATTCGACCAAATGTGTACTACCAAAGTCGTGGATCAGCGTTCGGGCTGTTGAAATGTCAGGCCGTAGTTTTCGTAGATCTTCGCGATACGCCCGTCCTGAAGCGCGTAGTTGATTGCGTCATCGACTGCATAGGACAGAGGCCGGTAGCTGAAGTTAACGGCCACGCCGAGGGTCCATTTGCTGACCGCGAAGCCCGCCAGCGGGGGCTGATGCACGTCGGTTTTCTTGGTCAGCCCATGCTCCAGCTGGCCCAATGGCCCCATCGCTGCTTTGGTCTCGCCCGCATTCAAAGCGGCCATGGCCTCCACCATGTTGGGGAAGCGCTGCACCTTGCCCGAAAGCTGCCCGCCCGCAAAAGACGAAAGGTAGAAATCGGCAATTGAGTCATTCTCCACCGCCACGGTGTCAAACCGGAAATAGGCGGGAACAGGTTTCTCGTCCGGGTAGCTCGCCTTGTCATAGGCGATTGCCACGGATTCGGCAGCATACTGGCCGGTGAACACAACCTGTTCTACGCGGCACTTGAATGCGCTGTCATAAGGAATGCGCATCATCACATTGGAGATGCGGCCACCGATGATGGCGCCTTTCCAAATGTTGTTGCGCAGATCGGACTCGAGGTTTTCGCCCGCTGAGACGAAGTTGAACCGCGCTTCAACACCAAGATCCTCGGCGATGATGCGCGCGATCTCGATATCGACGCCGCGCGGTTTGCCGGCCTCTTCCCAGCTATAGGGCGGGTAGTCCTCGTAGACCGCAAAGAGCATGTGGCCCTGATCCTGCAGAACATCCATCTCCTGCCCGACGATGTCGCGGCTGGTGTTTTGCGGCTTTTCCTGCGGGATATGGTCGGCGCACGGATCGGCGGCATAGGCTGCCCCCGTGAAAAGCAGACCAAGTGCTGCGCAAGATGTCAGGAAAAACCGCAGATCTGTGCTCCTATTGTGCGGCGGACAGGCCAATCGTCAGTGTTTCAGCCGCCGATTTGAACGCCTCTGGTGTGCCGTCGATCAGATTGGCCGCACGAAACGCAACCGAGTCCGCAACAGGAGCGCCCGAGGCCGTTTCAATCGAGCTGGCGATCTCGCTCAGCCGCGTCTTCAGGGCGTCCGTGTCGGCCCCGCTGGCGTCCTCAGTATAGGTTTGAAGCTCGTCGCGAAGTGCTTTTAATTCATCGGCCACGTCTTCCATTGCGTCTTCATCCGGGCGGGTCTCAATATAGGTCCGGATGGCCCAGGCTGCGTCCTGGCCAAGCAACTCGCCGAAGGCGGGCATCTTGGTGACACCGTTTTGGGTCCTACCGGAGCGGTACAGCTCTATGAACCACTCGTCGCCATATTCCTCGGCCTCAAGAAAGCGCAAGTCTGGGGCAAGCCCACCAGACACGACTTCAAGCCCGTGGCACCGCGCGCAGTTCTGATTGTAGCCAGACGCCCCGATCTCGATGGCTTTCAGCCAGACCTCTTCACCAGCCGTAGCTGCGCGATAGGGGTTCTCGGTCAGCCATTCTTCTCCCGTTGCAGGCAGACCAGCCGTATCGACAGGCTGTGGTTTCACATCGCCATGGGCGTAGACCATGTTGCACGCGGCCAACACGATGCCGCCAGCCAAAATGCTCTTGAGTGGTGCCCGTTTCATGCTTGCCCTCCTTTGACACTGCGTCCGTTTTGGCAGTTGTAGTCCAGTCGCCAGAGCTTTCGGTATTGGACTTTGGTTGTGGTCGTTTAGTCTCGCGACCAAAGTCCTATTCGACGCCTCATTTGGCACTTGGTAGCCTGACGTAATGATCCACCGAATTTCAACCCGAATTCTGACGCTAATCGCGGCGGTGATGGTCGCGCAGATGGCAGAGGCCAAGACGGAGTTGATGATCGGTTATCTGCGGGTCAAGCAACCGCGCCCGCCGACCTTGTCGAACCTTGATCCGTTGCCTGAGAACAACGGGTTGGCAGGCGCGCAGACCGGTTTGCAGGACAATCAAACTACCGGGAAATTCCTTGGCCAGAGCTACGCGTTGAATGAGAAGACCGTTGCGCCGGAAGATGACCCGCTTGCCTCCGCGCAAACTCTGCTGCGTGCCTCGCCCTATCTGGTGCTGGACGCTCCCGCTGAAGTCTTGACCCGGGTTGCGGATTTGCCCGAGGCGAAAGACGCGATCCTGTTCAACAGCGCGTCCGGGACGTTGAGCCTGCGCGATACAGAATGCCGCGCGAACCTGTTGCACACCATGCCCTCGGATGCCATGCGGACGGACGCTTTGGCGCAGGTTTTTGTGCAAAAGCGCTGGACGGATCTGGTGATGATCGCAGGCACGTTCCCGCAAGATCTCAGCTACGCCGAAGCCATGCGCCGCTCACTGACGAAATTCGGGTTGAAGCTGCAAGACGAGAAGACATGGGATGTGGGCGCGGATATGCGCCGCACGGCCAGTCAGGAAATCCCGCTGTTCACGCAGGACTTCGGGGATTACGACGCAATGATCCTCGCCGATGAGGTCCATGATTTCGGGCGTTACGTTCTTTACAACACATGGGCAGCGCGTCCTGTCACAGGGTCTGAAGGTCTTTCTGCCGTCACGTGGTCGCCGGTGATTGAACAATGGGGTGCAGCCCAGCTTCAAAGCCGGTTCGAGGAGCAGCATGGCCGCGATATGACCGCACAAGACTATGCCGCATGGGCTGCGGTCCGCACCTTGGGCGAGGCCGTGACCCGCACAAACAGTGACGACGCGCAGACCTTACGCGACTACATTACGTCTGATGCGTTTGAGCTGGCCGGGTTCAAGGGACGTCCCTTGACCTATCGCGATTGGAACGGGCAGTTGCGCCAGCCCATCGCGATCGTTCATCCCCGCGCTTTGGTCGCGCAAGCCCCGCTGGAGGGGTTTCTGCACCAAACAAACGAAATGGACAGTCTTGGATTGGACCGTCCCGAAAGCAAGTGTGAGGCATTCCAATGAAGCGCTGTTTTGCATCCGTCCTCGCGATGTGTTTGTCGACGACCGTTGCCTCGGCAGGTGAGATTTGGGTGACCAATGAAAAAGACGATACGGTCTCGGTGATCGACACCGAAACGCTGGAAGTGATCAAGACCTACGAGACCGGCGAGCGTCCGCGCGGGATCACGTTTTCCAAAGATTACACGCGCCTCTATATTTGCGCCTCTGACAGCGATGCGGTGCAAGTGATGGACCCTGAGACGGGCAAGATCCTGCATGATCTGCCCTCCGGCGAGGACCCCGAGCAGTTCGTGTTGCACCCCGATGACATCCATCTTTATATCGCCAACGAGGACGACGCGATCACCACGGTCGTCAACACGCAGACCCGCAAAGTCGTGGCGCAGATTGACGTGGGTGTGGAGCCCGAGGGCATGGCCGTCAGCCCTGACGGTAAAATCGCCATCACGACCTCTGAGACGACCAATATGGCGCATTGGATCGACACCGAGACGCAAGAGCTCTTTGCCAACACGCTTGTCGACAGCCGTCCGCGCCATGCAGAGTTTGTCAAAGACGGCACGCAGATGTGGGTCAGCTCCGAGATCGGCGGCACGCTGACCGTGTTCGACACGGCCACGCAAACCGAGCAGGCCAAGATCAGCTTCGAAGTGCAGGGCGTGCATCCTGACCGCGTACAACCCGTGGGCTTTGAGTTCACCAAGGGCGACACCCACGCTTTTGTCGCCCTGGGTCCCTCGAACCATGTCGCCGTCGTGAATGCCGAAACCTACGAGGTGGAGAAGTATATCCTTGTCGGTCGCCGCGTCTGGCACATGGCCTTCGACGCGGACAGATCGCAGCTTTTTACCACCAATGGTGTGTCGGGGGATGTGACGGTCATTGACGTGGCCTCCCGAAAAGCGCTGAAATCCATCAAAGTCGGTCGCTTCCCGTGGGGGGCTGCGTTCCGGCCCTGATCCACGAGGGACATTCATGACCAAGTTTTTGACAATCGCGGCGGCGTTCGTGTTGGCCACGCCTTGTTCGGCCGAGGGCTTCGGTGCTGCTGGGCTTCTGTCTGGCAAGAACAAGCGGGATCTTCCGCCCATCTCGCTATCAGCCGGGGAGCCGATCTCAGAAGGGCCGTGGGTCCTGAAATCCGGCACGTATTACGAGTTCGAGATCATCGGCGACGGATCGCAGGAATTGGCGCTGATCGGCCCGGAATTCTTCCGCGCCATCTGGATTGACGAGATTGTTGTGGAAGGCCTGGAAATCCGGCCTTTGGGGCTCGACAGTATTGAATTCGATGAGGCGGGCGAGATGGAAATTGGCTTTATCGCGATCAAACCGGGCCGCTATTACATGAAAATCCCGGGCTCAACCGGGGAGACGCAACGCGTCGAAATCACGATTGAATGAGCGGCGTTGAGGTCTCCAATCTGAGCTATAGCTACGGTGCCAAGCAGGCTTTGGACGACGTCAGTTTTCGTGTTGAGGCAGGCAAGTTTTGCGCTCTTTTGGGCCCGAACGGGGCGGGGAAATCTACGCTGTTCAATCTGCTGACCCGGCTGTTCACCTCGCCAAATGGCCGGATCACCATTGCTGGCCACGACCTGAATTCCGCCCCGCGCGCGGCCTTGGCTCAACTAGGGATCGTGTTTCAGCAGACGACCCTGGACCTTGATCTGACCGTTCGCCAAAACCTCAGCTACTTCGCCGCCCTTCATGGCATTGCCGGGCGGGACGCCGCCATAAGAATTGAGGCCTCGCTCGACAAGCTCGATATGCTGGAGCGGGCGGGGGAGAAGGCTCGTACGCTGAACGGGGGCCACAGGCGACGCGCCGAGATCGCCCGTGCGTTGATCCATGACCCGGTCGTCCTGTTGCTCGATGAGCCGACCGTGGGGCTTGATGCCGCCGCGCGCGCCTCCATCACCGAGCATGTGCACCGGCTGACCGATGACGGCACGACGGTCCTGTGGGCCACGCATTTGACCGACGAGGTGCACGAGGACGACCGGCTCGTGATCTTGCACCAAGCGCGCGTTCTGGCCGATGGCATCACTAAGGAGGTCAGCGGTGACGGGTCATTGCAGGAGACATTCCTCACCCTTACGACGACGCCCGCATGAGCCCCTATCTGACGTCACTCAGCGCCATCGTCAAACGCGAGGCATTGCGGTTCATACACCAGCGGGAACGCTTCGTTGCAGCCCTCGTGCGCCCGCTCGTGTGGTTGCTGGTCTTTGCCGCCGGGTTCCGGGCGGCCTTGGGTCTCAGCATCATTCCGCCCTACCAGACCTACATCACCTACGAGACCTATATCGTCCCCGGTCTGTGCGGGATGATCCTGCTGTTCAACGGCATGCAATCCTCGCTCAGCCTTGTCTATGATCGCGAAATGGGGTCGATGAAGCTGCTGCTGACAAGCCCGTTGCCGCGCTGGTGGCTGCTGTTTTGCAAGCTGATGGGGTCCACGGCGATCTCGATCCTGCAGGTCTATGCCTTCCTCGCAATTGCTGCGGTGTTTGACATCACTATGCCCGGCATCGGCTATGTCTCCGTCTTGCCCGCGCTGATCGTCGCGGGCGTTATGCTGGGCGCGTTGGGGCTGCTCTTGTCGAGCTTTATCAAGCAGTTGGAGAACTTCGCAGGCGTGATGAACTTCGTGATTTTCCCGATGTTCTTTCTGTCTTCGGCGCTCTACCCGTTGTGGAAAATGGCCGAAAGCTCGGAGCTGCTTTATACTATCTGCGCCCTGAACCCGTTCACCTACGCGGTCGAGCTGATCCGTTTTGCGCTCTATGCGGATTTCAACGGGATGGCACTGCTCTGGACGCTTGTTGCCGCTGCGGTTTTTACAAGTGCTGCACTTTGGGGCTATAATCCGGCCCGAACCGGCTTGGCGAAGCGAGGATAGGCGGCATGAAATACCTGAGTGTGATTGCAGTTCTGGCCACGACTCCGGTGGGAGCCGAGAACATTCAGGACCTCGGCACGACCAACCCCGAGGAAATGACCTGGGGGTCCAACATCGCCCGCGTGGAGCGCGGTGAAGTGGATATGAACATCTGCGCCAGCGGCTACATGATGACGAAATCCGGCGATCATGCCTCCGCGCGTGCGATTTTCGAGGCCTGTGCGGCGGCGGGCTATACCGGTGCGATGACGTGGATGAGCCAGCTGGACGACAATGGCCTTGGCGGTGAATACGATCCTGATGCGGCCGCGAACTGGGACAGACGCGCGGCGGAGGCGGGTGATCCGGTGGGCAAGTTCAACTATGGGCTCGACCTGATGCGCGGTCGCGGCGTGGCGCGCAACGAGGCCTTGGGTCGACGCTACGTCGATGAGGCTGCAAAGGACGGACTGCAAATCGCCAAACGCCTGCAAGGGGCGGACTATGATCTGGACGAGGTCACGCCGGATGCAGATAACTGGAAATACGCGCCGCTCTTCTAGGCTGTGTTCGCCACATCGCCTGTGATTGCGCCGGGCGTGCCGCCAAGCGTCACAATGCGCGTGGCCAGTTGCTTGGCCTCCTCGGCGACATGGGTCACTAGAATAGTTGTGACGTTGTGGGCCGTGCGCAGCTTTACAAACAGCGCCATCATCTCGCGGGCCAGGTCCTGATCCAGTGAGACAAACGGCTCGTCCATCAACAGCAGGTCGGGTTTCACCGCGAAGGCGCGAGCGAGCGACAAGCGCCGCTGCTGGCCAAGGGACAGAGTGTTGGGGTAGTCATCGCCACGCCCCGCAAGCCCTACTTCCGCAAGGGCTGCCGTCGCCTCCGCTTTGGAGATGCCCGTGGGAATGCATAAATTGTCAGTGAGGTTGCGCCAGGGCAGCAGCGTCGGTTCCTGAAAGATCATCGCGACTTGGCCCGCGGCGTCACAGCGTCCCTGATGGCGCGTCTCCAACCCGGCGATAATGCGCAGAAGCGATGTTTTTCCGACCCCGGAGGGACCGACAAGCGCCAGAGTTTCTGACCGCGCCACACGCAAGCTGATAGCCCCAAGAATGGCGGTCGCACCAATGCTAAGCCCGTCCAGGTGCAAATCCAGAGCCGGGTCTGGATTGCCCTGCGGGACCGTGCGTGTTTGCGCGTGTCGCAGACGCTAGCTCCCGTTTTGCAGGAACGTCCCGTCCGGTAGCTCCGTCGCTTTGCCGAGCAGCTCTTCGCCGCCAAGCTCCACCATCAATTCCAACATACGACCCGCCGCCGCTTCATCAATGGGGCCGGGGGCCGGGATGCCCGCGCGAAACCCTGCTTTCAGCCCTTCGAATTGCGCGTCAGTCTTTGCGTTCATCTTGGGGCGCAGGCGGTCCCATTCGCTGTCGTCAACCGCCAGCATCTCCTTTGCCGCGCGCGAGGCTGCGGCAAGCCCGTTGACCAGATCAGGATTGTCGCGCAACATTTCGCCTTTGACGACGTAGCCCAAGAGTGGCGTATTCGGATCCAGCCCCAAATCGCTGGCGGCTTCCGACACATCTACAAGTTTGCGCATGCCGGAGGCCTCCATTTTGGCCATAAAGTGCCAGAAGTTGATCGCAGCGCCCACGTCTCCGGAAAGCGCGGATTTGAAGATCAGCGGCGGCGCGCCGTAGACCTGTTCGGTCTCACCGGCCAGATCCATGCCGTAGTTTTTCTCGGCATAGGCCTGCAGGATCAACCAGCTTTTGTCCAAAGGCCCGCCCGCGATTCCGATCTTTGCGCCTTTGAGGTCTTTGAGTGATTGCGCGGTGCTGTCCTTGCCCACCAGAACGCCGCCTACGGCTTTGGAGTAGGGGATGAACACGTAGTCCTTGCCCGCCGCCCGTTGCCGCGCGACCCAGAGCCAGTCTGACACGATCACATCTGCCTCGCCGCCCTGAAACGCCACTTTCGCCGCAGATCCACCGGCCATGCCCTGCACGTCCAATTTGAACCCGTTGGCTGCGTCCAGTGCGTGGTGTTTGATGGTGTTCAGCTCCCAATTGACGGTGCCAAATTTCAGGACCGCCGCGCGCAAAGTCGGCGCGTCTGCCCAAGCTGATGTCGCCAAGATCGCGGCAATCGCCGCGCTCGCAATGGATTTCATGAACGTCATGTGTGCCTCCCTGTTGGGTTTCAGACTAAACAATTCAAACTGCCGGAAAATACGACCAAAGGCGCTATTCGATTATCAGCCTCGGCAACCAATGGCTGTCCGGATCGCTTTCATGCAAATGCTTGGCCTGTAGCGGGCGGAGGTCTCCTGCGTCGGGTGGGGCCGATAGGACATCCATATCCATCTCGTGGGCCCTGCCGACAAATCCATCTCCGGCGTCTTCCAGCTTGTAGTAAATCCCGTTCCACATGTTGATCCCGTACTCGGTCGCATCCTTCCAGACAAAGAGGAAGTCATACTCCAGATCCGTCAGGTCCGACGAGACATTGCGCGCGATCTCGTAAGGATAGGGGACGTGGCACCAGTGCTTTTTGGGTCCGGCAAGGCATTTGAACGGACGCATGGACAGGAAATGGTCACTGAACGGCGTCTCGTTCATTGTCAGCGCGTAGGAGCCATCTTCGGTGACCTCCAAGCTCGCGATCTCGATGCGCGCACCGTCGCTGTCTTCAACGAAGACAGTCCGGACCTCGGCAAACGCGCTGGTGCTTATGGTCAGCGCCAAGACGCAGAATACCACTTTCCTCCCCCCGGTCAGCTTAGCCGGAGTCGTGAATGACTCGCATCACGACAAAGGTTGTAGGTCGCATGTCAAGGGTGTCGGGGTCTTACGACCAATGTTCAATATCTAGAAACAATCTTTGGTCGAATAATGAACCTAGGGCGAAATGCGCAAACTTAGGTGAGCGCAGCTCGAATGATACGCCCGTCGAACGGGCATTGGGAGGAGACCAAAATTATGAACAGGTTCATTATCGCTGTGACAGCCAGCATTCTGGCGACCGCAGCCTTTGCGGACGGCCATGGCGGTGTCACAGAAGAGATGCTTGCCAACGATACCGCATCCACCGGCGACGTATTGACCAACGGAATGGGGCGGCACTTGCAGCGCTATTCTCCGCTGGACACGCTGAACAAGGACAACGTGAAAAACCTGCTGCCTGCCTGGGCCTTCAGCCTTGGTGGTGAAAAGCAGCGCGGTCAGGAAACCCAGCCGATCGTGCATGAGGGTGTGATGTATATCACCGGCTCCTACAGCCGGATGTATGCGATTGACGTCAAGACCGGCAAAGAGATCTGGCAATATGATGCGCGCTTGCCCGAGGGCATCCTGCCTTGCTGTGACGTGGTTAACCGTGGTGCAGCGATTTATGGCGACAAGATCTATTTCGGCACGCTCGATGCGCGCATCGTGGCGCTCGACCAGAAGACCGGCGACGTGGTCTGGAACAAGAAAATTGCCGATTACAAGGCGGGCTACAGCTACACGGCGGCTCCGCTGATCGTCGATGGGTTGATCATCACCGGCAACTCGGGCGGTGAGTTCGGGATTGTTGGCGCAGTCGAGGCGCGCGATGCGGACACCGGCGATGTGGTTTGGACACGTCCGGTGATTGAAGGTCACATGGGCACACTGAACGGTGAAGAAAGCACCATGACCGGCACGCTGAACGCGACCTGGCCGGGCGATATGTGGAAAACCGGTGGCGGGGCCACGTGGCTCGGCGGCTCTTATGATGCCGACACCGACACGCTGGTCTTTGGCACCGGCAACCCTGCACCTTGGAACAGCCACTTGCGCAACGCAGGTCAGCCAACTGAAGGCAATGCGGGCGATAACCTCTATGCCGCCTCACGCATCGGGATTGATCCAAAAACCGGCGAGATCAAGTGGCACTACCAGACCACCCCTCGCGAGGGTTGGGATTATGACGGTGTGAACGAGGTCGTGGCCTATACCGACCGCTCCGGCAACAAGCGCTTTGCAACAGCTGACCGGAACGGGTTCTTTTACGTGCTCAACCGTGAAGACGGCGCGTTCGTGTCGGCCACCCCATTCGTCAAGGACATCAGCTGGGCCGAAGGGATCGACGACGAAGGTCGTCCGATCTTCATCGAGAACAACCGTCCGGGCGACCCGGCAGCAGCGGCTGACGGCAAGAAAGGGGAGGTCGTGTTCGCGTCCCCATCCTTCCTTGGCGGCAAAAACTGGATGCCTATGTCGCATTCTCCCAAGACCGGCCTGTTCTATGTGCCCTCCAACGAGTGGGGCATGGACATCTGGAACGAGCCGATCACCTACAAGAAGGGTGCCGCGTATCTTGGCTCGGGCTTCACCATCAAGCCGAACTACGATGACCATATCGGCAGTCTGAAAGCGATTGACCCTGACACGGGCGAGCTGAAGTGGGAGTTCAAGAACAACGCGCCACTGTGGGGCGGTGTCATGACCACGGCAGGTGGTCTGGTCTTCACAGGCACGCCAGAGGGTGAGTTCATTGCCTTCGACGACGAGACCGGCGAGAAGCTTTGGTCCTTCCAAACCGGTTCTGGTGTGATCGGCCAGCCGGTCACATGGGAGCAAGATGGCGAGCAATACGTCACCGTGATCTCGGGCTGGGGCGGCGCTGTTCCTCTGTGGGGCGGCGAGGTGGCCAAGAAGGTCAACTACCTCAACCAGGGTGGCCTTCTGTGGACATTCCGTCTGCCAACGGAGCTGGCCTCCAAGTAATTTCCCCGAAGCCAAAGAGGCGCGTGTCAGAAATGATGCGCGCCTTTTTCTATGCCGAAATGTGCGTCTTAAGACCTTTTGCTAAGTGACGCGGGCGCAGCACTCGGTCTATCAATTTGTATGACCTCCTTTCAAACGGACAGCGCCCCTTCCAATTCCTCGCAGGCAATGCAGGGCTGGGCGCTCGTTGTGGATGACCACCCTCTGTTTTGTGACGCGCTTGAACTGACGCTTAGATCGATCGCAGATTTCAGCGCAATCAGGACGGCGGATTGTCTGGAGGACGCGCTGAAACAGCTGGAAGAAGACAACGCGCCATCAATCATTCTGCTCGACCTCAATCTGCCGGATGTCAGCGGGCTGGACGGGTTGATCCGGCTGAAACGCCAAGCGGCGCAAACGCCGGTGATCATTGTGTCTTCGATGACCGACAACTCCATCATCAGCGGCGCAATCGTGGCGGGCGCCTCGGGCTTTGTTCCAAAACACAGCCCGCGCGCCGTGTTCAAGGAGGCGATTGAGCGGATTGAACGGGGCGAGATATTCAAGCCCGCGGGCTACGTCGAAAGCAGCACAACCAGCGAGCGGGACGAGACAATGTCGCGCCTGTCTTCGCTGACAAATCAGCAGGCGCGTATTCTTGATCTGATCTGTGAGGGCAAGCTGAACAAGCAAATCGCGTTTGATCTGACGATTGCTGAGACGACCGTGAAAGCTCATGTAACAGCGATCATGCGCAAACTTGGGGTCCAGAGCCGCACGCAAGCCGTTTTGGTGGCTCAGGATGCTCGATTTTCAAAAGTCTTGCCAAGCTCGGAGTGAGCGCAATATCTTCTCCTGAGGGAGACAATCTGAAATGCTAGCAAATGGCGGTGTCGAGGAATTGACGGCTGTAGCGAGCTCGATGCACTCTGGCATCTTGCGCACCACGCGTGTGTCGTGGTCGCACACCTCGCCCGTGTCGGAGATCAAAGCGCAGATCGGGGCGGAGGACTTGTGCCTTGTGGCGCTGTTCGTCTCCCCCAAAGCGGATTTTGCGGGCGTCGTGGCGGAGGCTGAGGCGCATTTCCCGGACACTGATGTCATAGCCTGCACCACGGCCGGTGAAATCACGCAATCGGGCTATGATGAAGGGCAGATTGTCGCCATCGGGTTTCCAAGCACAGGCTTTGCGACAACTTCCCTGCTGATCGAAGAGATCGACAACTTAAAGCCGCAACCGCTGATTGACAGCATCGCGCTGGAACGTGTGGGGCTTCAGGAACGCAATCTCGACAAGAGCGACGCGTTTGCCTTTCTGGTCGTCGATGGGCTTTCACTGAGTGAGGACGCCCTGACCGCGACCATCTCACCTGCACTGCGGGACATGCCGATCTTTGGCGGCTCTGCCGGTGACGGCACGGATTTCCGCGAAACACTGGTCGCGCTGAACGGACAGGTTGCCCATACGGCCGCGGTGCTGACCATGGTCCGCAGCCACTACAAAACTAAGGTCTTCAGCCTCGATCACCTGATGCCATCCGATCAGCAAATGGTGGTCACCGAAGCTGATCCGGACCAGCGGATCGTGAAGTCCATCAACGCTGAACCGGCGGCGCGCGAATATGCCCGGATCGTTGGCAAGGACCCGGAGCAGCTCGACCGCTTCACCTTTGCATCGCACCCCGTTGTGGTCCGAATTGGCGGCTCTCATCACGTGCGCGCGATCCAGCAGGTCAATGACGCCGGAGAGCTCGTGTTTTTCTCGGCCATTGACGAAGGCATGGTGCTGACCGTTGCGAAACCCCAGAACATGGTGGATCACCTGCGCCGAAAAATGGCGGAGCTGTCGGACGAGGGCAGACCCGCCCATATTCTGGGCTGCGACTGCATCTTGCGCCGCATTGAGGCGGAGCAAACCCAGATGAGCCGCGAGCTGTCGGAGATCCTGTCGGACCACAACGTCACCGGGTTCTCGACCTATGGCGAGCAGATTGGACCGCTTCACGTCAATCACACAATGAGCGGCGTCGCGATTTACGCGGAAAAAGAGTAGCCGCCCGTGTCGCTGATCAACCCTAACGATACCGTCGAGCGACAGAACGAAAAGCTGCTTCAGATCGCCCATTCCCTGATGCGGCGGGTCGAGCAGAAGAACGAGCAATCAGGCCTTGCCTATCAGCAATTCGAACGCGCGGCCCTGCTTGAGACCGAAGTTCGTGAACGCACCCATGATCTGGAACGCGCACTGGATCTTTTGCAGGAATCCAATGCGCGCCTTGAGATTGCCAATGACGAGACGGAAAAGGCGCGCTCGAACCTCACCGAAGCGATTGAGACGATCAATGAGGGTTTTGCGCTTTTTGAGGAAGACGATGGCCTGGTTCTGTCCAATAGCCGGTTTTGTCGCGATCTCATTGATATCGAGGGGGGCCTCGTCGCGGGACTGAGTTTTGAGGGCTATGTGTGGCTGGTGTCTGAAAGCGAATTTCTCGCCTTGCCTGATAATCAGTCGCCGCAAGACTGGGCTACGCAAAGGCTAAGCCGTCACCGCGAAGACCATGTCGTTTTCAATGTCAGGCTCAAATGGGATCGCTGGTTACAAGTCAGCGAACATCGCACATCGCGTGGTGGCACTGTGATCCTGCAAACCGATGTGACCTCCATCATTCGCCGGGAGCGCCAAGAACGCGACCGTATGCGCGACAAGCAGGCGGAGATATTGCAAGCAACGCTGGACCACCTCAATCAGGGTGTCTGCATCTTTGACAATGGTCTCAGTCTGGTCGGTCTGAATTCCAAGATGGAAGAACTGATGGCCGGAACGCCGGTGCAGGCGGGTCTGGGCATGACCTTCTCGGATCTGTTTGATCAGCTAAAGGATGAGCTAGGATTCGAGGGTGAATTTGACGCTACTGCCCTGCGACGGTGGGCGCATAGCCGCTCGAAGCGCCAGCCCATCGCGTTTGAGGTCAGCCGGTCCAACAAACGGCACTACAATGTCTTCGCGCAGGAAATTCCTGACCGCGGATTTGTGATCAGCTTTACCGATGTCACCGCTGAACGCGCGGCCGCGCGCACGCTGTCAGACATGAACGAGCTGCTTGAGCGCCGCGTTCAGGACCGCACCAATGAGCTTGGTCTTGCGCTCGCCGAAGCGGAGCGAGCGAACGCCTCCAAGTCACGTTTTGTGGCCGCCGCCAGCCATGATTTACTGCAACCCTTGTCCGCCGCGAAGCTTTTTGTGTCATCGCTGTCGGAAGAGATCGACACCTCCGCCGCGTACGATGTGATGCAAAAGACCGAGATGGCTCTCAACAGTGTCGAGCAATTCATTTCCGCACTGCTCGACATCTCAAAGCTTGATGCCGATAGGGTTGAGTTTGATGTTCAGCCGCTGCAATTGTCCCAGATATTAACGCCGCTGCGCAGTGAATTGACACCTGTCGCCGACCAAAATGGCAATCGCCTCACCGTCGTGGACAGCAGTTTAACGGTTCTGAGCGATCCCGGATATCTTCGACGAATTGTACAAAACCTATTGGTGAACGCCATTCGCTACACTGATAAGGGCCGTATCCTTGTTGGCGTACGGCGCCGGGGACTCTTCGCGCGAATTGAGGTCTGGGATACGGGGCATGGTATCGCCCAAGAGGATCAGTTGACGATTTTTCGTGAATTCGAAAGGTTGTCTCCGACAAAGTCAGACATGGGGCTTGGACTTGGACTGGCAATTGTCGAAAGAGCCTGCAAAGGGCTGGAGCATGACTTCAACCTGTGGTCCGAGCCAGGCGTCGGGAGCTGCTTTTCAGTCGACATTCGTATTGCCCAGAAAACAAGAATCGAGACCGATGCAGCCGCTTCTTCCTTGGATAGCGCGCTAGAGCACTCCGACAGCAAACTGTCGATGTTGATTGGGAGTGATCCGTCTCAAGTGCCTATCTTGACCGAAATGATCGAGGCGTTCGGGTGCACCGTGATCCACGCGAACGATGGGCTTGAAGCGCTCGCTATTCTCGAGGAAATCCAGTTGGTACCTGACGCATTGGTCATAGATCAGGTGCCCAAACAAAGCCGCGACGGGCTGGACGTCTATCGCATGTTGAAAGGCAAACATGGCCTCATTCCATGCGCCATATTGGCTGGCGGGCACGACGCCTCAGATGCCGCGCATCAAACACCTGCCGAGGTCAGTTATCTGGCAAACCCGACAAAGCCGGATCAACTCGACCACTTTCTGAAAAGGAGTTTCTGTGGTGAGGTTCGGCGAAAGACCTATGACTGAATTACTTGTCGATAGAGCTGCAAACCGAAGCACCTGCGGGCATATGACCATGCGTGTGCTGTTTCCGACCATTTTGGCTGCATTCTGCGCCACTCATGCGGTGGCCACGGATAAGTGCACTGCTGACGCCATGATTGTATTTGATGGCTCGGGCTCGATGGCTGAAATGGGATTCAATGATATCAGCGAGCCTCGAATATTTGAAGCGCGACGTGCGGTTGCAGAAGCCGTGCCCGAAATTGCCCAGACCCGGAGACTGGGTTTGGTTGTGTATGGTCCGAACGGAGAAGACGAATGCACTGGCTTGGATTTGCGTTTTCCGCCAACCGCAAATGCAGCAGGTGCGGTTATTGACGCGGTAAACGCGTTAGAGCCCAGCGGCAGTACGCCCTTAACACAAGCAGTTAGGATTGCCGCGGATGAATTGCAGTACAAAACAAAACCAGCGGCTATTGTTCTCGTAACGGATGGAAAGGAAACATGCGGAGGACTGCCCTGCGCATTGGCGAATGAGCTTCATAACGAGGGCGCCGACACAACGGTGCACGTGATTGGGTTCAAGGTCAGAAGTCAGTTCTTTTCGTGGAATAGTCAAAGCGACCGCGGTGCTCCGGAAAGTGTTGCGCGTTGTTTGTCGGACCAGACTGGAGGCACGTATACGAACGCAGAAACACTGGATCAACTAACTGCGGCTCTTCGTGCAACGCTCGGATGTAAGTTATTGTTTTGATAGAAAATGAGCAACCGAGCGCTTTTACTACATCAATCTAGTCGGCTCACGCGTGATGCGAAGTACCTTTTTTCAACGGCGGCTTTCGGAAAGCGGTATTGAGGCATCAATCAGACCGCTGAAACTTTCTTATGGGCCGCGATCTGTGTCTAATCACATTTTCGCTTTGCGCTTCCAGCGAATGTCCAGAAGGGGACTCATGCCGTCGCATCGCGGAAGTAAGGCCAAGGTTGGCGTTGAGCCGCTCTCAAAAAGCGACCCTTGCTTCGCGTCGCAATCACATTGCCGCGTCCTTTAGCCTATGCTGGGCTGCGCCAGGGCGGCCTCACATTCGGAAAGCCTGATTTTGACGGTCTGCATAAATATTGAGTTGATGTTACAATGAAACACTTTTGCCCCACGGAAAACAGACACTGGCACAGCCGCAGCGAAGGTTCACTTCGTCCGCACAATGCTAGTTTGCAGTCTGCTCGACTTTGCACCCGAGGCGAATGGCGGGAATGGGGGCTGCAAGCGCGGCATAACGAACTGTTGCCAGATGTCGGCTTTGGGCCGATTTGGCGATGGTCAATTGCAGCAATACGCGGTTCGCCCCGTTAATACAGAGCGCAATATCGGTATTATGGGCTCTCCACCGCCATCGTAGCAAAAGCAGCATCTTGCCATTAGGCATTGATCACAGCGATGAGGTCGGCCATTCATGGAGGGAGCGGCCAAGGTCCGGAAGCAACCCTCTTTCTTTCTTATCGACCATTCGGTGCCTAAAAGTCGCATCTGTGAACCACACGGAGGACGTAAGGCTTTGCTCCGCGCATACGCCTGAGATCTGAAAAGTTCACGCTTAGGTCCGATTGAAAGGAAATGGCTTCTTCGTTGCAGAAGGGGCTTCAGCATGGCGAAGCACATCTGCGCTTAAACAGAGCGATTCCCTCCGCAACGATACATCTATTTCGGGCCGATCGGAGTGCGATTCATCACGATCAAGTTTGCTATCCGGCATCCGCGCGAAACCCTTGATATCACACATTATCAAGAACCGCCGGCAATGTCCTGCAAGGAGCAGCCGTCATGAAGCCTGCAGCCGGCCGAGATTGACCCGATCTTGAAAACTGGTAACCATTTCGGATGTCGTCTGCTCTGAGAATTGCTATAGGGCCTTTCGGGCGGGTCGCTCTACTTGATATGGACCGGCCTCTGGTTAAGCACGCCCATGCGCAATGCCACGTTCTTCTGAAGGTCGAAGGTGCCGATACCGAGTTCGATGTGGGCGGGCGCCGCGTGGCGTTAACCGATGAAAGCGCGGTTCTGATCAATGCGTGGGAGCATCACAGCTACGTGCACCGCGCAGATCAACCGCCAACCATCATCCTGGCAATGTACATAGAACCGGCTTGGCTTGGCGCGTTTCGGGGCAATTGGGAGGCAAGCGCCGGTCCGGACTTTTTCCCGCATCCGGGCGGTGCCATCACGCCGCAGATCCGAAGACAGGTCGGCGAGACGGCAGAGGCGATGGTGCAGGCACCCGGAGATGCCGCGACGCATGAGCGGCTGATCGGGCGGCTGATGGTCTCAATTATCGAGAGGCTGGTACCCTGGCGTAGCGTGCAACCCTCGCTCCGGGACCGGGCCAAAGCGACGCGCGCGCCCGACCGTCGGATCGCGCGGGCCTTGACCCTGCTCCGGCAGGATCCAGCCGGCGTTGTCTCGATGGATTGGCTCGCCCGCGAATGCGGCCTGTCGCGTGCGCATTTCTTCCGGCTCTTCGAGGCCGATACCGGGATCTCGCCCCGGGTCTACCTGAACACCCAGCGGGTGGAACGTGCGGTGCGGGCCGTGGCCAACGAAACGCGCAGTTTCTCGGCCATCTCCGACGAGCTGGGATTTTCTGTCCCGGCGCATTTTTCGCGGTTCTTCCACGACCATGCCGGCTCCTCGCCCAGCGTCTTCCGCGATGTCTCTGCCCTGCGCGATACCGCCTGACCCCGCTTTTTGAGACTCCTCGGTAAGGTCCGAGACCTGGCGGAGTCGCAAGGCCAGCATATCCGCGCCTAACGTCCTCTCCCAAGAGCTTGCCCATGCCAAGCCGGGAGGAGACATGAAAGATACCGTTACAGAAAAGCTGCTCGGCCAGTCCGCACTGCGCGTCGAGGATCCGGTGCTGCTGTCGGGGCGCGGGTGCTATATCGACGACCTGCCGGTTGCCGCGGGCACCCTGGCGCTGGCCTTTGTCCGTTCGCCCCACGGCCATGCGACGATCCGGTCTGTCGACACTGCCGAGGCCGCGCAGGCGACGGGCGTTGTTGCCGTGATCTCCGGGGAAGATGTTGCGGCGCGCACCCGGTCCATGACCGTCGGCGTAAAGGCTGATGTCGAATGCTGGCCCATGGCGGTGGACCGCGTTCGTTATGTGGGCGAGCCGGTGGCGATGATCGTCGCGACCGACCGCTACCTTGCAGAGGATGCCGCCGATCTTGTCGTGGTCGACTACGTTCCGCTTGACGCAGTTGTGGAGCCCGTGGCGGCGCTGGCTGCGGGCGCGCCAGTGCTGCATCCCAGCCTCGGCAGCAACCTCATCAATGAACGCAGCTTCCGCTACGGAGAGCCCGAAGCGGCGTTCGACGCGGCGGCGCACCGGATCGGCATTGACGTGACCTATCCGCGCAGCGCCTGCACGCCCATCGAGACCTACGGCGTCGTCGCCAGTTACGAGCCGGGCGAAGATGCCTATGACGTTACCGCGAATTTCCAAGGCCCCTTTTCGATCCACGCGGTAGTGGCCCGGTCGCTGAACGTGCCGGGCAACCGGCTGCGGCTGCGCACACCGCCTGAATCAGGCGGCTCCTTCGGGATCAAGCAGGGCGTCTTTCCCTACATGATCCTCGCGGGCATCGCCGCGCGCATCGCGGGTGCGCCGGTCAAGTGGATCGAGGACCGCCTGGAGCATCTGTCGGCCAGCGTCTCGGCCACCAATCGACAGACCCGGATAGAGGCGGCGGTGACGGCGGACGGACGGATCACCGCGCTCGACTGGGACCAGATCGAGGATTGCGGCGCTCATCTGCGCGCGCCGGAGCCTGCCACGCTCTACCGGATGCACGGTAACATGACCGGTGCTTACGACATCCCGAACATGGCGATCCGTAACCGCGTTGTGCTGACCAATAAAACCCCGACGGGCCTCAATCGCGGCTTCGGCGGCCCGCAGATCTATTTCGCGCTGGAGCGTTTGATGGATACCATCGCCCGGCATCTCGGACTGGACCGGCTCGAGGTCATTCGCCGCAATCTCATCCCCGCCAAGGCCTTTCCCTACCGTACGGCCAGCGGCGCACTTTATGACTCGGGCGACTATGCCACGGCGCTGGACCGCGCGGTCGCGGAAGGCGGCCTCGCCGAGCTTTACGCCCGCCGCGACAAGGCCCGCGCCGAGGGCCGCCGCTACGGCATCGGCTTTGCTTGCGTAGTGGAACCTTCCGTGTCCAACATGGGCTACATAACCACCGTTCTGACGCCCGAAGAGCGCGCTAAGGCTGGGCCGAAAAACGGCGCGCAGGCCACGGCAACCATCTCAATCGACCCTCTGGGCTCGGTCACGGTCAAGGTCGCCTCGGTTCCGCAGGGTCAGGGCCACCGTACGGTGCTGGCGCAGGTCGTGGCCGACAAGTTCGGCCTGCCGCTGGAGGCGGTGCGCGTTCTGGCCGATGTGGACACGATGCGCGACGCGTGGTCCATCGCCTCGGGCAATTACGCCTCGCGCTTTGCCCCCGCCGTCGCCGGTGCGACTGAGATCGCGGCTGCGCGTTTGCGCGACAAGCTGGCGAAAGTCGCGGCCACGCAGCTGAACATCTCTGCAAGCGATGTGCTCTTCGAGGCGGGCCGTATCCGTTCTGCAGGCAATCCCGACAACAGCCTGTCCTTCGCACGGGTGGCCGCCACAGCGCATTGGTCGCCGGGCACCCTGCCCGAAAGCGTAGACCAGACCATGCGCGAGACCGCCTACTGGACCCCGCCCGAGCTGGAGGCACCGACGGCGGAGGACGGGGTGAATTCCTCGCTCTGTCACGGCTTCATCTTCGATTTCTGCGGGATCGAAATCGACCCTGAGACCGCCGAGCCGCGGATCGACCGCTACGTGACCATGCATGATTGCGGGCGCATCCTGCATCCCGCCATGGTCGACGGTCAGGTGCGGGGCGGCTTTGCCCAGGCGGTCGGCGCGGCCTTCCTCGAGGAATACGCATACGGGTCCGACGGGTCTTTCCGCTCGGGCACGCTTGCCGACTACCTGCTGCCCACCGTGATGGAGGTTCCCGAGCCGGTGATCCTGCATCACGAGACCCCGTCGCCCTTCACACCGCTCGGGGCCAAGGGCGTGGGCGAAGGCAATTGCATGTCCACGCCCGTGTGCATCGCCAACGCCGTGGCCGATGCGCTCGCACCCGAGGGCGATGCACCCGAGATCGTGCTGCCGGTGACTGCGGCCAAGCTCGCCCCCCTAATTTTCGGCGACGAACCCGCCCCGAAAGAGCCCGTGTCCGAGACGAAAACCGAGGACACGGCAGGTGGGCGCAAGCTTACCGGCGAAGGCCGCGCCGTGGTGCAGGCCAGCCGCGAGGATGTCTGGCGGATGCTGCTCGACCCCGCGACGCTCGACGCGATCATCCCCGGCTCACATGGCGTCCGGAAGGTCGGCGAGACGCGCTTCAAGGCGGATGTGACGCTGGGCGTCGGGCCTGTGCGGGGGCGCTACAAGGCCGATATCGACCTGTCGGACCTCGACCCGCCCAACGCGGTCACGATCTCGGGGCAGGCCGTAGGCGCGCTCGGTACGGGCGGTGGACAAGGCCGCATCACGCTAACCGACACCGAAGACGGCACCGAGATCGCCTATCGCTACGAGGCCCAGATCGGCGGCAAGGTCGCCTCGGTTGGCGGACGGCTTCTGGACGGCGCGGCGAAGGTCGTGATCGGCGAGTTTTTCCGCGCCCTCGCCCGCCATTGCGGCGGCGGCGCGTCCAGCGGTGCCGTGGCTCGCCTGCGGGGGCTTGTTGATCGCATCATTAAGGGAGGCCGGTCATGAAACCCGCCACGTTCGATCTCGTAACGGCCAACGACATGAGTGAGGCGCTGGAGGCGCTGCACCAGGGCGGCACCGAGGCCCGCGTCATCGCTGGCGGTCAGTCGCTGGTGCCCATGCTCAACATGCGCCTCGCGCGTCCCACCACGCTTGTCGACATCACCCGCATCCCGGAACTGTCGCGGATCGAAGCCAAGAGCAACCGGATTACCATCGGTGCCGCCGTGCGCCAGAGCACGCTGGAGCGCTGGCCCGAGCTGGCAGATCGCCTGCCCTTGGTACACGCGGCACTGCCTTGGATCGCCCATACGCAGCTGCGCAATCGCGGCACGATCTGCGGCTCCGTCGCCCATGCCGATCCCAGCGCCGAGCTGCCGCTGTGCCTGATCGCGCTCGGCGGCACAGTGACTCTGCGCCGCCGCCGCAAGACGCGTGATGTTGCGGCGCGTGATTTCTTTCAGGGCATGATGTCCACCGACCTCGCCCCCGGTGAGATGATCCTCTCAGTCTCGTTCCCGACCCGCAAGCCGAACACCGGATATGCCTTCCGCGAAGTGGCGCGCCGACACGGCGATTTCGCGATCGTCGCCTGTGCTGCGATCGCCCGGCCCGATGGCACCGCCACGCTTGCCGTGGGCGGCGTCGCCGACACACCACGTGCACTCGAGCTGCCGGCAGACAGAGCCGATCTCGACGACCGGCTGAACGAGTTCGCCTGGCACCTGCAGGCCCGAGACGACCTGCACGCCACCGCCCGCTACCGCCGCGACCTGGTCCGGCACCTCGGGCTCGCAACGCTGGAGGAGGCCCTGTCATGCCGCGACTGACTAAAGACGAGACGCACCCGGTGCGCTTCACCCTGAACGGACGGCTTGTATCCGTCCGGGTATCTCCGCGCACGCTGCTGACGGATGCTCTTCGCCACGAGATCGGCGCGACCGGCACCCATGTGGGCTGCGAGCACGGCGTCTGCGGGGCCTGCACGGTGCAGGTGGACGGAGAACCCGTACGTGCATGCCTGATACTCGCCCAGCAGGCTGAGGATTGCGAGATCCGCACGGTCGAGGGGCTTGCGAAAACTGATACGCTGACCCCGCTGCAAGAGGCCTTCCGCGAACATTTCGCGCTGCAATGCGGCTTCTGCACCGCGGGCATCCTCATGTCGCTCGACGCGCTGTTTTCGCGCCAACCGGACGCGGGGGAAGACGCGATCCGCGAGGCGCTCTCGGGCCACCTGTGCCGCTGCACCGGCTATGCGCCCATTGTTCAGGCGGCGCTGGCCGCCCGTAACCGCATCAAGGGAGGACCAATCGATGCTTGACCTCGGAACCAGCTTTATCGCGTCCGTGGAACGAGACCCCGGCGCGATGGCAATCGCCGAAGGAGACCGGACGATCACCTATTCCGACTGGTATGGCCGGATCAGCGCGCTTGTCGATGCGATCGGCCAAATCGGGCTTCGCAAGGGCGACACACTGGTCACGGCGATGCAGAACCGGTGGGAGAACGCCTCGCTGCATTGGGCCTGCCAGATCGCCGGGATCGTCATCACGCCCGTGAACTGGCGCGTCACCGCCGACGAGTTGGACCATGCGCTGCACGACAGTGCGGCCCGCGTTCTGGTGCATGACGATGCCGCGTCCGAGGCGGTGGCCGGATCGGCACTTGCCCCGAACCTCAACGTGCTGCCGCTCGGCGGTGATCATGGCCTCGCCGCGATGCTGGCGGGGCGCGCCACCGATGCGGTGCCGCAGGCCGGCGCCGACGATCTGTCGGTCATGCTCTACACATCCGGCACGACCTCGAAGCCCAAGGGCGTGCCGCGCCGCCACCGGGCCGAACGGGCCGCGGCCATCGCCCATGTGGCGCAGAACATGTACGGCCATGGCGAGCGCACGCTTGGCGTCATGCCGCTCTATCACACGATGGGCATCCGCTCGCTCCTGTCGGCCAGCGTGATCGGAGGTAGCTTCGTCTGCCTGCCGCGCTTTGACGTGCCGCAGGCTCTCGATGCGATCGAGCAGCATGCCGTCAACAACCTCTATCTCGTGCCGACGCTCTATCACGACATTGTCCACCACGCAGGTTTCAGGCCGGATCGGGTCGCCAGCGTGCGAAAGCTGGGCTTTGCCGGCGCGTCCATGACCGACGGTCTGTTGCAGAAATTGGCGGAGGCCTTCCAGCCCGAGCTTTTCGTGAACCATTACGGCTCTTCCGAGATCTACACGTTCTCCATCTGCCAGGACGCTGCGGCCAAGCCCGGATCCGCAGGCCGCGCTGCGATCAACCAGAGACTGCGCGTGGTGCCGCTGGGCACGACTGATATCAGCCAGACATGCGCACCGGGGGAAGAAGGCGAAATCGTCGCCTCCATGCAGGGAGACGAAGCTTTCGAGGGCTACTGGAACCGCCCCGAAGCGGACAAGAAGGCAATTCGCGACGGCTGGTACTTCACCGGTGATTGCGGGCACTTCGACGAGGACGGCGATCTGTTCGTCACCGGCCGGGCCGATGACATGATCATCACGGGCGGCGAGAATGTCTCGCCGGTCGAGGTCGAAAGCTGCCTGTCGCTGCACCCCGCCGTGGCCGAGGTCGCGGTTGTCGGCCTGCCGGATCCACGCTGGGGCAAGGTGGTGACCGCCTTCGTCAAGCGCGGTGACAAGGTCACCGAAGACGAACTCGACGCCCATTGCCGCGGCTCGGACCTGTCCAATTTCCGCCGACCGCGCCGCTACGTCTTCGTGCGCGAAATCCCGAAATCCCCTGTCGGAAAACTCCTCCGCCGCCTGCTTGTTGCGGGCGAATACGAGGTCGAACCGGCCGAGACCACAACTGCGTAACTCCAGAGAAAGACATCCAGATGCAAGAGACTCTGATGACCGAGACAATGACCTTCACCGATCCGCGCCTTGCCGAACTCGACGGTTTCCACGTTAGGCTCGATGAAGCCAGCGAACGCGCGGACATCATCCTCGCACGACCGCCCTACAACGTGATCTCGATGGGAGCCCGCGATCAGCTCCGCCTCGTCTTCGAGGCACTCGACGAAGATGACCGCGTGCGTATCATCGTCGTCTCCGGCGAGGGCGAGCATTTTTCCTCGGGCGGCAATATCAAGGGCTTCCTCGAGGCCAGCCCCGAGCATGTCTCGCACCTCGCCTGGAACGTGGCGGCACCTGCGCGTTGCTCCAAGCCGGTGATCGCCGCCAATCGCGGCTACACCTTCGGCGTCGGCTTCGAGCTGTCGCTGGCCTGCGACTTCCGCATCGTGTCCGAGACCTGCCGCTACGCCCTGCCCGAACAGAAACTGGGCCAAATCCCTGGATCGGGTGGCTCCGCCCGGCTGCAGAAAATTGTCGGCGTGACGCGCACGAAGGACATCGTCATGCGCTCGAAGCGCATCAAGGGCCAGCAGGCGCTGGACTGGGGCATCGCCACCGAATGCGTGCCCGATAGCGATCTCGAACAGGCGGTGACCGACCTTGTCAACGAACTCCGTGAATTTTCACCAATTGCGCAACGCACCGCAAAGAAGCTGCTGAACGACACTGACGATGCGCTTCTCAGCACCGCGATCGAGATGGAGGGCCTGAACTACAGCCGCTTGCGTCAATCGGAAGATTTCCGCGAGGGGGTCGAGGCCTTTCACGCCAAGCGCAAGCCCGAATTCACCGGCCGCTGAGACGGCGAGCAACCAAAATCAAGGGAGGAAAACCTAAATGGAACAGACAGAAAAGAGAAACTGGATCGAGAAAGGACCGGGCTTTGGCGCGGGCTTTTCGGGCCTGCGCGAGGCGCTGGGCATCAAAACGGCGAGCGCGGGACTGGTCGCGGCCATCTTCGGATGCTCGGGGCCTGCCCTGATCGTGATCGGTGCGGCCAATAATGGCGGTCTGACCGAGGGGCAGACCGTGGCCTGGCTTCTGGCGATCTACGGCCTCGGCGGGCTGATCAGCCTGATCATGGCGCTCTACTACAAGCTTCCGGTGACAGGGGCCTATTCCATCCCCGGCGCGGCGCTCGTCGCCGGCGCGCTCGGCACCTTCCCCTTCGAACAGGCGGTCGGCGCCTTCCTGATGGCCGGCGGGATGGTCTTCGTGCTCGGCATCACCGGGCTCATCGGCAAGGTGATGCGCTGGCTTCCGATGCCCATTGTCATGGCGATGATCGCGGGCGCGCTCATCCGCTTCGGCATCGGCGCGGTCACCTCGATCGAGAAGTTGCCCATCGTGGTCGGTGCGGCGACCATCGCCTTCTTCCTGTCGATGCGGTTCTTGCGGGCCGTTCCGCCGGTTCTGACCGCACTGATCGTGGGCCTCGTGGCCGTGACCCTGACCGGAGGCTTCCAGGGGGGCGAGGCGGCAATCAGCTTTGTCGCACCGGAATTCACCGCACCGGTCTTCACGGTCGACGCATTCCTTGCCATTGCAGTGCCGCTGGCCGTGCTCGTGATCGGGGCCGAGAACGCCCAGGCCATCGGGGTTCTCTACGCCGAGGGCTACCGTCCGCCGATCAACGCCATGACCGTGATCTCGGGCATCGGCGGCATGCTGGCAGGGGTCATCGGCGGGCATAACGCCAATATCGCTGGGCCCATGACGGCGATCTGTTCCTCTGATCAGGCGGGCGAGAACCCCGAGGGACGCTATGCGGCGACGGTGCTGAACGGCGTGCTCTTCGCCGCCTTCGGGATCTTCGCCGGTGTTGCGGTGCCGCTCATCATGGCGCTGCCCGGGCCCCTGATCGGCGCGGTGGCGGGCCTGGCGATGATCACCGTCCTGCTGAGTGCATTCCAATCCGCCTTCGACCGGAATGCGGGCCATCAGATCGGAGCCTTCGTCGCCCTGATCGTGGCGATGTCGAACGTGTCGTTCCTGAGCATCAGCGCGCCCTTCTGGGCCTTGGTCGCGGGCGCTGCGGTATCCGTGCTGAACGAGCGGGCGGTCAGATCCAAGCCCGTGGCCACCTCGGCGTCCTGAAGACCGGCGTTTAGTCGCACGAGTGATCAAATGGGGGCGTCAGTCAAAGCGCTGCGCCCCCTACGATTGTTCTGTTTGTCGTCGGTGTGATCCGTTGAACTGGCGAAACGGAAACATGTGATTATATTAGGTCACTGCGCTGGCTTTCCGAGAACTTGGCAAGTTGGCGTGTCTCGCCTGTTCGCCATTATTTGTTATACGTTCCCTGCGCATGACCGTGGTCCGATTCAGATGCGGCGACTCAAAGTTGTGGGCAAAATTGGTCAAGAGAGCCGAGGGACGTTGCCGGCGTACTCAGTGGGTTTAAAGGCTGGCTTGAAATTCTTTAAGAGTTTTTCGATTTTTTGAATTTACAATAAACAAGGCTTGCCACTCTCTTTCCTGAACGGATCGGCATGGTAAGCGCAAATCCAGCAGTCGTTTCGAAGAGTCGGCCGGTCCGTTTTGCTGACATTCGAGCCGGGTGCTGCGAATGACGGTTCTCAGCCGTTCCTTTCGAAAAGCGATGTCATGAAGCGTAGACAGCAACCATTTGAGCCGAAGCAGCGAACTGGCGCTTTGTCCTGCGGTCTTCTAGTTCGCAGAGCGCTCGAATTCGCGCTCGCAGCGAAAGTCGGCTCTGACGGGCCGCAGCGCAGCGGAGGCAGCTATTGGCCAATGTCCGCAAAGGGCCGCAAACAACCAGTTCAATGCATCCGAGATGTTGCACATGCAGCGAATGGCCGGTTTGACGGGCCGCGCCGCAGCATCTCGACTCTTCGGCCAACGGCAGGAATGGGCCGACCTTACAGTGCGGAGTCTACCAGCAGGCGAGCATGCTGCGACCGACCTAAGGGCGGCTTTGAGCCCAAATTGGACACTTGCCAACACCAGTTTCCCATTCTACCACCTCAATGATGATGACGGATGTTCTATTGCTGGCAGGAAGGATACGTGAGGAATTTCGGGTCGAACACTTGGCTGATTTCGCTCATGAAATGGTATCGTTCTTAAAGAACAGGGATGCCGATAGCTTGGGTACCAACAATCTCCTGTTTGAAAAAAACGTGCTTTCAAATTCTATAACAGTAACTGATGATCTCGATCCGAATGCGGAATGGGTGTTAACGAACACTCAAATAGAAGAGATGGTTCGCTTATTGGCTTAATACTTTGTCGGACCAAACCATCCGGCAGATTTTCTGTTTGGATGTCAAAGTCCGCTTCGTCCGCTTTGTCCGCGAAAGAGACCTCGCTCGACACCGGAATGTTGCAGGAGCAGCGAATGGCCGGTTTGGGGAAGGCTGCGCTGCAGCTGGAGATGGGTAGACCAAGGTCCGGATTGGGCCGTGACTTGCCTTGAAGAATGATTAGTCGAACGGCGAGGATGGTCCTCGCTCATGACCTCAGACGGCCTTCGAGTTATGCAGTCGCGGTCAGTGTCTGATCTACCGAACTGCGCCGTAGATCCGATGTCCAAGGGCTAAGGCCAGCAATGAATAGAAGAGCGGAGTAGATGGTCGATCGCCGATTTTTTTTTCGAGGTCACCGTCATTCATTTGCAAGGTCATTGCTGTGGGGTAACACAGTGAAGCCGAGTGGCAGGGATTGTCGCCGTTGGGAGCGACAGGTCCCTGAAACACGCGAGGTCACAGAGCGCGCTCTCTTCCACTCGACTTCTTTGACGCGTCTATACGCCAACGTCATCAGAGCGTAACGAATAAAAATTGCCGATGATCGCAGTTTTTCTTATGTATCTCGTATGGATATCACTCTTGTAAAGACTTTCCTTGAAGTAGCCGCCACCGGATCGTTTGTCTCTGCTTCGGAGCGGCTTTTTGTAACCCAATCCGCGGTGAGCCTGCGTATCCAACGGCTCGAAGACAGTTTGGGGAGACCGCTATTTACACGTTCTAAGGCCGGGGCGGAAATGACGCCGGCGGGCAAAGAGTTTGAGCGCTATGCCTTGGGCCTAATCAAGCTCTGGGAAGAAGCGCGTCAGCAAGTTGCGATTCCAGATGGCTTCACTAGAAGCTTGACCATCGGGGCGCAGTATTCCCTGTGGCCGCGACTGGGCTTTCGATGGATCGATGCACTGCGGGAAGAAATGCCCACGCTCAGTATTCGTACTGAACTGGGGATGCCGGACAGACTCACGCGCTTCTTAATCGAAGGCGTTGTTCAAGCTTGCCTGATGTACAACCCGCAGCTGCGCTCTGGCTTGTCGGTGTCCAAGATCAGCGATGAAGAACTGGTGCTGGTCGCATCCTGGCCCGAGCCGACGCTGGATTTGGCAGGGCGATATGTCTTCATCGACTGGGGACCTGAGTTCGTGCAGGCCCACGCGCTAGAGCTGCCGGATCTGGTTAATCCGGGGCTAACTTTTTCTCTTGGGGCGCTTGCAGCAGAGTTTATCGTCAAACGTCAATACGCGGCCTACCTTCCCGCGCGCTACATCAAGCAATATCTTGACGCGGGGCAGCTTCACCTCGTCCCGGGTGCGCCGCGCTTCCCATATCCGGCCTACGCTGTATGGCGCGACGATCTAGATTCAGAAGTCTCAGAAGTAGCAAAGCGAACACTTCGACAGACCGTCGAGATGGCCGGTCAGGCCCAAGAGGCGGTAATTGAGCGTCTCAAGACGATCAGCAACAACAGCCAGATTCCCGTTTTGGGCAGTTCTCACGACATACCGTGAGCAATACTCTGTTTATACAATAATATTTTGAATTTCTCTTATGTGATGCCTTTGCCTATATCCGGATGCAGCAGAGATGCTCCCGATCCTCGGCACTGTTTCCGACGGACGGGTCACCTTGTTGGGAAAGGACTGACCCATGACACTGATTTCGAAACTGGCCACCGTATCCGTGGTTGCTCTGATTGCTGCGACGCCTGCTTTTGCACAAGATGCCCTCGTCGGCACTAAAGTTCTGGACGAGCGCATCGACGACATCACGGATGACGTGAACGAAGATATTGCACGCGGTGATGATGATGAACGCTTCGGCCCGAACGGCGTTGCCCAAGGCTTCCGCGGCTCCATCGCACTGACCGCCTCTGGCACCTCAGGTAACACCGACACCGGCGAAGTGTCCGGTGCGGGTCGCCTGACCTATGGCATCGGTGAGTGGAACCATCTGGCTGGCTTTGCGATCGAGTACGGCGAAGCCAACGGTACGCAGAACGAAGAGAAGTTCTTTGCGACCTATGAGGCGCAGCGATACTTCTCGCCCGAGTTCTACCTCTTCGGTATCGGTCGCTACGAGTATGACGGCTTTGGTGTCGACGAAAACGGCGTCGAAGTTGAAGGCAATGCGACTGACGCGTTCCTTGGCTTTGGTCCCGGCTACCGCGTGCTCAACACCGCTGAGCAGACCTGGCGTGTGCAGGCGGGCATCGGTGCTCGCTACACGAAAGATTTCGCTGGCGTGTCCGAGACCGAAGAGGCCGTGATCGCATCATCGCGTTACTACCTGTCCCTTACCGAGACCATGTCGCTGACCAATGACACGGACATCCTGTCCTCTTCGGCCAACACGGTTGTAACCAACGACCTCGGCGTGAACTTCAAGATGTCGGACAACCTGTCGACCCGCGTATCGTACCGCACCGACTACAACTCCGACCCGGCTCCAGGCCGCAAGTCGACCGACAACACCGTGGGCCTGTCTCTGGTTCTAGGTTTCTAAGGGAGGCGATAGCGTTCTTATGACCTGATCTTCTCTCTCAGGAAGGACGCAATCGGACTGGGAGGGGCGAAGCAATTCGCCCCTTTCCTCCTTTGAACGCAAAACTGCGACGAGTTGTCATGAAGAAGAGAGACGACCTCAAAATGAAGACTGCAAAAGCGCAAGAGTACCGCTTTGTTTGGATAACTTGAATTCGTTGAGCCTTCGATCAATCAGCCGCAGCGAGTGGCGGTTTCGGCGGGCTGCGCGGCAAACTCCAACTAAAGAAATCGACGGCTGGTATGGGGTCGATGCCGTTATTGTTCCCGTTCGCCCAAGCCTTCCGATCCAAAGATGTACCTGATCAACTTTACTCGCGCGGCAACCTGCCGATTGCAGAATATCGGCAAGGGACATGCGTGATAGAGCTAAAGTTCTGCGCGGATTCGGGAGAAATACGCTTTGGATAGCGGTAGTCTGAGATGACGCAACCTGTTTGGTCAAGATCAAACACTTAGATGGAAAGCAAATGACGAGAGGATTGGAGATTCCTGCAGAATGGTGCATGACCTAACGTAAGCTCCTCACAGAGAGGGTCTTGGTTAACTTCTCGTTAACTCAATGCGGGAATCTATATGGCGTGCTGAAGAGTGGAAGATAAAAGACATGGACGGAAGACATGACTGGATGATTGGCGTACTCGCTGATCTAGAAGACTATGCGCTAAAGAACGATTTGGTGCCACTTGGGCTAAAGCTTAAGGGCAGCAGATTAGACGCAGCTCGAGCGCTGCTGCGCGAAGACAGGAGCGGCTTGCCCAAGTTGAACTATTTTGAAGTTGATCAACTCGGCTTCTGTTGTGCTGGTCTTGCTGAGGAGAATTCTCTCGACACTATCCGGGCGGAGCAGGTAGCAGCAAATTCGAGGCTCAAGCCGTCGAAGCTTGGGGCGCGATAAGCACGAGGGTTACTAGTGCAATCGCTTAATGGAGTGGGATAAGCTTCTCTCACAGCGCTTTTTGTCGAGCTCGTAGAGGCTTATGTCGAGAAGATCCGCAAGCTCTGCCATACCTTGCCTCAGAGCATAGTCGGCAGCGACCTGCGTCCTCTGTATCAGCTCGTCGAGATCCATCTCTTACTCTTCAACTTGTTGTGCTGATACAAGTTTCAAAGTGATCCGTTAAGAAAGCGTAAACGCGCATCTAAATCTTCAAAATTTACTCGATTGATGATCTGGAAATACTGGCTCTCCACCTTAGTTATCCTTCACAAATTTGCTGAGCGTGAAGATATTCGGACCTGACGATGGACATCAATTACGGCTGTGTGTCGATCGGTGCATCCGCAGGAGGAATTCAGGCGATCCGAAGGATTATCAACGGTTTGCCGTATCAGCTACGCGCACCACTCGTGATCACTATACATGCGCCTGCGACTTCTCGTTTAGAACGTGTCCTAAGGTTTGAAAGCAATCTCAATATCCAACGCGCGATGCACGGGATGATCTTGCGTCCGGGTGTGATTTACACCGTGCCGGGCGAAACTGACGCGAAGATTCACGGTGACCGCTTTGTGCTAAACGAAGCATTGCGTCACGATGGTCAATTTGCTTCGATCGACTCCCTTATGAGCTCAATAGCATTCACATTCCAAGCTGCTGCCACAGGGATCATTCTGTCGGGAAAGTTGCGGGATGGTGCGGCAGGCATGCGCATGATTGAGGAGTTTGGAGGGCGCACAATCGTTCAAGATCCTCACGAGGCAGAGTTCGCTGACCTTCCCATCTCCGTGCTAGAACGATGTGCTGATGCCGAAGTTCAAACGACTGCTGAAATCTCAAATTGGCTTCTGGAACATTACTGAACCGGTCAGGATCTGCATGTACAAGCGGTTAACGAGCCCGGGAGGGTCCAAAACGACCACATCGGTGTGGTGCGCCTCAAATATCGGTGCCAGGACAACACCGCATGGCGGATGCAGAGATTCTATCATGGGCTTGTAGACCAATGTCTGTTTCCGGGGAGTCCCGCCGCAACGTTCTTGTAAGCGATGAACGGCAGGAATGGGCCGCCTGTACCGTCATCAAAATCAAAAAACCCCAAGACTTTGACTTAGTGCAATTTCAGCGCCGGTTTCATATGGCAGGAAGCTTGCATGGAACATACGGAACACCTCAAAGCCTTGGGCCTCTTCGACGCGCGCGTGCCGCGCTATACGTCCTATCCAACCGCTGCGGTCTTCTCCCCGCAGATCGGATCGGCATTCCAGGATGCTTCGTTTCGGCGGCTGGACCCGGAGGACCCGGTTTCGGTCTACATACATATCCCGTTTTGCGAGCGCCTCTGCTGGTTCTGTGCCTGCCACACGCAGGGTACGCGCACCCTTGGACCGCTCGAAAGCTACATCGAAACACTTGAACAAGAGCTTGAGTTGCTGCGTGGCGCGCTACCGGACGGTATGCGAATGGGTCGGTTGCACTGGGGCGGCGGCACACCCACGATCCTGCCGCCACCCCTCATTCACCGACTGTCGCAAGCAATCCGCAGTGTTTTTTCACCAACGGACGACTTCGAGTTCTCGGTGGAGATCGATCCGACCATGGTCGATCGTCCGAAAATCGACGCATTGGCAGCGGAGGGCATGACGCGCGCCTCCATCGGCATTCAGGACTTCGACCCAATCGTTCAGAAGGCCATCGGCCGGTTGCAACCGTTTGAGGTCACCCAGACATGCGTGGCCGATCTTCGTGCGGCAGGCATCACTTCTCTGAACGCCGATCTGGTATATGGGCTTCCGCATCAGACCGTTGCACGCATCGACGACACGATTGACAAGGTTCTGACGTTCGAGCCGGACCGTGTCGCGCTTTTCGGCTACGCGCATGTGCCTTGGGTCTCCAAACGGCAAAAGTTGATCGACGAGGGCGCTCTACCGGATGACACGGCGCGGTATACGCTTGCAGCGCTGGCGGCAAAGAAATTCAACGGCGCTGAAATGACGCCGGTCGGAATTGACCACTTCGCGCGCCCGGATGACGACCTTGCACTGGCCGCCAAAAACGGCTTCCTGAGACGCAATTTTCAGGGCTACACCACCGACACCTGCGAGACTCTGATCGGTCTTGGCGCGTCGTCGATATCGCGCTTTCCGGAGGGGTATGTGCAGAACGCGCCCGCCACGGCGGCCTATAAACAGCGGATTGCCAGCGGATGCCTACCCGGTGCACGTGGGTTTCAGCTTACGCAGGCAGATCGCCTTCATGCTCGCGCGATCGAGAGACTGATGTGCACCTTCGCTCTTGATCTGGAGGATTTGAGGCCTGAATTCGGGCATCGTGTAGAGACCCTGAAACCCCGACTTGTTGAGCTTGCAGGCCGCTTCGCCCCTTTCGTTCAGCGGGACGGATCACGCATCCTGATACTGCCCGAGGGCCGGACGCTCACCCGCATTATTGCTTCTGTATTTGATCAACATATGCCAGAGGGCGTGCGCTATTCACGCGCGTCCTGAGCGACCGGACTAGGTGATCATTGCTGCAGAGTTCAAAGTGCTGGCACACCTATCACAACCGGATGCAGGGCGATCAGGGCAGCGAACAGCACGGCCCCAAGGACAAGCCGGGCCACAGCGCCCAACCAGGACGTCGGCTTTCCGAGAACCGGAGCCTCTCCAACGGTTGCGCTCAACCGATCCCACTGGTCGGATCCCATCTCCCGTTTCTTGCGGCGGTTGATCAGCGTTCGGCCTCCCAGGGCGAACCCACCCAGAACGCCGAACAGTAAGACATGGGCGAGGTCACCATTGGGCAGTATGTGAAAGGCCGCCCAAAGCGCCAGAGCCGCCAGCACCGGGTGCCGGACCAGCCGCACGATGCCGGGGCGCGTAGGGTCAAACATGTTGTTGCGCGCACCGCCAAAGGAAAATGGATTGGGGCGACCGATAGAGAAGACAAGGATCAGGCAGACCACCAGCATACCTGCATGCGCCGCGTGTCGGTGCCAGGAAAGCTGGGGCCAAAGCTCGACGTAAGGTGCCGCGCCCGCCGCCCAGATGAGCAGAGCCAGCATAGCGAGCGACAGCATCGAATAGCCGATTGCAAACCCGCACGGACCGACCTGTGCCACGATGCGTGACTTTATCCCGGGTCGGACCGGGATCGAGTGCGTTGCAAAGAACAGGGCAAAGATGCCGATGAAACCCGCCCAGGTCATGTGCCGCGCTCTGCCTTTGGCCGCAGAAGCATCGGACCATACACCACGACAAACCCTCCGAAGGCCAGCAGCCAGAACACGCCGGAAAGGGTGCTCAGGCCCAGATGGAGCGGGGTCAGGAACCGCATTAGCGCCGCTGCAAAGACGCATACAAAAATCGCAATAGTGGCCCTGCCCGCTGTCAATTCGCGGCCCGTGTGCCCAAGTGTTGCGCGGCTCATGACAGCGAGGGTCATCGCCCCGATGGCGCCCGCCATCCACAGATGCTGTGCCCCCGCCGTGCCCGGATTGCCCAGGATCTGGTCCAGCCCAAGCGCGAAAGCACCCAGCGGAAAAAACGCATAGGACGCATGCAGGACAAACACTAAAGGTTCGCTCAGCGTGTGGTGCCCCTGCCACCGGGTCAGCCGGATCAGATGCAAGACGCCGAACACCAGCAGGCAGAACCCGGTGGTGACCGTAAAGGGCTGAAGCGTCCAGATCGCCAGGATCGGCGGGCTCAGCAACAAGGTGGCCTTGTCAAAACGCTGCATCGGCGGTGCAGGACGTGCCGCATGCTGTTCGCGCACCAGCCAGTTGCGGGTAAAGGACGGGATGATCCGCCCACCGATAACGGCGATCATCATCACCGCTGTCGCCAGGCCCAGCCGCAGCCCATAGCCCTGCGCGGCGTATTCACCGGCAAGTGCCTCGTAGTGAAACAGCGCATTGGCCAACGTGAATACGGCAAGCAGGGCCAGCACGATCAGGTTGCGCCAGTTTTTGCCCGCAATGATTTCGCGCAGGATCAGACCGCCCAACGCAATGGGAAAGGCAAGGTCAATGGCCGGAGCCACAAATGAGGGAAGCGAATTGGAGAACAGAATAGCCGCGCGCCCGGCGCACCAAAGCGCAAAAAGCCCCGCCAACCGCCAACCGACGATTGGCAAACGCCCGGTCCAGTTGGGCACAGCCGTCAGCAGGAAACCGGCAAGCACCGCGCCAAGATAGCCGAACAGAAACTCATGCGCGTGCCATGACCCACGGTCAAAGCGGGTGGGCAGGTCGACACCGCCCATCAACACCGCCAGCCAAAGGCCCATTGAAAAAAGGACCCAGACTGCACCGAAAAGGAAAAAGGGGCGGAAGCCAAAGCTGAAAATCGCCGGGCCGTTCCAGCTGCGTATCTGCTCGGCGGATGAATGCGCCATCATGGTCGCTCCGTTGTTACGCGGGTCGTGCTCAAAACGGTCCCGTCTTTGCTACATGTCAGGCGCACCCTGCGACCGCGATGGAAAAAGGTCAGCCTAACCTTGCCTGCGTCTTCGTCCTCACCCGTTTCGAAACGCGATGTGATTTCGCCTGCGCGCATGAGGTTTTGTACTTCGTCCGGGGGCAGGTCCAGCAGTTGACCAAGATCGCGCGCGTCAATGGTGGGCTGGTCACCGCTCATGTCGATCTTCACTTCGCCGCTCCCTTGTCGGCCACGTCCATCAGGTGACGAATGTGTTTGGCAAAATACCATGTTGCGGGAATGCCAAGAAGCGCGCCGATCAGGATCGAAAGCCCAGTGGACAGGATCGGGCCACCGATCCAGCTGAAGATCAGGGCGGCAAAGAATACGTTGACCGCTGCCGCACCCGCACCGAATGGGTAGAGCACCAGAGCGATCTTGCCTGTGGACCACCCCGCCCGTGTCATCTGCGCGACACCAGCCATTGTACAGCCACCATGCTTGCCACAAGCGTGATGCAGGCCAGGGCGTACCAGAATTCCGCCGTTGCGGATTGTGCCTGTGGGATTGGCCGGTCGAAGCCATCGGCAAAAAGGCGCGAGCCTGCGAGGACGAAGACGCCGGTGAGGGGAAGAAAGAAGCGCATGTCAGGTCTCCTGAGTCAGTGTTCTGTAAATGTCGGGCAGCGCGCGCAGCAGGCGTTCGGGGGTCGGCAAGAGGGCAAACCCACCGCGCCCGAAGATACGGGCGAACCAGTCCTGCCCATCTTCGTCGATCACCACGCCGTGCAGGCTTTGGCCCGCCGCGCGGGCTTCGCGCACGGCCATGTGACTGTCTTCGATCCCGTGCTGGCCTTCGTAGTGGTCCAGATCGTTGGGCTTGCCGTCGGTCAGCACGATCAGCAGCTTGCGAACACTAGGTTCCTCGCCCAATTGTGCGCTGACATGTCGGATCGCGGCACCGAGGCGGGTGTAGTGACCGGGTTTCAGCGCGCCGATATTGGCGGTGATCGCCGGTGACATCGGGTCTTCAAAGCTCTTGCACCGGGTCAGGAACACCCGGTCACGGCGCAGTGACGAGAACCCCCAGATACCGCAGCGGTCGCCCGCCGCGTCGATCCCTGCGGCCAATGCTGCCATCGTGTCGCGGGCCACGTCGATGACGCATGTATCGCCGATCGCCGCTTCGGTCGACCGCGACGTGTCGATCAGGAACGCGACCGATACATCGCGATCCATCTGCCGCGCGGCTTGCCAGATACGATCCGATCCGCGCCCGGTCGCCACCATGTCAGCGCGTGCGGTCAGGACCGCGTCCAGGTCCAGCTCTGTCCCGTCGATCTGACGCGGTTGCAACACGCGGCGCGGGCGCAAGGCCTCGAACTGGCGGCGCACCTCGCGCACATAACGTTCATTCGGCGCATATGGCGCTCCATCGGCCACGGCGGGCGCATCAAGCACGCGGCAGTGATCTTCCATATAGGTGCGCGACCGGTGGTTCCATTCTGGATAGGTATGCTTGCCCGCCAGAGCCTCGTGATCGGCATCGGCGGGCGACAGGTCGAGATGCAGCCGCAGCCGTGTGGCGACCTTGCGATTCTGTTTCGACAGCGTGACCCGGTCCTGATCATCGGCGGCCTTTTGAGCATTTTCGTCATCGTCGTCATCGACGCTGCGGTTGATGTTCATGGATTCGACCCATGACAGGATCGATTCAAAGCGGTGAATGATAAAGCTGTCCTTACGGTTCTGCTGGTCCTGATCCTTGCGCTCTCCTAGCTTGCGATTGCTCAAGGCGGCATTGGGTGCCGGTGCGGCGGGATCGGCTTCGGCATCGTCGGCAGCCTGCCCGCCCGTGCCGGTACGTTCAAAGCGCAACCAGATCGGAACAGGGGCGCATGGCATGTAGCTGCGCGCTTCTGCACCTGCGGCATCAAGCGCGGGAGCTTGGCCACACAGCTGATCGCGGATCGCTTGTTCCATCGCGGCCTCTTGTGCGGGGCGGTGCATGTCTGTCCGGGCCTCTGCACAAAACGCGGCCATGGCGAGATAGCGACCTCGCAATCCGGGGCAGGCCAGATAGGCCTTGTCCGCAGCCGCTGCATTCGCGCGAATATGCGCGCAATCTCGTGCGGGACCGGTGCCGCCCGCATTGAATGCACCGGCATCAGTGACAGCCGCCAGCGCCGTCAGCCAGAAAAACGCAGCGCGGTTCAGGTCCGGGTCGGGGAACGCAACCATGACGGGTGGCAATGCCAGCCGTTCGCCATCGAAGCGCGCGACCCATTCCCGATCCCGTTCAGCCCCGAGTTTGCGGCGCATGCGTTGACGGTGCTGCACAACGCTTGGCGCAACCTCGGCCAGTTCGACCCCCGGTGCCCCGCCGAGCGCGCGGAAGAGCACGGCAAGGCTGGGCCGGACCGAGGCCAGCGTGACGCCCGCTTCGGGGTATGTGACGCCAGCCCCGATCCCGCTGGCCATATCGTGCCAAAGGTTTCCGACCGTTTCTTCGGGTTCCATGAGGTCGCGCAGGTGCATCATGCTTACCCGTAGATTGTGCTGACCAGATCGCGCAGCGATTGCTGCACATCGGGCTCATCGCTCAGCGGCTCGATGATCGCCGCCTCGAGCGCCTGGTTCAAGCCCATGCCGCCGACCATGAGGGTCGCGGCATAGATCAACAGGCGGGTCGATACGCCTTCCTCAAGATCCATGCCGCTCAGGTTGCGGATATGACCCGCGAGCCGGACCAGCGGCGCGACGCGCCCCGGCTCTAGCCTGCTTTCGGAGGTAACGACCGCGATCTCCGTCTCCGCATCGGGGAAGTCGAAACTGATCGACAGAAACCGCTGCCGGGTCGAGGGTTTCAACCGCTTGAGCACGTTCTGGTAGCCGGGGTTGTAGCTGGCTACCAGCATGAATGACGCGGGTGCCACGAGCTCTTCGCCCGTGCGGTCAATCATCAGCGTGCGGCGCGTGTCCGTCAGCGGGTGCAGAACGACTGTGACGTCCTTGCGGGCCTCTACCACCTCATCGAGGTAGCAGATGCCACCCTCTCGCACGGCACGGGTCACGGGGCCATCGACCCAGACCGTCTCGCCGCCTTTCAGCAGATAGCGACCGATCAGGTCCGCTGCCGACAAGTCATCATGGCAGGCAACCGTGTAGAGCGGTTTGCCCAGCTTAGCTGCCATGTGCTCGACAAAACGCGTCTTGCCGCAGCCGGTCGGCCCCTTCAGAAGAAGGGGCAAACCGTTATCATGGGCCGTTTCAAAAAGGTCGCATTCGCGTCCGGTTGCTTGGTAAAACGGCAGCTTTGGTGTGGTTGCGATATTCATGACCTATTCTCCCGGAACCGAGGCGGTGGGTCCTGGCGCGATGATCTCGCGATCACGCACCACCAGCATCGAATAGATGAACAGAAGTGCACCGAGCACCACGGCAGCCCCCGCGCCAAAGCGCATCAGGTAGAACACCGACAGGCTTTCCTGCACGTCCATGTAGTAGTCACCGATCACTCGCTGCATGTGTGTCTGGATGGTTCCTGCGAAGGTCAGCACGAAGGTCATGAACGCCATGCCGCCAGTCATCAGCCAGAACGACGCCATGTTGAGCACCTGGTTATAAGGCGCACGTTCGCGCAGCATCGGCATCGCGTAGGTGAAGACCGCGAGATTGAGCGCCACGTAGGCCCCGAAGAACGCGAGGTGCCCGTGAGCCGCCGTGATCTGCGTGCCGTGGCTGTAGAAGTTCACACCATGCAGTGTGTGCAAGAAGCCCCATACGCCTGCGCCAAAGAAGGCGACCGTCGAAGATCCGAGAGACCACAAGAGTGCCGCCTTGTTGGGATGGTTTTTGCGACCCTTCCAGACCATGACGAAGGCAAAGCTCATCATCAGGAAAAACGGGATCACCTCAAGCGTCGAGAAGATCGAGCCGACCCACTGCCAATAGCCCGGTAGACCAATCCAGTAGAAATGGTGACCGGTCCCCAGAATGCCTGAGAACAGCGCGGTGGCGACGATGACATAGAGCCATTTCTCGACCACTTCGCGGTCAACCCCTGTCAGTTTCAGAAGCAGGAAGGCGAGGATTGCGGCCATCACCAGTTCCCAGGTCGCTTCGACCCAGAGGTGCACGACGAACCACCAGTACATCTTGTCGAGGCTGAGATTGTCGGGATTGATGAAGGCAAAGATCCAAAGCAGGGACAGCAGCCACAGGCCCATCAGCAGCACACTGGTGATCGCTGTTTTCTTGCCCGCCAGAACGGTCATCGAGATGTTGAGAAGGAAGATCAGAGCGGCCACGAGGATACCGAACTTGACCCAGAGCGGTTGTTCGAGGAATTCTCGCCCGCCATGGATACCGACCAGATAGGAACCCACGGCCCCCAACGTGCCCACGAGGAGTATGATCAACTGGACATAGGCCAGCTTGGGCGACCATATCTCGCGCTCGGATTCCTCGGGGATGAGGAAGTACGCCGCACCAAAGAACCCCAATAGAAGCCATACGATCAGAGCGTTCGTGTGAATCATGCGGATCACATTGAACGGCAGAAGCTCGGACAGGAAATTGGGCGAGACGTAGATCCAGCCCGCGACAAGGCCGCCCAGCACCTGGACACCAAACAGCGCTATCGCTGCAAGGAAGTACCAATAGGCCACTTTCTGAGATTGATATTTCATCGTTTCGTCTCCTTATCCGGCCTCGTTTGGCGGCCAGCCCTGCGTATCGGTCTGATCCGCCCAGCGGAGAAACTCCGCGAGACCGCGAATGTCCTCATCAGTCAGTTCGTATTTCGGCATTTGTCTTCGGCCTTCGATCCCGCTGGGCTGGCTTTCGATCCAGGCCTTGAGGGTTTCGAAAGCGTCCTCGGGGCTGTCGAGCACGCCCCAGCGGGTCATCACGTTGCCGACTTCAGGCGCGAAATAGGCACCCTCGCCATGCAGGCTGTGACAATTGATGCAGGAGTGTTGCTCCCACACATGCTTGCCGTGAATCACCTCGTCGCTCAGAGGCATACCTGCCGTCGAGACGTTCACAACGTATCTATGGGAATGGACGGTCATCACCACGAAAACCACGACAAAGAAAATCGAGCCCCCGTAGAAGATGTTTCGCGCCCGTGATTTTGTGAGAATTTCCGCCATGAGCCGGTCTCCTTGAATTCGGGATGACCGATCTCTAGCGCGGCGCGAAACGTCAAAGTTTGCGCCAGCACAACGTTTCGTCTCTTTGGGCGTCTAGTGTCGTGTCATCAGGAGAGACACATGGGAAAGATGAAACTCGATGATCCCGACCTGCCGCTGTCGGAATTGATGTCGCGCTGGCCGAAGACCATTGCCGTGTTCAATCGGCACAAGATGCTTTGCGTCGGATGCCTGATCAGCCCGTTTCACACGATCGTCGACGCATGCGCGGAGTACGGTCTGGATGAAGAGGTGTTTGTCGCAGAGTTGATGGAAGCTGCGGGTCTATAGATCACTCTTGGGCTGGGAAATCACGACAAGGGCGTGCGGGTTCAGCACCTTGATGCGCTTACGTTTGCTTTGCACCAGGCCCTTTTTTTCCCACGCGCTCAGAAGGCGGCTCGCCGTATGTAGTGTGGTTGCGGTGAGTTCCGAAAGATCTTGCCGCGTGATTGGAAAATCAATCTCGATCCCGTCCGATACCTTGCGACCCGTCTGGTTGATCAGTCGAAGCAGTGCATTCGCAACCCTCTGTTCGACTTGCTGGGTTGCCATCTCCATCACCCGGTTGTGAATTTCTCCCATTCGGTCGCCAACGGTTTTGTAGGTCTCCGTCGCAAATCCGTCGTAGTCTGCAACAAACCCATCCCAAAGCCGGGTTGGCCAACTAAGTACAATGGACTCGGTCGCGGTCATAGCCGTCGCTGGGTAGGTCACCCGCCCAATCGCTTTTGCGATTCCTAACAGCTGCCCTGCGGGAATATGCAGAGCCGTCACTTGCTCTCCCGTCGGCGTCACCCGCACCACCCGCACATACCCGTCGAGCAACATGAAGAAGCGTTCGGCGGGTGCGCCCTCATCAAAAATCGCGACCCCTTCATTGTACCTGCGTGACGTCGCCTGATCCAGGATCGTGCGAATCTCACGCTTCTCCAGTTTGGAGAAGGGTGGCAGATGCGTCAGCAGGCTTTCATCGAGCCGCGGCAGCGTCTTGCGAGGTGATAAATCGGTCATCCACGCAGTCATGCCACAATATCCACCGTAATTTCCATCGCTTATCGGTTCGGAGTCACCAATAGCGCGATCGAATTTGAGTTTGAGCCAGCGCAAAGTTCTCTTCGTCGAAAATCTTAATCTTGTCCTAAACGAATAACCCGAACGGAAAGGAAAACGAAGATGCTTCGCACGGTTTTATCCGGTCTCGCTCTCGCCGCCTTGATGGGTGGCGCAGCTTTTGCTGAGACCTTCGAGGTTCAGATGCTCAACAAGGGCGCGGATGGGGAACGTATGGTTTTCGAACCTGCCTTCATCCAGGCGCAGCCCGGTGACACGATCAAGTTCATCGCTGCCGACAAGGGCCACAACGCCGAAGTGAACAAGGGCATGATGCCGGAGGGCGCAGAGGGGTTCAAAGGCAAGATCAACGAAGAAATCGAGGTCACTTTGGACGCGGAAGGCGTCTATGGGGTGATCTGCAAACCGCACTTTGCCATGGGCATGGTGATGACCATCGCCGTTGGTGACGTCGAGGTGCCCGGCGACTTCTTCGAAGGCCGTGTGCCGCCAAAAGCCAAAGAGCGGTTCGAAGCACAGCTCGCCAATCTCGCAACGAATTAACGGATCGGCGGACGTAACGTCCGCCAACCGGAACCAAACCCCAAAGGAGGGAACCATGACCAAATTCATCAATCCAGGCCTCATGAAAACGAGCCGCCGCAACGTCTTGCGAGGCAGCATGCTCGCCGGTGCCGCTGCAATGACGGGAGCCGGGGCAATGGCTGCACCGCGGGCACCCAAGCTGCACGGCATCAACGCCGCATCGGCCAAAATCTACAACGCTGCGTGAAAGGAAGAGTCCGCAACAGATGCCAAACCTGCTGATCTGTCGGGATACACCCGTGTGAAGCAGGAACTCGTGCCACCGCCATTCGCGCCCAAACATGATCAGGTGGCAGTCGGAGGTCCCAAGATCGTCGAAATCACCATGGAAACCGAAGAACGCCTGATGGTCGTCGACGAGGACAACGGCGCAAGCGTCTGGGCACTGACATACAACGGTTCCGTTCCTGGTCCGCTGATCATCGTGCATGAAGGCGACATGGTCGAACTGACCCTGCGCAACCCCACGTCGGGCATGATGGAACACAACATCGACTTCCACGCATCAACCGGCGCTTTGGGTGGCGGTGGCCTGACCCATGTCTATCCCGGTGAGGAATGCGTGCTGCGCTGGAAGGCGACGAAACCGGGCTGCTTCACCTATCACTGTGCACGGGGTGGCGACATGATCCCCTATCACGTCACGCACGGCATGAACGGCGCCATCATGGTGCTGCCGCGCGACGGGTTGAAGGACAAGGACGGCAATCCGCTACGCTATGACAGAATCGCGTACTTCGGTGAGCAGGATTATTATCTGCCCAAGGACGAAAACGGCGACTACCGCACCTATGAGGCGGCAGGCGACGACTATGCCGACAGCCTTGAGGTGATGCGTGGCCTGATCCCGACCCATTCGGTGTTCAACGGTGCCGTGGGTGCCCTTACCGGCGAAGGCGCAATCAAAGCCAAGGTTGGTGAGACTGTGCTGATGGTCCACAATCAGGCCAACCGGGATTCCCGTCCCCACTTGATCGGCGGGCATGGCAACTATGTCTGGGAAAGCTCGTTCACGGACGCGCCTCTGCAGGACATGGAAACCTGGTTTGTGCGTGGCGGCAGCGCTGTCGCAGCGATGTACACCTTCGAACAACCGGGCGTTTATGCCTACGTGAACCACAACCTCATCGAGGGTGTGATGCTCGGGGCGACCGCTCACGTGGTGGTCGAAGGTCAATGGGACAATGCCCTCATGGAGCAAGTTGTCGCTCCGCGCAGCTTTGAGACCTAAGAGAGGAGGAGGACCGATGTCGGCCGCTGCAAACTCAGAAACAAGACTTGGTAAAACGTCCCTTCGTTTCGCCATCCTGGGTCTTGCGGCGGCAAGCATCGCCTGGGTCGCGCTCACGCAGCGCGGCCCGGATCTAGCTTACTTGCCGGTGATGGCCGAACAGGTCGTCATTTTGCCGGACGGGCGTTCGGTCTACGTGCAAAAGTATGAAGTCACCGTAACTGAATGGAACAGATGCGCGGACGAGGGTGCCTGTGAGCTGACTTTGCGCGCGCGACCTGATCAGAACCCCGCTACAACACCAGCAACGGGGCTGAGCTATGTGGACGTTCAGCAGTATCTCTCTTGGATCAACAAAAGAAGCCGCCATAGTTTCCGGCTGCCGACCGCTGAAGAATGGAATTCTATGGCCGCCACGGTTCTTCCCGAGAAACCCAATCCAATCTTTACTGACCCGTCGTTAACATGGGCATCCAGCTATCTTGTTGAGGGCCTGGCCCCACGGGCGCTCAAGCCTCAAGGCAGCTCTTCTGCTTCCCCCGAAGGCGTTGTCGATCTCGACGGCAGTGTCTGGGAATGGACAATGGAATGTTACGATGGACTGGATGGTGGTACCGCTCCTGATCGCTGTCCGGCGTTCTTCGTGGGTGGAGAGCATTTGGCAGCGATGTCTTATCTGGTGCGCGATCCCGCGCGTGGCCGTTGTGCTGTTGGAACGCCACCGGCCCACCTTGGGATGCGTCTGATTAGTGACAAAGCGGTTTGAACACGTGACAAGTTCTATGCGATTTCCCAAGCAGGCGAAGCGCACGAGACGAGCAATTGATCGAACAATATGATCGAACGACCGCTTCGTGTCGTAGAGGCCCAGGACAACCAACCCGATGCCGCAGCCGCAATAACTTTCTGCGTAAGCAATAGCTGCAAGTGCACAAGTCCGCTTCGTCCGCGAACTGTGAGTTCGACAGCGTTGAACCATCCGCCTGCAGCGAATGTCCGGTAAGCGGGCTGCGACCGCAGTATCTCGAAGGAAGGTCGAAGGTCCGCTAAGGGCCGGAACTAACTCAAGACATGATGGCGATGGACAGGCACTCGAGCTCGCACAGCGTTGAGAAAACCCATGTCGGCGCGCGCGACGACGAAGCCCAGCGTATCCGAAGCGTTCTCCATTACAGTTCCCCACGGATCACTAATCAAACTGTGCCCATAGCAATCGATCGCACGCAATCGCTTTCAGCTTGGCGGGCATTTAGGCGGGTAAAAAAAAATCAATCAATTTGTATATTTAAAATCAAGGCTTAGTGGCGGAGACGAAGGGATTCGAACCCTCGAGACGGTTTCCCGCCTACTCCCTTAGCAGGGGAGCGCCTTCGACCACTCGGCCACGTCTCCGTCGACCCGTTTAGCGGCACCTCCGCAACGCAGCAACCGCAAAATTTATGTGCAGGCCCCGCGGTATGGCCGGCATGCGTACGAAAAGGTGATGGATTTACGAGAGTTTTTGCTAAGCTGCCCACAAAACAACGCGCTTCAGCGTGGAACAGGAGGGTGAGCCGTGCAAAGATTCTGGACATTGGGCGCTATCGTGACCGCCGCGTCTCTCACGGTGGTAGCGGCGCAGGCCGAGCCATCACAGGATGCGTTCGAGCGCGAGGTCGGCGCCAAGACCTGCGCGTATTTCGAAAACCGCGCGCGGCATCAGGAGCGCAGTCCGCAACAGAGCCTGGAGGTCACTCTGGCCGACAGCTGTACGCGCGCACTCGACCATATCAGTGGCAACAGCTCGGACGCGCCTGAGTTGGCGCAATCCGCGCGGCGCTACATTGACAGGCTCACCGCGTTAAAGGCGGTCATCGTGTCGATGAACACCCGCGAATTCCTGGACGCGCTGGCGCGAGGTCAGACCCGTGCCGCGATGAACATTGCGGCTGTCTCGGTGACCCCAACGGGCGAGTATCTGATCGCGCGCCAGATGGGGGTACTGGCCGATCACGCCGATTGGGCGGAGGCCTCGAGGATCTTGCGCGCGTCTCGATAGTTTTGCCCGAGACGCGCGGCGGCCCTGGATGGCAACATCTTGAGCCGCGCTGCATGGGCGATTATGGCTTCGCACGCTTCAATGGCTGTCGCGCCCTCGGGATGGATCGTGTGGGTGACACGGTCGTCGCTTGCCCCTTCAAACGCGCAGCTCTGCAAGCGCAGCTCGCCACGTAGATAGACCAGCGCGGGCAGGCCTTGCAGCTCGTCCATCGCGGCATCCAGCAAATCAGGCGCGCAGATCACCTGCAACAGGGGGCCATCACGGGCGCCCACGAGACGCAGGGCCGAAACGGGCTCAGCTTGGTCTTCCAGATTTCGATCTTGCAGCATCTCGCGCACTCCTCGCGAGAACGCCTAATGCGACAGAGCCCCTGCGGCATGGGGAAAAGTCAACGGCTCGGGTCTTAGGCGAAGTCCTGCCTTAAGTGTTGAAAAGGAAGTGCAAAACATCGCCGTCCTTGACGGTGTAGCCCTTGCCTTCGGCGCGCATCTTGCCCGCTTCCTTGGCCGGTTGCTCCCCGCCCAGCGTGATGTAGTCGTCATAGGCGATGGTCTCGGCGCGGATGAAACCCTTCTCGAAATCGCCGTGGATGACGCCCGCTGCCTGCGGGGCCATGGTGCCGTGCTTGATCGTCCAGGCGCGTGCTTCTTTCGGGCCCACGGTGAAGTAGGTCTCGAGATGCAGCAGCTCGTAGCCCGCGCGGATCAACCGGTCGAGCCCGGCCTCTTCCAGCCCCATCTCCTCGAGGAACATCGCGGCTTCGTCCTCTTCGAGCTGCGAGATTTCCTCTTCGATCTGGGCGGAGATCACCACATGGGCGGCCCCTTGCGCGGCGGCCATCTTGGCCACCTTGGCCGAAAACTCATTGCCCGACGCCGCAGAGGCCTCGTCGACATTGCACACATACAGGATCGGTTTGGTGGTCAGCAGTTGCAAGTTCTTCCACGCGCGCGCATCCTCGGCATCGACTTCGACCAGCCGAGCGGGGCTCCCGCTTTCCAGCATCTCCATCGCCGCCTTCAGCAAACGCTCCTGCTGAACCGCCTCTTTGTCGCCGCCGCGCACCTTGCGCACGATGTTGACCAGCCGCTTCTCGATGCTCTCCATGTCGGCCAGCATCAGCTCGGTCTCGATGACCTCGGCATCGGCCACCGGGTCGACACGCCCGTCGACATGGGTGATGTCGCTGTCCTCAAAACAGCGCAGCACATGGGCGATGGCGTCGGTCTCGCGGATGTTGGCCAAGAACTGGTTGCCGAGGCCTTCGCCCTTGGATGCCCCTTTCACCAGCCCCGCGATGTCGACGAAGGTCATACGCGCCGGGATGATCTGCTTGGAGCTCGCGATCGCCGCCAGCTTGTCCAGCCGCGAATCCGGCACCGCCACCTCGCCCACATTGGGCTCGATCGTGCAGAAGGGGAAGTTCGCCGCCTGCGCCGCCGCGGTCCGGGTCAGCGCATTAAACAGCGTCGACTTGCCCACATTCGGCAGCCCCACAATGCCCATCTTGAAACCCATCACTTTCTCCTTGGCCGGTGTCGAGCGGCATGTAGGGGCGCGGGTGGGCCGGGGTCAAGTGGAAGGGGGTGCGTCCGCAATGACCCGGGTGCGGCCCGACACGCGCACGGGCGCGCCCGCACCTTCCAACGCGGCGATTTCCAGCCGCGATGGCGCGCCCATTTCCACGCCCTGCAGCGCGGTGTAAGGCCCGCCCCGCCCGCCCGCGTCCCGCAGATATCCCGCCACCGCGCTGGCCGACGCCCCGGTGGCCGGGTCCTCGTAGACACCATGGCCCGCGAACGGGTTGCGCACATGGACCAGGTCCGATGCGGCGCGCCAGTAGAGATGCAGAGTTATGAACCCGTGCTCTCGCATGAAGGCGGCGCCGTCGTCGAAATCGTAGGCCATGTCGCGTAAATCCTCGGCCTTCGCCAAGGGCAGCACCAGAAATTGCGCCGATCCGGCGCGCACCACCGCGGGCGCAATCTCGTCCGACAGGTTCGTGCGATCCCATCCGAACAGCGCCAAACCTTCGTCCAAAACTTCGTCGGCGACCGTCTCAAAAGATGTCGGCGGCGACACGAGGCTCACCAGCCCATCCGCCCCCGCCGTCACGCTGATCTCACCATCATTCAAGACCAGCGCATACTCCCCGGCCCCATGCGCGGCCGATAAAGCCGAGCCCAGCGCGATGGTCGCATGGCCACAAAACGGCACCTCAGCCTCGGGCGCAAAGTAGCGGGTTCGCCACGCCTCGCCTTGGGGCGCCGCAAACACGGTCTCGGAATACCCCACCTCGGCGGCGACACGCTGCATCTCTGCCTCCGCGGGCAGCACGTCGCACAGGACTACCCCCGCCGGGTTGCCGCCCGCTTCGCCTTCGGCAAAGGCCGCCAATCGCTGAACTTCCATCGCGCGTCTCCTTTTGGCGACACCCAACCATGGCCACCCTGCCCCGGCAAACCACCATTCGTGATGCCCGGCATGACACAGCGCAATATTTCGCACTCCGCCCCGTTGATTTCCCCCCGCCATCTGGTGCACACCCCGTGAAGCTTGAACGCCAGGGGACGACGACCATGACTCGCATCGATGACACATTCGCGCGGCTGCGCGCCGAGGGGAAAAAGGCTTTCGTCACCTATGTGATGGCCGGCGACCCCAACGAGGCCCGCGCGCTGGAGGTCGTCAAGGGCCTGCCCGCCGCTGGCGTCGACATCATTGAACTGGGCCTGCCTTTCACTGATCCCATGGCCGATGGCGAGACGATCCAGCTGGCGGGTCAGCGCGCGCTCGAGGCGGGCATGACGCTCGAGAAATTCCTGCAATTCGTGCGCGACTTTCGCGCGTGCGACGACACCACGCCCATCGTGATGATGGGCTATTACAACCCGATCTATTCACGCGGCGTCGACCGGTTCCTGGCTGAGGCCAAGGACGCTGGGATCGACGGCATGATCATCGTCGACTTGCCACCAGAGGAAGACGCAGAGCTGTGCATCCCCGCCCAAAAAGCGGGCCTGAACTTCATCCGTCTGGCCACGCCCACGACCGACGACAAGCGCTTGCCCAAGGTACTGCAAAATACCTCCGGCTTTGTCTACTACGTCTCGATCACCGGCATCACCGGCGCGGCAGAGGCGCAGGCGGGCGACGTTGCCCCCGAGGTCGCACGGATCAAGTCTTCGACCGACCTGCCGGTCATCGTGGGCTTCGGCGTGAAGACGCCCGAGACCGCACGCGAGGTCGCAAGCGTGGCCGACGGCACCGTCGTGGGCTCCGCCATTGTCGCCAAGATCGCCGCCGGTGAAAGCACCGAAGACGTGCTGGCCTTCGTCAAGTCGCTCGCGGATGGCGCGCACAGCGCCTAGCCCCGATCGCGGCGCGCGCTAGGTTCCGCGCCAATGACCCGCGCCCGTCTCATCAATCTGCTCTGCGCCGCTATTGGCGCCGTGGCGATCCTGATCTCGATCGTTTTTCTGGAACGCGAGCGGGCTGGCATTGAACGCACGGTACTTGCAATCGGACCCACGCCCGCCACGCTCTATAACGGCTCGGCTGAAGCCCCCACGGTCATCATTGCCCATGGTTTCGCAGGCTCGCGCCAGCTGATGGACGCCTACGCCCTGACCCTCGCCCGCGCGGGCTACCGGGTGCTGAGCTACGATGTCGAAGGGCACGGGCGCCATCCCGAACCCATGGGCGGCGATGTCACGCGCCTAGATGGTACTACCGCGCTTTTGGTTGCCCAAACCCGCACGGTCGTCGACCACGCCCGCACCCTGCCCGGCTTCACGGGCGAGCTGGCCCTTCTGGGCCACTCAATGGCCACTGACGTAATCATCCGGGCCGCGCTGCAGGACGGCGATGTCGATGCGCTGGTGGCAGTCTCATCGTTTTCCGGCGCGGTCACGGCGTCAGAGCCTGACATGCTGCTGACAATTTCCGGCGGGACGGAGACGCGCTTGCGTGCGGAGGCTCTGCGCACGGCCCGGCTTGTCGACCCTCAGGCGATCGAAGGCGAAACGGTCGCTGCCTCCGGTACTACCCGCCGCACGGCGGTGGCACCCTATGTTGGACATATCGGCGTGCTCTATGCTCCCACCGCTTTGCGCGAGGCGAATGCCTGGCTCGACACCGCATTCGGCCGGTCTAGCAACACGCAGCCAGTGACAATCGGCCCGTGGATCCTCGCACTACTGGGCGGCGCGGTGCTTCTCTTCCGCCCTCTCGCAAGCCTTTTGCCGCTAACCGAACGCGCTGCACCTCTCCCGACCCGGCGCTTCCTGATCGCGACCCTGGCACCGATGCTCGCCGCTCCGCTCCTGGCAATGCTGGTCTACACTCCGTTTCTCCCAGTCCTCGTGGCAGACTACCTGCTGATCCACCTCGCGCTTCTGGGCATCCTGCAGCTTGTGCTTCTGCGCCCGAGCTTGCCGCGCCCGTCGCTCGCAGGCATAGCGCTCTTGGTGGTCTGGGGTATTGCCGTTTTCGGCCTGCTGCTGGACCGCTATGCCGCCAGTTTCGTGCCCACGGAGGGTCGCCTTTTCATCGTGGCCATGCTGGCGCTCGGCACCATCCCCGCCATGGTCGCCGATGCGAGCCTCAGCGCCGCCGGTCATGCGCCACTGTGGCGGCGCGTGGTGCTGCGGCTGGCCTTCCTAATCTCGCTCGCGATCCCTGCGCTTCTCGACCCCGAAGGCCTCGGCTTCATCCTGATCACCTTCCCTGTGCTGATCCTGTTCTTCGCGGTCCACGGCTTGATGGGTCGCTGGGTGGCCCGTCGCGCCGGGGCCACGACAGCAGGGCTTGGGCTGGGTCTGATCCTGGCCTGGGCCATCGGCGTAAGCTTCCCGATGTTCGCCGCCTAATCCCGCGCGGCGTCGAGGTGTTTGCGCAGGCGCTCCAGCACAGGTAGCACCTGCGCCAAATCATCGGCGGTGACGACATCACGGAGCTGCGCGAAATCCGGGCCCATGCCAGTGATCGCGGCGTCGCGCACCGAACGGCCAGCCTCTTGCAGCCAGACCTGCTTGGACCGGGCGTCATCGGGATTGGGGCGCATCTTCACCAGACCGTGCTTCTCCAGCCCGGCAAGCGTATGCGTCATAGAGGTCTTGGGCACCTGAAACGCCCGTGCCAGCTGCAGCGGCGTCCGCCCATCACCCACCCGGATCAGGTGGTTGAGCACCGCGAAATGCGGCGCAATCAAACCCTTGGGCAGCTGCGCCTCCAAGAAGGCGCGGCTGAGTTGTTCCAGGATGCCGATCTCATTGAACAGGCGAAAGTAGTCGGCGTCGTTGCGGTCAGGCATTCCTCAGGCGGGTCTCCAGCGGCCAGCGCGGCGTGCGTGGCGTCTGCGCACCGTAGCCCAACAGCCCCAGCATTTGAACCGTCTCGCCGCCTGGGGCGAACTCGGTGTGAATGGCCTCGAAAACCTCGGCCATCTCCTCGTATTCCTGAAGCGCCTGACTGACCGGACGCAATGCCAGCCCTGCACCCGTCGCCGCCAGATTGAGCCGCAGCCACCGGGCACCGGTCTCGATCTGGTCGGTCCGACTGTTGCCCGCACTGCTCTGAACAACAAAGGCAGGTGTGCCGAGGATCGCGGCCCGCGTATCCTCGATCGCGCCCTTCGTGCCCGGATTGTTAGGGTCCGCCGCCGCCTCGCGGGTGAAGACCCCCGCCAGCGCCAACGATTCCAGGAACGGGCCGCCTGCGTCGATCCCGTCGGGCTGCGCGTTGATCTCCGCCTTGCCGATCCGCAGCAGATCGATGCTTTCCTGCCATGCATCGGCGGTCGTGGCCTCGATCATCCATGCCTGCTCCGCGATCTCGCGCAGCCGGTCGGCCTGTGCTCCGCCAAGATAAAGCGTCCCGTAGGGCGCAAGCGGCGCCGCGGCCTCTGCCGTGACAGGTGTCGGATCAAACGCTTCCTTGTGACTGCGCCGCTCCATCACATGGGCAAACAACGGGTCTTTTTGCGCGCCCGGAACAAGACGGCAACTCGCGACCGGACCATCTTCGCCGTCCGGAAACAGATCCATCTTCATCGTGAGTCCCGCCTCGGCCGCGGCCATGCGCGTCAGCTCCAGAAAGCAGCCCATCCCGATGGTCAACTGCCGCGCAAACGGATCGGTGACCGGCAGGTCCCGCTCCGGATCACGCCAAACGTTGAACGCGTCCTCGCCCACCAGCTCCACCTCCCACGGCTGGCGGTTGTGGGGGTTCGGCGCAAGCAGGCCATAGGACAGCGCGCGCAGGCGCGGATCACTGGCAGCCCCCGCCTGATCCCAGGGCGCAAGTGCCTTGTGGGGCGTGCGGGTGGCGAGGAAACCGCCTGCGGCAGCGCTGGCGGCGAACAGGGTTCCGCCCCCGATCAGGGCGAGTGTTTTTCTGCGAGAGAGGGTCATGTCGATCTCCAATATAATTCGATATCGCACCAATATAGTTCGATATCGGATCAATCAAGAAAAAACAGCTCATTGACTCGAAAACTGCCAAATTGGTAATGAGACCTAACCAATATCGCCCGTCAGGACTGAGAAATGCCCAAAATCACCGAGATCGAGGATCTGAAACGCATCTACAAGCGGCGCACGCCGAAGATGTTTTATGATTATTGCGAAAGCGGCAGCTGGACCGAGCAGACCTTTCGCGAGAATTCCTCCGATTTCGACCTGATCAAACTGCGCCAGCGCGTGGCGGTGAACATGGAAGGCCGCACGACCAAATCGCAGATGATCGGTCGCGATGTGGCGATGCCAGTGGCCTTGGCCCCTGTCGGCTCGACCGGCATGCAGCACGCCGACGGCGAGATCCTGGCGGCCAAGGCGGCCGAGAATTTCGGCGTGCCCTTCACCCTGTCGACGATGTCTGTCTGTTCGATCGAGGACGTGGCCGAGAACACCACCGCCCCCTTCTGGTTCCAGCTCTACGTGATGCGCGATGAGAAATTCGTCGACAACCTTCTGGCCCGCGCCAAGGCTGCCGAGTGCGACGCGCTGGTGCTGACGCTCGATCTGCAAATCCTCGGCCAGCGCCACAAGGACATCAAGAACGGCCTTTCGGTGCCGATCAAACTCGCGCCGCACACGATACTCGATCTGATGACCAAGTGGCGGTGGGGGCTGCAGATGCTGGGTACGCATCGCCGCAGCTTCCGCAATATTGTGGGCCATGCGCAGGACGTGGACGATATCTCCAGCCTGCATTCCTGGACCGCCCAGCAATTCGACCCGCGGCTCAACTGGGACACGGTCATGGAATACCGTCGCAAGTGGGACGGCAAGATGGTCCTGAAGGGCATCCTCGACGCCGACGACGCCAAGCAGGCGCTCAACATTGGCGCAGATGCCATCATCGTCTCCAACCATGGCGGACGGCAGCTTGATGGCGCGATGTCGTCAATCAAAGCGCTGCCCTCGATCCTGGAGGCCGTGGGCGACAAGATCGAAGTGCATCTCGACAGCGGCATCCGCTCCGGCCAGGACGTGCTCAAGGCGCTCGCCATGGGCGCGCATGGCACCTATATCGGCCGCGCCTTCGTCTACGGTCTCGGCGCTATGGGCCAGAAGGGCGTCGAAGAAGCCTTGCGCGTCATCCACACGGAGCTCGACACAACCATGGCGCTCTGCGGCGAGCGGGACGTGCACAACCTCGACAAACACAACCTGCTAGTCCCACGGGATTTCTACGGCGACTGGGCCTAGTCGCTCTTTCTTTGTTCGGCAAATACGGCGGGGGTTTGGGGGCTGGCCCCCAATAAGGAATGGCGTGCGCGGAACGCGCTCCGCTGGATCACGGCCCGCGACGCCGGATCTCCAGGGCCAGCGGGATCAGCGCCAGCAACAGCACCCCAATGGCCGCGAAAGCCACGCGCAAGCCGAAGCCTTCTGAGATCACGCCCATCGCCGCCGGCGCCAGGAAGAAACCGAAGAACCCCATGACCGCCGCGCGCGAGATGGCCTTGGTGCGGACATGCGGCGGCACCATGCGGCCCACCAGCGCCAACCCGATCGGCCCGATAGCCGAGACACCCAGGCCCATCATCCCGAAGCCCGCATAGGCCACCCAGGTCACCTGCGCCAGCGCCACGAAACTGACGCCCATCACCGCAAGTGCGCAGCCCGCGAAGATCACTGCCAGATCGCTCATCCGCTCTGACACCGCCTGGCCGCCGAAGCGCCCCACAGCCATCGTAATCCCCAGCATCGCGGGTCCCAAGGCGCCCTCGGCTGCGCGCCCGCCCAAGGTGCGTTCGATATGTAAGGCAGACCAGGCTTCAACGGAGGCTTCGGTCATGAAAGCGACAAGCACTATCGCGCCGCATAGCAGGACAACACCGTAAGGAAAGCCGTCCGCCCCCTCCGGCGCTTCGTCGACCGGCGCGGGCGCCATGCGCATCCGCCATGCGAAGGACAGGACAAGACCGCCGATGACAAGAAACACGGCCACCGGCGGCAGCGCCGCCTCCCGCGCGAGCCCGGTGCCCAGCGCCGCGCAGGCATAGGCCACGGAGAACACACCGTGGTTGGCGTTCATCAACGGGCGCGCGTGGGCTGTCTCCAGCTCTGACACCCTTGCATTCATGATCACGTCCAGCATCCCCGACGCCATCCCGCAAAAGATCATCGCAACGAAGAAGCCAAGTGGTGTCACCACCAGCCCCGGCGCAAGAAACGCCGCGGCGAGCGCCACAGCCGCGACCACCATTGACCACTGCCCCATTGCGCGGTCCAGCGCCGGGGCCAGCACCATCGTGGTCAGCAAGCCGATCGAGGTGCCCAGCAGCAGCAACCCGAACTGTGCGTCACTCGCTCCGATCCGCGCCTTCAGCTCCGGCACAAGCGTCGCCAAGCCGCCCCAGTAGAGGCCGACAACAACGAAGCCCAGGGCAGGCGTTCGGGACAGGGCAAGGGCGGTGCGCACGGACATGGAATCCGCGCTATACCTGATCCTGCACGCTCACAACGAAAAACGCGCCAAACCCCCTTCCCAACCTCACGATTCCCCCCTATACGGCACCCTTCACGCGGCCCGACACCCTTGGAGGCAGCCGCTTAACTTTGAAAAGGAATATAGTCATGGCTGGTGAGATCCCTGATCTTGAAGTCGAGGCACGTGCGGGGACGGGCAAGGGGGCCGCTCGCACAGCACGCCGTAACGGCATGGTGCCCGGAGTTGTCTACGGTGGCGGGGCAGACCCCCTGCCCATCCAGATCCCCTTCAACGCGCTCCTGAAGCGCCTGAAGGCAGGGCGCTTCATGTCGACCCTGCAGAACATGAAGATGGAAGGCCAGGACGATGTCCGCGTGATCTGCCGCAACGTGCAGCGCGACGTGGTCAAGGACCTGCCGACCCATGTGGACTTCATGCGCCTGCGCCGCACCACGAAAATCAACCTGTATATCCCGGTTGAAGTCGTGGGCGAAGAGGTCTCCCCGGGTCTGAAAAAGGGCGGCGTTCTGTCCATGATCCGCCCCGAGGTGGAGTTGGTCGTGACGGCGGGCGATATCCCAGATCACATCACCATCGACATCTCCGAGCTGGAGATCGGCGAGAACGTATCGATCTCGTCCGTGAACCTGCCCGCGGGCGCCAAGCCCACCATCGACCGCGACTTCGTGATCGCCAACATCTCTGCCCCGTCGGGCCTGAAGTCTCAGGACGATGACGCCGAGGATGATGCACCCGAGGAAGTCGAAGTCATCGGCGAGGAAAAAGAGGGCGACGAGGAATAATCCTCCCCCTTTTGCCATTAAAATCTTCGAAAACGCGAGCAGGCTTGTCCCGCTCGCGTTTTTCTTTGCCCAAAGGCTCCGTGCCGCCGCGACGCGCTGGCCCCGCGCGTCCTGGCGGGGTAAAACGCCCCCATGAAACTCTTTGTAGGCCTCGGAAATCCCGGCGCGAAATACGCGCACAACCGTCACAATATCGGCTTCATGGCCGTGGACCGCATCGCGGAGGATCACGGCTTCGCCCCGTGGCGTGCAAAGTTTCAGGGGGAGGTGACCGAAGGCCGCTTGGGTCACGAGAAGGTATTGCTCCTTAAGCCCACAACTTTCATGAACCTGTCGGGCCAATCCGTGCAGGCAGCGATGAGCTTCTACAAGCTCGACAGCACCGACGTGACCGTCTTCCATGACGAGATTGACCTCGCACCCGCCAAGACACGCCACAAGCGGGGCGGCGGCCATGCGGGTCATAACGGGCTACGCTCGATCCATCAGCATATCGGGCCGCATTACGACCGGGTGCGCTTGGGCGTCGGCCATCCCGGCCACAAGGACCGCGTCCCGGCCTATGTGCTGGGCGATTTTGCCAAGGCCGATCAAGACTGGCTCGATGATGTGCTGCGCGGGGTGTCTGACGGAGCGCCACACCTGGCAGAGGATGACCCTGCCAAGTTTCTCAATGCCGTCGCGCTGCGGGTGAACCCGCCCCGCTCGTCCGACAAGCCCAAGGCCAAACCCGGCCCGGAGCCAAAGCCGGAGCCCGCCCCGGACGCCCGCTCTCCCCTCCAAAAACTGCTCGATCGGTTCAACTGAATGCGACCCTTGATCAAATGGGCCCTGCGCCTTCTCGCCCTCGTTGTCGTCGTCTCGCTTGTCACTGGCTTTTGGAAACGCGAGGAGCTGACCCGCTTGATGGCGGTCAATTCGCTCTTCGCCGAAGACAAGATCGTCGGCAACTTTTCGAACATGAACAAGGCGTTCCTGTGGACGGAGATGGAGATCCCCGACGCCGAACCGTCCCCCTTGCCCAATGGACCCGAAGCCACTTTGCCAGCCGAGACCGCAGACTGGATCAAGGCGCGCAGCGTCACGTCGCTCGTGGTTCTGAGGGACGGGAAGGTCGTGCATGAAAGCTACTATCTTGGCACCGAACCGGACGACCGCCGTATTTCATGGTCCATCGCCAAAAGCTACCTTTCGGCGCTGTTTGGCGTCGTTCTCGACGAGGGTGCGATCGACAGTCTCGATGATCCGGTCACCAAATATGCGCCTAGCCTCGCGGGCACGGCCTACGCGGACGCGACGATCCGGAACGTGCTGCAGATGTCCTCCGGCGTGACGTTCAACGAGGACTATCTCGACAAGAGTTCCGACATCAATCGCATGGGCCGCGTGCTGGCCCTTGGCGGCACGATGGATGGCTTCACCGAAGAGCTGACAGACAGTTTCGCGCCCCCCGGCGAGGCCTGGAAATACGTCTCCATCGACACCCATGTGCTGTCCATGGTGATACGCGGCGCAACGGGCCGCTCAATTCCTGATCTGATGGCCGAGAAGATCATGGGTCCGATGGGGTTGGAGCAGCCGCCCTACTACCTCACAGACGGCGTCGGCGTAGCCTTCGTACTGGGCGGGCTGAACCTGACGACGCGTGACTATGCCCGGATGGGGCAGATGTTTTTGCAGGACGGTGCGCTGAACGGCCAACAGATCGTGCCACGCGATTGGGTCGCCGCGTCGACCGTGCCGTCCGCGAAGACCGCGCCGGGCAAGCTGCAATATGGCTACCAATGGTGGATGCCCAAGGACGCGCGGCCGGGCGAGCTGATAGCACAGGGCGTTTACGGCCAATTCGTCTTCATCGACCGCGAGGCGGGTGTCGTCATCGCGACCACCGGGGCGGACCGGAAGTTCAAGGAGACAGGCGTGCATGACAGCAACATCGCCATGTTCCGCGCCATTGTCGCGGCGGTGCGATGAGCCGTCTGGCAGAAGCCCTGCGCGATCAAGCCGTGCATTGCGAGGCGCTTGGCTCACCCTTCATGGCGCGTCTGCTGGGCTTGCTTGCCGAGCGCCTGACGCCCGAAGGTGCGGTGCGCGAACGTCTGTTTGCATGGGAAGGCGATCTGTCGCCACAAGGCCATTCCGTGCCGTTGCGCTTGTGCGGCGCGCTGCATGCATTGAAGATGCGTGACCCCGACGGGGCCTTGGCAGCGGTTTATCCGCCGAATAGCGCGTCTGACGACGCGCTCTGGGCCGCTGTTGATGCAACTTTTAAGGACGACGAAGCATTTCTGATGTCCTTCTTGGACAGCCCGCCGCAGACAAACGAGGTGCGCCGCTCCGTGGCGATCATCCCCGCCGCCATGGTGGCGCTGTCGAAGTTTAATCTGCCGCTTACCCTGTCCGAGCTTGGCGCGAGCGCCGGGCTGAACCTGAACTTCGACCGCTACGCGCTGTCGCTAAACGGCACGAGCTTCGGGGCGCCTGACCCTGCCCTTACGCTTGCACCGGATTGGAACGGGCCCTTGCCACCGCGCCGCGAGATCCGTGTCATCGACAGAGCGGGCGTCGATCTGAACCCGCTTACCGGCCCCGATGATCCCGCGCGCCTGCGCGCCTATCTCTGGCCGGATCAGCCGGAGCGGCTGGCGCTCACCGACGCGGCGCTCGATCTGCCGACGCCCGACATCCACCGTGGCGACGCGGCAGATTGGCTGGAAGCGCGATTGGCGCAGCCGTGGACAGGTCTGCATTTTCTGTTCCACACCATCGCGTGGCAATACTTCCCACCGGACGTGCAAGAACGATGCGCGCGCGCCATCGCGACCACAGGGGAGCGCGCGACGCGGGATCAGCCACTGGCGTGGTTCGCAATGGAAAATGACAATGGCGCAGCCGGGCGTGGGGCGGCGATGACCTTGCGGCTCTGGCCCGGCGCGCTAGTTTTTGATTTGGGTCGGGCGGATTTCCACGGCCGCTGGATCGACTGGACATATGAGGGCTGAGACATGGAACGTGAGCCATCCCTGAACGTGCTTGGCGGCACGTTGGAGACCTGCTCCAACGATCCCGTCACGGGCTTTTTCCGCAACGGGTGCTGCGATACCGGTCCGATGGATCAGGGCTCGCACACCGTCTGCGCCGTCATGACGGCGGAGTTTCTGGCCCTGTCGAAGTACCTTGGCAACGATCTGTCCACGCCGCGCCCCGAATTCGGCTTCGCTGGCCTGAACCCTGGCGATCAATGGTGCCTGTGCGCGGGTCGTTTTCTGCAGGCCCATGACGAAGGGGCGGCCCCGAAAGTGCGCCTCTCCTCGACCCATCAACGCGCGCTGGATATCGTGCCGCTGGACGTGTTGGCGCAATATGCACTGGATGCGGCCTAGCTCTTTGCGTCGGCCTTGTCGTAGGCCTCGATGATGCGGGCCACCAGCGGGTGGCGCACCACGTCCTTGGCGGTGAAGTAGTTGAACGACACGCCTTTGACGCCCTTGATCAGCTCTTCCGCCTCGCGCAGCCCGGACTGAACCCCGCGCGGCAGGTCCACCTGGGACCGGTCGCCGGTGATCACCATGCGGGAACCCTGCCCCAGCCGGGTCAGAAACATCTTCATCTGCATGGTCGTGGCATTCTGCGCCTCGTCGAGCACGACAAACGCATTGCTGAGCGTGCGTCCGCGCATGAAAGCCAACGGTGCAATCTCGATGCGCTTCTCTTCGATCAGCTTGGCGGTCTGTTTTCCCGGCAGAAAGTCATTCAGCGCGTCGTAGAGCGGCTGCATATACGGATCGACCTTGTCCTTCATGTCGCCCGGCAGATAGCCCAGTTTCTCGCCCGCCTCGACCGCGGGGCGGGACAGGATGATGCGGTCGACTTTGCCAGAGATGAACAAGGAGACGCCCACAGCGACCGCCAGATATGTCTTGCCGGTGCCCGCGGGGCCAATGCCGAAGGCCAGCTCGTTCTTATAGAGGGACGTCACATAGTCCTTCTGCGCTTCGGTGCGCGGTTCAACTGTTTTCTTGCGCGTCTTGATCTCGACAGCGCCGCCCTTGAACATCTCGATCTGGTCGCCATCGCGCGCACCCGTCCCCTCGCCGGACCGGCCCATGCGGATCTCGGCCTCGATATCGGCCATCTCGACGGGCTTGCCCGTTTCCAGCCGATGGTAGAGCGCCTCGAGCACTGTCGCGGCTTTGTCGGCCGCCTCGCCCATGACGGCCAGCTGGTTGCCGCGCCGCACGATCTGGACACCCAGAACCTGCTCGATCTGGGCGAGGTTGCGGTCAAACTCGCCGCACAGATCAATCAACAATCGGTTGTCGGGAAACTCCAGCAAAACTTCTGCCGGGGTGGCTTGTTCAGGGGTCAGGGTCAGGTCGCTGGCGGCCAATTGGCTCTCCTTAGTGAATCCTTGGGATCAGGCTGCATGAGGGGCATGGGGCGTGCAAGAGCGGATCGGGTTCGCGCACGAAAAAAGGCCACCCGCGCGGGTGGCCTTTGGAATTTTGCGTCAGACGAAAGCACTTAGATCGGGTCGTTGACGTCGCGCGAGCCGCGGTAGTTGCCCGTCGCGTAGCCCGGAGGGGCCGCACCGGAGCAAACCGGCTTGCCGTTGCGGTCCAAACGCTGGGACAGGTAGCCTTCAATGCCGTCGTCGATGATCCAGTGGTCGCAGCCGCGCGGGTCGACCCAGATACCGGCCTCAAGCTGGCTAAGGTCCTTGGTGCCGCGCCCGAACAGGCCGTTGCCGTAGTCGCGGGTCTTGTCGCCGCTGTTACGCTCGCCGGTGATGTCACAGGCGGCCAGCGCTCCCAGGGCCATGGTGGCGATGAGTACGTTGCTCAGTTTCATGTCATCGTCCCCTTAGCGGATACACTGGATTTCGACGCGACGGTTGGCAGCTTTGCCGGCCGCCGTGCGGTTGGAGGCCTTGGGGATGCGCTCCCCATAGCCGCGTGTCGCCGACACCCGTGCGCCAACCGAGCGGGCCACTGCAGCAACCGCGCGGGCGCGGGCCTCAGAAAGCCGGATATTGTACTCGTCGCTGGCGCGGCTGTCGGTGTGGCCTTCGATGATGTAGGCCGTCGCACCCGCAGATTGAAAAAACTGCTGCAACCGCTTCTTATTGGCGGAACTGATGTGCGCTCTATTCGTGGCAAAGAGTTGGTCCGAGTTCATCACGGCGCAGGTGTTGCCGCGGCGGCAGACCGGCTTGCCATCCCGGGTCACGTGGGGAGTCATAAACCCCTCGAAGCCGTCGTCCATCACCCAGTGCTCGCACCCATCGGGGTCGACCCAGATTGTCGGGATGTAGCGTTCCGCGCGCACCGTGGTGCGGCGCACGATCTTGCCGTTGGTCACCGTGCCCTGGCTGAAGCCATCCTCGGTGTACACGTAGGTCTGCTGCGCCTGTGCACCTGCGATCGATGCCGCAAGTGCCAGAGCAGCCACAACTCCCCCGCCCAATACGGAACGCAGACTCCTGGTAAGTTTGAGTGTCACTGCCCTAGTCCTCTTGCCTGTTAAATTCGTTTCTCAGCCGCTCCGTGCCTTGCCTCAATGCCGGAGCAGTCATCTATATTTGCGCCATGCTAGCAAACTTCAGTGTAAATTAAAGAAGAAATTACCATATATAGTTGCCTATCCGGCAACAAACTGCGCTTTTTCCGCCATTTCAGGGGGTAAGTCTGTTGAAAACCTGTGGGCAACATGTCCGCTTTGGCTCTCCGGCGGCTGGGAGGCCGCACATATTCAAACTGGTTTTACCCGCAGCAGGCCTCGTGCCCGGTGTTATAAGCCGTTCATTGAACGCGCATCACCCGCGGCATCGTAGGTCAGTCAAGCAGGTCCCTGAGGCTCTCTAACTCGGGCCCTAACGGGTGATCAGGGTCTAAGATCATTTCGTCCAGTCGCGCCCTCACCGCGGCGGTTTCGGCGTTAGTAAATGGGCTGAGACGCTGGGACGACTCCGTCAAGCTCGGATCGAGCCTTAGCAGTTTTTCCGCCCATGGCGACGAGTAGCTCCGCAAGCGCAAAAGACTTGCGGCCCATTCCGGGTAGCCGTCAGATCAGAACGCCCTTGAGGGAGTTGGACGCGCTCGCTTCGATCCGCACCCGCTGCACCGTGCCGATCATCTCCACCGGCGCGTCGCAGTGGACCGCGTGCAGGTAGTCCGATTTGCCGACCAGCTGGCCCCCGTGGCGGCCTTCCTTCTCGAACAGAACACCCACCTCTCTGCCGACCATGTTTTCCTGCGCAGCTTTCTGCTGCTCGGTCAGCAGTGCCTGCAGCTTGTGCAGCCGGGCGGTGGCGACATCGTCGGAAACCGGGTCCTTTTCTGCCGCGGGCGTCCCGGGCCGGGCGGAGTATTTGAAGCTGTAGGCCTGCGCGTAGTTCACCTGGCGCACCAGCTCCATCGTGTCCTCGAAATCCTGCTCGGTCTCGCCGGGGAAGCCCACGATAAAGTCACCCGACAGGGCCAGATCAGGGCGCGCAGCGCGAATACGCTCGATCAGCGCAATGTAGCTCGCGCCCGTGTGCTTGCGGTTCATCGCCTTCAGGATCGTGTCGGAGCCGGACTGCACCGGAAGGTGCAGATAGGGCATCAGCTTGGCGCAAGTCCCGTGGGCCGCGATCAGGTCGTCGTCCATGTCGTTCGGGTGCGAGGTGGTGAAGCGGATGCGCGCCAACCCCTCGATCTCGTCCAGCGCCCAGATCAGGCGCGCCAGCGACCACGTGCCGTCCGGGCCTTCGCCATGGTAGGCGTTGACGTTCTGACCCAAGAGCGTGATCTCGCGCACTCCGCGCTCCACCAGTGCGCGCGCCTCGGCCAGCAGCCGCTCCGGCGGGCGGGACACTTCGGCCCCGCGTGTATACGGCACCACGCAAAAGGCGCAGAACTTGTCGCAGCCTTCCTGCACCGTCAGAAACGCCGATGGCCGCGCCTTGGTCACCCGCTTCGGCAGGTGGTCGAACTTGTCTTCTTCGGGGAAATCCGTGTCCAGCGCGGGTACGCCCTGATCCACCTGATCCATCATAGCCGGCAGGCGATGATAGGTCTGCGGGCCCACCACAAGGTCCACCATCGGCTGACGGCGCATGATCTCGCCGCCCTCTGCCTGGGCCACACAGCCCGCCACGCCGATCTTCAGGTCCGGCTTGTCCTCCTTCAGCGGCTTCATCCGCCCCAGATCAGAGTACAGTTTCTCGGCGGCTTTCTCCCGGATGTGGCAGGTGTTGAGCAGGATCATATCCGCCTCGTCCATTTCGGTCGTGGTATCGTAACCCTTGGCGCCCAGCGCTTCGGCCATGCGCTCGCTGTCATAGACATTCATTTGGCAGCCATAGGTCTTGATAAAGAGCTTCTTTACGTCGGACATGATAAACCTAAGCGTGAGGGGTGTGGGCGGGTCCTACCCCAGCCCGCCCGATCTTGCAATTCACCCCGTGATGGCAGAGTTTGTCGCCAAAGCGGAAACAATAATTCGAAACAATCGAGCAGTCATGCGGCACGCCTCCCTTTCCTCTTTCTTGGCCAGCGCGCCTGCCGCCCTGTCCCCCAAGGGCCCGTTCGCGCTGCTGTTCGTCGAGGACGCGGCGGAGGTCGACAGCACGATCTCGCATCTGATGAAGATGGGCTTTCGCGAGGTGCTGGTGTTCGGTGGTGCCGAACTGCTGCCCGCGGACCGCGATGATCTGCATCTGATCGAGATGGACATTCACAAGGCCGACGCCTTTGCACGCACCACCAACAAGCTGATCGACCTCTTTCCGGGCGTTTGGATGCACTACTGCTTTAACGCCGAATACCTCTTCTTCCCGTTCTGCGAGACCCGCAACATCCGCGAGCTGATCGCCTTTTCGCTTGAAGAGCGGCGTTATTCCGTACTGACCTATGTGATCGACCTGTATTCCAACGATCTTGGCCGCGATCCGAACGCGGTTTCGCTTGAGCACGCCTATCTCGACAAATCCGGCTACTACGCGTTGGCGCGGTTCACCGAGGACGGGCAGGCGCTGGACAGACAACTGGATTTTTTCGGCGGCCTTCGCTGGCGATTTGAAGAGCACGTCCCTTGGACCCGGCGTAAGATCGACAGGGTCGGACTATTTCAGGCGCGCAAGGGGCTGGAACTGCAGGCCGACCACACGTTCAACGAGCCGGAATACAACACCTATGCCTGCCCCTGGCACCACAATATCTCCGGCGCGCTGTGCTCGTTCCGGACAGCCAAGGCGCTGGTGACAAACCCGGGATCCATGTACGAGATCCCGCATTTTTGGTGGAAGAATTCGGTGAAGTTCGAGTGGCACTCAAACCAGCTGCTTGAGCTCGGCCTGATGGAACCGGGGCAGTGGTTCTAAATCTCTAACGTCGAATTTTGAGTATTTTTGCCAAAACGAAGCGATGGACGCTTTTCCGCGGACCACCTGATCCGTTTGGCTTTTCTTCCTCTACTCAATAAAAAACGGCCCCCGGGGAGGGCGGGGGCCGTTTCGTCGTCTCAGCAAAAGGAAGAGTTTTAGGCCTCGATCGCCTTCGGCTCGGACCCTTTGGAGATTGCGATCGTCCGGGGCTTCAGCGCCTCGGGCACCTCGCGCACCAGGTCGATGTGCAACATGCCATCCGCATGGCTCGCACCCGTCACACGGACGTGGTCGGCCAGATGGAAGCGCTTCTCGAAGGCGCGGGTCGCGATACCGCGGTGCAGGTAAGTCTTGTCCTCACCCTCATCGGCTTTCTTGGCAGCCACGATCAGCGCGTTCTCACGCTGCTCGACGCTCAGGTCAGCCTCGGAGAACCCGGCGACAGCAACCGAGATGCGGTAGGCATCGTCATTGGTCTTCTCGATGTTGTAGGGCGGGTAGGTGGTGTTGACCTCGGAGGTCAGAACCCGGTCCATCAGGTCGGCAACGCGGTCAAAGCCAACAGTGGCACGGTACAGGGGGGCGAAATCATAAGCTCGCATGAGTGTCATCCTTTCGAAAAAGCAATGCTATGTTTGGCGGACCTTCCATATCGGACAGGCCCTGTTTTGGTCACCGAACCCCATATCGGGCATCCGGTTGCTTCAGATGTGGGAAAGGATATGCGGGCTTTCAAGGCCCGCAATCGTAATTTTAAATACGGAAAATCAAGGCTTTATGAACAAGGCACCCGATGGTTGGATGCCTGATTGCAATGCGACACGCGATGCGCCGGTGTCGGCGCGGCGGAATACGCCGTCATTGCGATCGATCTGATCGAGAAGCGCGGACAAACGTTGGTCGAGCCCCACGGCCAGCGCCACTTTCTGCTGACGCCACTGCGCCTTGGCAGACACGACGGAGAGTACCACCGCCTCGCCATTTTGCACCGCGAAGATCGGCGCGCCGGAGGCCCCGAAATCCACGTCGCAGGATGTGACGTAGACGCCCGGATCACGCGCAAGCAGATGGCAGGTCTCTTGGATTGACGGGGCATTGGCGCGGTTCTTGGCGTAGGAGACGACCTGAACCTCTTGCCCGCGCTCAACCTTCGTCGCGGTGTTGAACGGCTTGATCGAGGGGTGCTTGATCGGCTGGTCAAGCTGGATCAAGGCCACGTCAGAGGCAACCCGTTCCACGTTGTTGCGCCCTTTGAAGACATATTCGGGATGGATCACGGATCGCTTGGCCCCACGGTAAGCCTCCGCCCGCCCATTCTGCCAGCCCGCAAGGAACTCGATATCGCCATCGGGCGTGCGCCGCCCGTCATTGTCGAAAAAGCAATGCGCCGCAGTAAGCACGAGGTCCGGGGCAATCAGAGTGCCCGTGCAAAAGCCCGAACTGCCGAGATTGATGCGACCAACGCCCTGCCACACTTTGCTCGCGTCCAGCGAGCCGAGCGATTTCAGGCTGTCCGCCTGAACCGGCAGCGCCATGAGAAGCCCCGCCATCAATGTTGCCAAAATCCGCATCAATCGCCCCGATATACCCGTTTTGACCCGTGCTAGGGAACAGTTAAGGCGGGAATGGGGCATGAAGGGGTTAATTTTTAGCTTTGCCAGGGAAGCCAGCGAAATCAAGCTCAATGGGCTGGTCCAGACCACAAGCCGAGCAATCACACCCGTTCTAGCATGGCACAGTAGCGCAGTGAGATACCCATCAACCCCTAGGATCGGCGCAGACAAGGGGAGCGGGCGAACCCATTCGCAAAGAGCGGCGGAGTCGGCTGATCAAGACCGAGCGCACATCCGCGTCACCGCAGAACCGGGATGTCCATCTGGCGCTCGCCGTCATTAACGCTGGCGGTCAGCGCGGGCGGCTTCGGCCCACCTGTCGCCCAATCCAGAAGCTCCACCGTGTGGACAATCGGCACATCGGTGCCCGAGCCGATCTGCATCATACAGCCGATATTGCCTGCGGCGATGATGTCGGGATTTCTGGCCTCAAGCGTCGCCACCTTGCGTGTCTTGAGTTGTTGGGAGATTTCGGGCTGCATCAGGTTATACGTGCCAGCCGATCCGCAACACAGATGCGGGTCCTTCGGCTCCAACACGGTGAACCCGGCGCGTTTGAGCAGGTCCTTGGGATACGTCTTGATTTGCTGGCCATGCTGTAGCGAGCACGCGGCATGATAGGCAACCTTCAGGGGACCGGCCTCTGCCGGCTCGGGCGTAATCTTGTCCGTGCCGGCCAAGCCCATGCGGGCCATGTTCGGCGACAGGGTCACCGTGTCCGCGTCAAGCAGGTCCATCAGCACCTCCGAGACATCCTTGGCGATACCGGCGACAGCGGCGGCCTCCTCCGCCAAGGCGTGGCCTTTGAACATGTGGCCGTAATCCTTGACCGTCGTGCCGCAGCCGGATGTGTTGATCACGATGGCATCCAGCCCCTCGCCCTTCATCTCGCGGTCCCAGGCGCGGATATTCTTGGCCGCCGTCGCATGGCTTTCGTCGGTCTTGCCCATGTGATGGGTGAGCGCACCGCAGCAGCCCGCACCCTCGGCCACAACGACCTCGGCCCCGAGCCGGGTCAGCAGCCGGATCGTGGCGTCGTTGATATCGGTATTGAGCGCCTTTTGCGCACAGCCGGTCATAAGCGCCACGCGCATCTTCTTGCCCTCGGCCGGGAAGGTCTGCGGGTCATCGTTGCGGGACACTGGCGGGATCGTCTTCGGCGCCATTTCCAGCATCGCGCGCAGCCGCGCATCGGGCATGAAACGGGCGAAGGGCCTGCCGATCTTTGCCCCAAGCAAAGCCACCCGGAAGCGGTTCGGATAGGGCAGGATACGCGCCAGAATCCAGCGCAACGCCCGGTCGCTCCATGGCCGGTCGTAATGCTGCTCGATATACTCCCGGGCATGGTCGACCAAATGCATGTAGTGCACGCCCGACGGGCAGGTCGACATGCAGGCAAGGCAGCTCAGGCACCGATCAATATGCTTGACCGTTTTCGCGTCCGGCTTGCGCTCGTTTTCCAGCATATCCTTGATCAGGTAGATGCGTCCGCGCGGGCTATCCAGCTCGTCGCCCAAGACCTGATAGGTCGGACAAGTCGCCGTGCAAAAGCCGCAATGCACGCAGGTGCGCAGCACCTCATTTGATCGCGCAATGGCAGGATCCTTGAGCTGGTCCGGGGTAAAGTTCGTCTGCATCGGATTATCCCATCAAGACAGGGTTGAGGATGCCGCGCGGGTCGAATTGCGCGCGCAGGCCCTTTGAGATCGCAGCCAGCGGCGTGGGCTCTGGATGGAACGTCGCGCCGTCGCCCCGCAGGCAAGTCGCGTGGCCCTGAATAGCGTCCATCTTTGCGCGCACATCGGTGCCGCGTTCCGTCGCCAGCCACAACAACCCGCCGCCCCAATCCAGGAGCGCTGCTATTGGCTGAATGGCCTCCAAGACGTTCGGCCCGTCGGACGGTTTCACCGACACGCGCCACAAGTCGCCCTCTGCCCCGTGCAAGGGCGCAACGTCTCGAATATTCGCCCAAAGCGCGTCGGACGCATCCTTGTCGGACGTCAGATCGCCTGCGCCCAGCAAATCGGTCAGCTGCTCGGCCCGGTAAGCGACCGAGGCGGTGAAGCCTTCGAGACGCAGATACACCTCTTTCTTCGCCGGGTCATAGGCCGCGCCCGAGACCTCGAATGGGGACCCAAGCGCCTTGGACATCGCACCAACCGCAGCCTGCGCATCAAGCCCGCCCAAGGTAAGTGTCGCGCTCGCCTCGATCCCCGGAAGCACCTTGAATGCAACCTCGGTCAGGATGCCCAATGTGCCGTAGGAGCCCGCCATCATCTTCACCAGATCATATCCGGTGACGTTTTTCATCACGCGGCCGCCATTCTTGATCACGGTGCCTGATCCGTCGACAAAGCGCACACCGATCAGGCTGTCGCGGCATGCCCCGGCCTGCACGCGGCGCGGGCCGGACACGTTGGCGGCCACGACCCCGCCCACGGTTGGCGTTCCGCTGCTGCCCAGAAGACCGCGGTGATCCATCGGCTCGAAGGGCAGACGCTGGTTCTCGGCCGTCAGCGCCGCTTCAATCTCCGCCATCGGGGTGCCCGCCTTGGCAACCAACGTCAATGCGCCGGGCTCATAGAGCTCTATGCCCGAAATTGCGGAGGTCGACACGACCTCTCCAGCGCTTGAACCGAGGGGGCGTGTCCCACCACCGACGATGCGCAGGGGGCCATTGGCGCCGCGCACAAGCTCGGCCAGCGCGGTCTCACTTTCAGGTGTCATCATTGGGTCGCAGCCTTCAGGTCGTGGTCTTCCAGGGAAATCGATCGGACGAACAGGCGCTTAGCCCGTCCGTCGGGCCTCGGTCGCCGAGAGCGGGAAGACCTTCGCCGGGTTCAGAAGCCATTTCGGGTCGAACACGTCCTTCACCTTCATCTGCGCCTCAAGATCATCTGTGCCGAACTGATCAAACATCAGATCGCGCTTCTCGATGCCAACCCCATGCTCCCCGGTCAGGCAACCGCCCACCTCGACGCACAGGCGCAAGATGTCCGCGCCCATGGCTTCGCAGAGCTCCAGATCGCCCTCCTTGTTGGCATCAAACAGGATCAGCGGGTGCATATTGCCATCGCCCGCATGAAACACGTTGCCCACGTCGAGCCCGTATTCCTTCGACATCTCGCCGATGCGCTTAAGCACATAGGGCAGCTCGGACACGGGAATCGTGCCGTCGAGACACATATAATCGTTGATCTGCCCCATCGCGCCGAAGGCGGATTTGCGGCCCAACCATATCTTCGCGCTCTCCTCGGCGGAGGTGCTTTGGCGCAGCTCGACGGGATTGTGGCGGCGGGCGATCTCCATGATCTTGCCCAGCTGCTCGTCGATCTCCGCCTCCGAGCCTTCGACCTCGACGATCAGCAGCGCCTCGCAATCGGGGTAGCCCGCACCCGCGAAGGCCTCCGTGGCGCGAATGACCGGGCGGTCCATAAATTCAATCGCAACGGGAAGGACGCCCGCCTTGATGATATCTGCCACGCAAGCGCCGGCGACTTCGTTGTCGTCGAAGCCCATCAGCACGGGCCGCGCGCCTTCGGGCTTGCGCAGGATGCGCAGCGTCGCCTCGGTCACGACGCCCATTTGGCCTTCGGAGCCGCAGATCAGCCCCAGCAGGTCATAACCGCCCGCATCCAGATGCGCGCCGCCGATCTCGACCACGGTTCCGTCCATCTGCACCATCGTCACGCCAAGCAGGTTGTTTGTCGTAACGCCATATTTCAGGCAATGCGCGCCACCGGAGTTCATCGCGATATTGCCCGCGATAGCGCAGGCCAGCTGCGATGACGGGTCGGGCGCATAGAAAAAGTCGTTCTCCTCCACGGCGCCCGTCACGCTGAGATTTGTGCGCCCGGTCTGCACGCGGATAAAGCGGTTCTCATAATCAGTCTCGAGCACATCATTCAGCTTCGCCACCCCAAGGATCACGCAATCCGCCGTGGGCAACGCGCCGCCTGCCAGCGAAGTGCCAGAGCCGCGCGGCACCACAGGCACGTCTTCCTCGTGGCAGATCTTCAAAACGGCGGCGACCTCTTCGGTCGAAGCGGGCAGAACGGCGCAGAGCGGCGGGCATTTATAGGCGGTCAGCGCGTCACACTCGTAGGCGCGGGTCTCGAACTCGTCGTGGATCACGGCGTCGGAGGGCAAGACGCCCTGCAGGCGGCTGACCAGACGGGCCTTCTTGGCCATGATCCTCGCGTCAGGGGCTGGCATCTCCATCGTACGAATCCTCCGCAACTGCATTAATTGGTAAAAACATATTACCAATTACCCCCTATGGCAAGGATAAACAATCGCCTGTATCGTCGCCTCCATGACGATGATTGACCGTCTTTCCCTGTTCAGCCCGCTTGATGCGGTGGCCTTTGTGTTGCTGGTCGGCGGATGGCTGGCCGTGGGATGGTGGATCGAGCACCCGGGCGCGCGCCGACCCTCCGTCACGGTCCTGATGACGGAGTATCGCCGCGAGTGGATGCGCCAGCTCGTCACCCGCGAGCCGCGCATCTTTGACGCGACCATTCTGGGCAACCTGCGGCAGGGTACGTCATTCTTCGCCTCCGCCTGCATGATCGCCATCGGCGGCGTGCTCGCCGCGATCTCGAACACCGAAGCTTTGCAGATGGCTGCGGCAGAGCTCACCCAAGCGATGGTGCCAAGCCTGATCTGGCAGGTGAAGCTGCTTGTCGTCGTGCTGTTTCTGACCCACGCCTTCCTGAAATTCGTTTGGGCCAACCGGCTGTTTGGCTATTGCTCGGTGGTGATGGCCGCGGTGCCCAATGACATCATGCACCCGGATGCCCAGCCGCGGGCAGCGCAGGCCGCAGAGTTGAACATCAGGGCCGCGTGGAACTTCAATCGCGGCCTGCGTGGGATCTACTACGCCATTGGCACTCTGGCGTGGCTGCTTGGTCCAATAGCCCTGATCGCGGCCACTCTGCTGGTCACCTATATCATCTGGCAGCGCGAGTTTTCATCCCTACCCCGCACGATCATCCTCAATGGCCCCGCCATCACCCCCGCAAAGGAGACCGCCCCATGAGACCGCTTGCACTCGTCCTCGCTCTGGCACTCGCCCTGCCCGCGCTCGCCGATCAGGCCAAGATCGAGAAGGTCACCGCGCGACAGTCGGGTGATACATGGAGCTTTGATGTCACCATTCGCCACCCCGATACGGGCTGGGACCACTACGCCGATGGCTGGTCGGTCAACGCGCCCGATGGGACGGAGCTGGGATACCGAAAGCTTGCCCATCCGCACGAAAATGAACAGCCGTTCACCCGTTCGCTGTCAGGCGTGCGCATTCCGGATGGATTGAACGAGGTCATCATCCGCGCCCATGACAGCGTGCATGGGTGGTCGGACAAAACGTTTACGGTGAAGTTGAAATAGTCGCAGGAAAGATCGTGCAGGTTGCGCGCGCTCATGTTTCCTCTTGGCAAATATCTTCGTCGAAGGCATCCGACGCCGCTCTTTAGCGCCGCCCCTCGCGCAGCCACGCACCAATGGTCAGCAACGCCGCCATCAGCAGGAAAAGCCAGGGCGAGACCAACGGTGTTACTGTCACATTTGTCGTCAGATAGGCATTGCGCGGGGTCAGCCCGATCCAGCCGCGGCCCGCGGCGTTGCGCCCCTCGCCCACCATCCGTAGGCCGGGCAGACCCTCTTCCAGCCGCAGAATGCCGCCGCGCGTACTATCGACCAGCGGTTCCAGCTTGTCGCCGGACGCAATCGTCTCGACAAACTCGCGCGGGGCGGCCGGACCAAGCGCGATGACGCTCTCCTGATCGCCCTCTTTCAGCCGGTAAAGCCCCGGCTCCGGCCCCACAAAGGTCGCGGTGAAACGCCCCGGTGTAGTTTCCTCCAACGGCACCACGGTGACCGTGCCATCGGGCGCGGTAATCTCCAGCTCGCCCACTTCCAGATCAAGTGTGCGCCGCGTGATCGTCATCGTCTGACCTTCGGCAAGCGCGGTCAGCGCCTCCTCCTCCAGGTCCGGCTCCTTCATCATCCAGTGCGCCAGTCGGCGAAGCAGCTCCAGCTGCGGGCCGCCGCCCTCGAAGCCACGGTGCCACAGCCACGCGTGGTCGGAAGCCATGAGCGCGATGCGCCCCTCGCCCACCCGGTCGAGCGTCAGCAATGGGCGATCCTCGATACCGGACATGACCGTCTGGCCAGCCAGCGGGCTCACCTCGATCTGGCGCATCCAGCGGCCCCAACCGGGCACGCCGTCGACGGTCGGACCCGGGGCGAACTGCTCCAGCCCTTCGGTGACCGGATGGCGCGCACCAAGCTCGGAGATCATCGGCGTGAAGCCTTCCTCCAACACACGGGCGGTCGGCTCCGCGGGCATGATATCACCCAAGGGCGAACGATAGATGCTGTCGGCAGACGCGAAGTCGGGCCCGGCAGCGACCAGAACCGCCCCGCCCGCCTCGACATATTGGCGGATGCTGTCGAAGTAGAGCGCGGGCAGGATGCCGCGCCGTTTGTAGCGGTCGAAGATGATCAGGTCGAACTCATCGACCTTCTCGAGAAACAGCTCACGGGTCGGGAAGGCGATCAGCGACAGCTCCGACACCGGCACCCCGTCTTGCTTCTCAGGCGGGCGCAGGATCGTGAAATGCACAAGATCCACCGCGCTGTCGGATTTCAGCAGGTTGCGCCACGTCCGCTCGCCCGCATGGGGCTCGCCCGAGACCAGCAGCACCCGCAAGCGGTCCCGCACACCGTTGATCTGGACCACGGCTGCGTTGTTGCGGTCGGTCAGCTCGCCCTCGGACACGGCCACGTCGAATTGCAGCACGTTCATGCCGCCATGGGGCAGCGTGATCGGCAGTTCAAGATCCTCTCCGACCGGCACCTGGAAGGCCTGCGGCTCGGCTCCGTCGATCGCAATGGACAAGCTCGCGCGATCCGGCAAATCGGTCGGCACGCGGCCTTGGTCTTCGATCTTCAAGGTCAGCGTGATCTCTTCGTCGAGGATCGCAAAGGCCGGGGCGTTCTTGATAATCAGCCGCCGGTCCCAATCGGCGGCGCGCCCGGTTAGAAGCGTGTGCAGCGGTGCCTCGAGTTCCGGCGCGCGGGCGGTGTCATGTAGCTGCCCGTCGGTCACAAGGATCGTGCCCGCGATGCGGCTTTTCGGCTCTTCCGACAGCGTCTCGTTCAAGGCGCGCATCAGCTCTGTGCCAGCATCGCCTTCCCCGTCTGCGACGGTCACGGTGCGCAACTCCATGCCGCGCGCGGTAATATCTTCGCTCAACCCTTCGACCGCTTCTGCCGTCTGGCTTTCGCGATCCGACAGGCGCTGGGACGCGCTCTCATCGACCACCATCACGACGATATCGGACAACGGATCCCGCTCCTCGTCCTGCAAGGACGGGTTTGCAAGCGCCATCAGCAAGACCGCAAGCGCGGGTGCGCGCAGCCACCAACCATTCAACCTGCGCCAGATGGCCAGACAGATCAGCGCCGCGCCAACCGCTGCGACGACATAGAGAACGGGCCACGGCAGGAGCGGGTCGAAGATCACATCCATCTCAGTTCCCCAACCGTTCCAACAGCGCCGGGACATGAACCTGGTCGGATTTGTAATTTCCCGTCAGCACATGCATCACGACGTTCACACCAAAGCGAATGGCCATCTCGCGCTGACGCTCTCCGCCAAAGCCGCGGCCGACCGGGTAACGCGGGTTGCCCCGCTCGTCGCGCGCCCAGGCGGCGGCCCAGTCGTTGCCGCCGATCAGCACCGGCGTCACCCCATCATTGAGGTCACGGAACGGTAGCCCGTCGATCTCTTCCGCATCCGCAGGCGCGGCCTCGACCCAGATATCGCGGGAGGTGAAGCGGCCGGGGAAGTCCTGTAGCAGATAGAAGGTCCGGGTCAGAACGTGGTCCTGCGGGATCGGCTCCAACGCGGGAATGTCGAGCGGCGCGGCGAGCGCCTGCAGCTTGCGGCCCTGCGGCGTAGAGCTGCCAAATCCGCCGATATTGCCGTCCCGCGTGTCGAACAGGATCATGCCCCCGGTGCGCAAATAGCGGTTCAACTTCGCATAAGCCGCAGGCGACGGGGTCGGCTGCGTCTCGGTGACCGGCCAATAGAGCATCGGGTAGAAAGACAGCTCGTCGCTCTCGAGATCGACGGCAATCGGGTCGGCAGGCTCGACAGATGTGCGGCGGAACAGGCTGAGCGACAGCCCCCGCAATCCCTGATCCGAGACCTGATCCACTTGCCGGTCGCCGGTCTGCACATAGGCCAGCACCACCTCGGAGGTCGCTTCGATCGCGCGGGCGTCCTCTTGCTGGGCGTCGGCGGCTTGCGGCAATGCGAATGCTGCCAGCACCACCGCGGTCGTCGCCGCCCCGCGCAGCTTGCCCGACAATGCGAGCGAGGCGAGGATGTCGATGAACAAAAGGGCGAGGGCAAAGGTCAACAGAGCGCCCATCAGAGGGGTCTCTTGGGCCACGGTAATGCCTTCCACGCGTGTGCCTGCAGGCCACACGGTCGGGGCAAGCTCTGAATCTGGGCCGAGCACATTAAGCGCGATCCGGCGGTCCTCGCCCGCATAAAGACCGGGCGGCAGGTCGGGGCCAAGCGGACCCTCTGCAAGGTCCTCGCCCGCTATACCGGCCAGATTACCCGCGTCGCGGACCGTGCCGAACGCATCAAGAATATCTTCGGGAACCCATGTCGTGCCCGCGAGATCCTCTGCGCTGATCTCCGCCGGGCGTGTCGAGATCGCGAGGCGTTCAAGCATCTGAACGAACAAGCCCGACAGTGGCAAAGTGGACCACTCCGCATTTGCCGTGACATGGAACAAGATGATCTGACCTGCGCCAACGTCCTGCCGGGTCACAAGCGGCGTGCCATCTGCGAGCGACGCGACCGTGCGCTCCGCCAGTTCCGGGTCAGGCTGGGCGACCACCTGGCTGGTCACTTGCACGTCGTCGGGGATCTCGAGCCCGAAGAACGGGCTGTCGCGGGTGAAGGCGCGCAGGGATTTCGGCTCGCCCCAAGACATTGCCCCACCCACGCTGCGCCCACCGGCGCGCAGGCGCACGGGCATCAGGGGATCGTTGCTTTCGATATCGGCGGCAGCCGTGCGCGGCCCTGCAAACCGCACCAGCATTCCGCCTTCGTCGATCCAGTCAAGCAGCGCGTCGCGATCGGTCCCCGACACGGTCGCGATATCGGCGAGGATCAGTACGTCAGGGCTGGCGAGCAGCATATCTTCGAGCGATCCCTCGATCAGATCAGCGGTCGGCACCAACGCCTTGTTCAGGTAGTAGAGCGGCGAGAGCAGGTCCTGGGCCTCTTGGTCGTTGCGCCCCGACAAAAGCCCGACCTCCCGCCGCTTCAACGCGTCATCGGTCAGCGTGACGGCCCCGGCAGAGCGGCTGCCCTGCACCTCAAACCGATTCACGCGATTGCGAAGCTCGGTCGGCAGATCGAGCATAATCTCAGCGCGCGCGTCGGTCAGACCAAAGCTTGCCGTCGCCGTCGCAAGCTCCTGCTCGACCCCATTTGGGTCGGGGCCCATGGCCGAAATCGTCACCTCCCGCGCGCCGGAGGCGGGCGAGCGCAGAACATCGAGTGCGATGCGTCCGTCCTCAAAACGGGCGGGCGTCAGGGCGAAAACGGGACGCGGGGTCTCGATAACCGTCAGATTGCCTTGCGCCTCGAACGCGGCCAACAGCTCCGCGCGGCTCCCACGCTCGATCCCGTCTGAGAACCAGACCGTCTCGAACCCGTCCGATCCCATGCGCTCTGTCCAGTCGAGGGCGGCCTGCCCGGGCTCCCACGCGCGCGGCGAGACGCCGGGCAAGGAGGCCGCCACAGTGTCGGCGGTCTGGAACGTCAAATCACCCGCGGGCGGCTCCGACAGGTTCACCAAGGCCGCGGGCCGGCCTTCGCGCGCAGCCTCCGCCAGCAACTCCTCAACACGTGCGGTGCGGGCGGGCCAGTCGCGGGCACTGGCCCATGAGCCGTCCATCGCGATTAGGAGCGGGCCAAAGCCCGGCCGGTTTTCTTCGGGGTTTAGAACGGGACCGGCGAAGCCAATGATGAAAGCCGCCACAGCCAGAATTCGCAGCAGCAACAGCCACCACGGCGTCGTGTCCGTCTGGGTCTCGTCATCATTGAGCCCCAGCAGCAGCGCGATGCCGGGAAACCGCCGCCGGATCGGCGCGGGCGGCACGGCGCGCAGCAGCCACCACAGGATCGGCAGGGCGATCAGGGCGGCCAACAAAAGCGGCGTGGTGAAGGCGAGATTTGCCAGCATGCTCAGCCACGCTCCAGCGATTGATAGAGCCACAACATCGCCTCTGTCGCGGGCTTGTCGGTGTGGTGGCAGAGATAGCGCCAACCAGTCTTGCGCGCGAGGTCGCGCAGATGCGCTTTGCGCGCAGCAAGACGCTCCAGATAGGCTTCGCGCAGGTTTTTCGCTTTCAAAGTCTCGAACTTGATCGCGCCCGACATGCTCTCGAAGACGGTGCGGCCATCATAGGGGAATGCCTCTTCATCGGGGTCCAGCACGTGGACCAGCGCGCCTTTGACGCCGCGATCTGTCGCCGATGTCAGCGCGGCCTCGACCGCCGCCGGATCGCCCATGAAATCGGAGATGAACACCGCGCGTGAGCCCGACGGCAGCACGCGTGGGTTCGGCGTGCCGAAGTCCGCCTCACCTTGGGCCGCCATAAGGTGTCCAGCGACACGGGTCAGCTGCCCCTCGCCCCGGCGCGGGGGCGTGCCGCGATTGGCAAGGCCGAACCGCTCGCCGCCCTTGTTGAGCAGCACGCAAAGCGCAAGTCCAAGCACGCGAGCGCGGTGCCCCTTGCTGGGGCGATCCTTGCCACCCGTGAAGCTCATCGACATGGCATCATCGACCCACAGCATCACGGATTGCGCAGCCTGCCATTCCTTCTGGCGCACGAAGGTCGCGTCGGAGCGCGCCGAGCGCCGCCAGTCGATATCACGCAAGCCGTCGCCGTGCTGCGTCGGGCGGTACTGCCAGAACTCGTCGCCCAAGCCCGCCCGCTTCCGGCCGTGATCGCCCAGCAGCACAGTCGCCGCCAGATGTTCGGCCTGCGCCAGCAGCGCCGGGAAAGCGCTGGCATGGGCTTCTGCCCGGTGGCGCAACCCCGCAGGGTTGCTCGCCGGATCATGGGGGAATGGTAGGCTCACGCGGCGGCTTTCCGCTGGCCTGTGCTTTGGGCCACATCGGCAATGACGTCGGCCAACACGCGGCCTTCGGCGCGGGCGGCGAAGCTGAGCGCCATGCGGTGCGACAGGATCGGGTCGGCCAGTGCCAGCACGTCTTCCGACGACGGCGCCAAGCGGCCTTGCAACAGCGCCCGCGCGCGGACTGTCAGCATCATGGCCTGCGCGGCGCGCGGTCCCGGGCCCCACGCAACGGTCTCGCGCACCAGATCGGTGGCTTCCGCCTCATCCGGACGGCAGGCGCGGACCAGATCAAGGATATGATCGACCACCGCATCGCCCACGGGCATCCGCCGCACAAGGGTCTGCGCCGCGATCAGTTCCGCCGGTGTGAACACCGTCTCCGACGCAGCGCTCTCGATGCCGGTCGTGGCCATCAGGATGCCACGCTCCGTGTCGCGGTCAGGGTAGTCGACGTTGATCTGCAAGAGGAACCGATCGAGCTGCGCTTCGGGCAGCGGGTAGGTGCCTTCCTGCTCCAACGGGTTTTGCGTGGCCAGCACGTGGAACGGCGCGGGCAGCGGGTGATCGGTGCCCGCAACGGTCACCGAGCGTTCCTGCATAGCCTGCAACAACGCGGATTGGGTCCGGGGCGAGGCGCGGTTGATCTCGTCGGCCATCAGCAGTTGGGCAAAGATCGGGCCTTCGATGTAGCGGAAGGATCGCGTGCCATCATCGGCGGTCTCCAGCACTTCGGAGCCGATGATATCGGCGGGCATCAGGTCTGGGGTGAACTGCACCCGGTTGGTGCTAAGGCCCATCACGGTGGACAGCGTATCCACCAGAAGCGTCTTGCCGAGGCCCGGCAGGCCCATCAGCAACGCGTGGCCGCCGGACAACAGCGCCGTAAGCGACAGGTCGACCACATTCTCTTGTCCGATAATCTGCCGGCCGATGGAGCTCTTGGCGGTGGCCAGCTTGTCGGCCAGGGCCTCGATCTCTTTCACCAGGTCTTGCGCGTCGGCCATGTGACAACTCCCTCAGGGCACTATATTGGAATAGGTGTAGTAAGGCAGATATGGCGGAATAACGGAATGGCAAAAGGAACCGGTGCACAAAAGCTTGAGATGCCCTCTGCCGAGAGCATCGCAGCGAGTGCGCAAGAGGTCGCCAAAGGCGGGATGCCGCCGGTGGACAAGTGGAATCCGCCATTCTGCGGGGACTTAGACATGCGCATCGCGCGGGATGGCACCTGGTTCTACCTGGGCACCCCGATCGGGCGGGCCGGTCTTGTGAAGCTGTTCTCGTCGATTATCCGCAAAGACGGCGATGATTACTTTTTGGTCACCCCGGTCGAGAAAGTGGGCATCATCGTGGACGATGCGCCTTTCGTGGCGTTGGATTTCGATGCGGTGGGTGAAGGGGACGCGCAAAAGCTGCGGTTCGAGACCCATGTAGGCGACCGCTTTATTGCGGGCCCCGACAACCCGATCCGCGTGGCCTATGACGATGAGGGCGAACCATCGCCCTACGTCCTCGTGCGCCGCAATCTCGAAGCGCTGATCGACCGCAAGAGCTTCTACCGGCTGGTTGACCTTGGCACGCATCACGATGGCTGGTTCGGGGTCTGGTCCGGCGGCGCGTTCTTCCCGATCATCAGGTCCGAGGCGCTGGAGGAGTGATAACGCTCGTTTGAGCTCGTGTGAGCATGACACGAGGTTTCAAGGGCTTAGCCCCCGCGCGGCGCGCATGTGCACAGAAGTCGTGCGGTTGCGCGCTATTTCAGCACAAATTGCACTGCTAAAGCTCTCTGCAGTCGAAACCTCGCCGAAGGCTCTCTGCCCATGCCCCGCACCTTGCTGGCCCATCTCTTATTTAGCGCCGTGACCTCGGCCATGATGTCCGCCCTCGTGTGTGGGGTCGCGACCTACAAGATGATGGGGTTTGACGCCGCCTTCATGCATGTCTGGTCGGGCGCGTGGTTCTTTGCGTGGCCGGTGGCCTTCGCGGTGCTGGTCAGTATCGGTCCCTTCGTGCGCAAGACGGTCTACAAGGGCTGTAAATGCCCGCTGGCCATGCCTGAAGATCAGACCAAACAACAGTTGCCACCTGCCGAGTGATCTGCGTTGAGTTTCCGGACTAATCCAAGTTCGGAGCCTGCATCATGGATATCTCGACCTGGCTGGCCTTTGTAGCCGCCTCGACCGCCCTTCTTCTTATTCCCGGGCCCACCGTCTTGCTGGTGCTCAGCTACGCGCTGTCTCAGGGGCGCAAGGTGGCGCTCGCCACGGCAGGCGGCGTCGCATTGGGCGATCTGATCGCAATGAGCGCGTCTTTGGCGGGCCTGGGCGCACTTGTGCTGACCTCCGCGCAGCTGTTCATCGCGCTGAAATGGATCGGGGCGGCGTATCTGATTTATCTGGGCGTCCAACTGCTGCGCAACGCGGGCAATGCCTCCATCGGGCAAGACACCCCGCGTGTGCTGTCGGCCCGCGAGTGTTTTGTGAATGCGACTGCCGTGACCGCGCTGAACCCGAAATCCATCGTCTTCTTCATCGCCTTCGTGCCGCAATTCGTGGACCCTGCGGCGGCGCTTCTGCCGCAATTCGCGATCTTGATCGCGACCTTCGTGACGCTGGCGAGCGTCAACGCGCTGGCCTATGCCGTGCTCGCCGACGTGATGCGCGCACGGATCGCTCGGCCTTCGGCCATCGCGTGGCTGACCCGCGCAGGAGGGGCGACATTGATCGCGATGGGCGTGGCGACGGCGGCGGTGCGGCGGACGGCCTAGGCCTTGACGTAAGGCGGCGGGCGCAGGCCGTTGGCTGCGTTCGCGACGATGCCAGACAGCCGCTTGTCCCGTGTCGCATCGGTCTTTGCGGTCTTCAGCCATTCCAATGTCCCGCGCCGCACGTTGGGCGGGTAGCTGTCCCATGTGGGCCGCTGATCACCGAGCAGCTTCGCCAAATCGTCTGGCACTTCCAGCCTGTCCACGTCATCAAGGAACTCCCACATCCCGTTGGCCTGCGCCGCCGTGATCTTCGCCTCGCCCGCTTGGGTCATCTCGCCTGTGGCGCGCAGCTCCGTCACGTAGGCCTTGTTGACCGCGGACCAAGCGGAGCTGTCCTTGCGTGGCGAGATCAGGATCGCCGTGCGGATGTCGTCGATCCTGCGCGGAACGGAATCGATCCATCCCCAGCAAAGCAGCTCTTTCACCCGCTCTTCGACCGACAGATAATCGGGATGCGATGCCTTGTAGCTGACCAGCCATACGGAGCCGGATTGTGTGTGGTTCTCGGCAAGCCATGCGCGCAGCTCGGCGCGCGAGCGGACCTCGACCTCCGGCGCGTCTTTCACCGGGCGTCCCATTCTTTGAGGAACCGTTTGGGGGCCGCATCCCGCCAGCTTTGGCGCAAGCGCGCCTCGGCCCAGCCTGGGTCGATCCGACCGCCCGCGACGAGGATCAGGCCCGTATTTGCATAATGCGGATGCATCACGAAGGTCTCGGGGTCCGCGGCCATCAGCATCTCGCGCTCGTCGCGCGAGCCCTTGAAGATCGCGGCATCAACGTAAGGCGACCACCAACACCACATCTTGCCATGGGCCTTCAGGTTCGGATTGCCCCAACTGACGGCATCGGTGACATGCGGCAGATCAAGACTTAGGGCAAAGTCGCGCAGCTCTGCCCAGGTGCTGATCATCAGTGAGCCTCGGCCCAGTTCGCCCCCTGCCCCGCATCGACCACCAGCGGCACGTCGAAATGCACCGCCGGGTCGGAGGCATTTTCCATCACGTCCCGCACGGTCTCGATCGTCTGGTCGACACGGTCCTCGGGCACCTCGAAGATCAGCTCGTCATGGACCTGCAACAGCATCATCTCGCGCATATCGGCGGGCATGCGGATCATCGCACGCCGGATCACATCCGCCGCCGTGCCCTGGATCGGCGCGTTGATCGCCGCGCGCTTGGCAAAGCCCGCGCCGGGGCCCTTGGCGTTGATCTCGGGCGTGTTGATCTTGCGGCCAAACAGCGTCTGCACGTAGCCATGGTCTTTGGCGAATTGCACCGTCTCATCCATGTAGGCGCGAATGCCCGGAAAGCGCTCGAAGTAACGGTCGATGAAGCCCTGCGCTTCGGCGCGCGGGATGCGCAGGTTGCGCGCGAGGCCAAAGCCGGAGATCCCGTAGATCACCCCAAAATTGATGGCCTTCGCCTGACGGCGCACATCGGGCGTCATCTCGTCAAGCGGCACATCGAACATTTCCGACGCGGTCATGGCGTGGATGTCATGCCCGTCCTTGAAAGCCTGTTTCAGCGCCGGGATGTCAGCGATATGGGCGAGGATGCGCAGCTCGATCTGGCTGTAATCCAGCGCGACCAACACATTGCCGGACTCCGCCACAAACGCCTCGCGGATGCGGCGGCCTTCCTCAGATCGGACGGGGATGTTCTGCAGGTTCGGATCGGTCGAGGCGAGCCGCCCGGTGTTCGCCCCGGCAATCGAGTAAGAAGTATGCACCCGCCCGGTGTCCGGGTTTATGTGGGTCTGCAGCGCATCGGTATAGGTGGATTTCAGCTTGGACAGCTGCCGCCAGTCCAGAACCCGGCCTGGCAGTTCATGCTCGGTCGCGAGATCCTCTAGGATGTCGGCCCCGGTCGAATATGCCCCCGTTTTGCCCTTCTTGCCGCCGGGCAGCTCAAGCTTGTCGAACAGAATCTCGCCCAACTGCTTGGGCGAGCCAACGGAGAACTCCTGCCCAGCCAGCTCGTGAATCTCCGCCTCCAGCCCCGCCATCTTCTGGGCGAAAGCGTTGGACATGCGGCTCAGCGTGTCGCGGTCGACCTTGACCCCGTGCCGTTCCATCTGCGCCAACACCGGTACCAGCGGGCGCTCGAGCGTCTCGTAGACCGTCGTGACCTGCTTTGCATGCAGCTGTGGCTTCAGAAGCTGCCACAAGCGCAGGGTAATATCCGCATCCTCCGCCGCGTAGGGCGTCGCGTCCTCCACCGGAACCTTGTCGAAGGTAATCTGGCTCTTCCCGCTACCCAGCAGGGATTTGATCGGGATCGGTGTGTGGCCGAGGTAGCGCTCGGACAGCGCGTCCATCCCGTGATTATGCAGCCCGGCATGCAGCGCGTAGCTGATCAGCATCGTGTCGTCGATCGGGGACACGTCCACATCGTAGCGCGCGAAGATCTTCGCGTCGTATTTCATGTTCTGGCCGATCTTCAGGATGCTGTCGTCCTGCAGAACCGGTTTCAACATCGCGACGGCCTGCTCCAGGTCCATCTGCCCCTCGGCGCGTTCTGCGGCCCCCAGCAAATCACCCTCGCCGGTGACATGGGCCAGCGGGATGTAACAGGCGTGACCGGCATTCACGCAAAGCGAGATACCGACCAGATCGGCGGTCATATCGTTCAGACCCGTGGTCTCGGTATCCACTGCAACGTGCCCGTGCTCATAGATCAGATCGATCCATTTCTGAAGACCGTCGGCATCGCGCACCGTCTCGTAGGTCGCGTCCTTTATTTCCGGCATCTCTGGCGCGTCTGCCTCGGGCGCCGGGGTATCCTCGATCACGGGTGCCTCGGCCCCCAGCTTGTCGGCAATCCGCTTGGTCAGTGTGCGGAATTCCATTTCTGCAAGAAATTCCAAAAGCTTCTCCGGCTCCGGCTCGCGCACTTCGAGATCATCGAGCGTGAAATCCAGCGGAACCTCGGCGTCAAGCTGCACTAGACGCTTTGACAGCTCGATCTGGGAGCGGTGTTCGATCAGCGTCTCGCGGCGCTTGGGCTGCTTGATCTCTTCGGCGCGGTCCAACAGCTCTTCCAGCGAGCCATATTCGTTGATCAGCAGCGCCGCTGTCTTGATCCCGATTCCCGGCGCGCCGGGAACATTGTCGACGCTGTCGCCTGCAAGCGCCTGCACATCAACGACCCGGTTGGGGCCTACGCCGAATTTCTCCTCGACCCCTTCGACGTCGATCACCTTGTTCTTCATGGCGTCCAGCATCTCGACGCCGCCGCCCACGAGCTGCATCAGGTCCTTATCCGATGAGATGATCGTGCACCTCCCACCCGCATCCCGCGCCTGCACGGCAAGGGTGGCGATGATGTCGTCAGCCTCGAACCCCTCTTTCTCTTCGCAGGCTATGTTGAAGGCCGCCGTCGCCTCGCGGGTCAGCGGAATCTGTGGGCGCAAATCCTCCGGCATCGCATCGCGATTGGCCTTGTACTGATCGAACATCTCGTTGCGAAACGTATGGCTGCCCTTGTCGAAAATCACCGCCACATGGGTCACATCACCGCCGGAATTTCCGTCGATGTAACGCTGCAACATGTTGCAAAAGCCCGACACAGCACCGACCGGCAATCCGTCAGACTTCCGCGTGAGGGGCGGCAGCGCATGATAGGCCCGAAAGATAAACGCCGAGCCGTCGATGAGGTGCAGGTGATGGCCTTTGCCGAAGGCCACTATACCTTGCCCTCGAACTCTCGGTGGATGATCTTCTTGTCACAATAGGGGCATTCCACGAACCCCTCCGTCTCGTCGATCTGCATCCAGATGCGTGGATGGCCCAAAGCCCCTTCGCCGCCATCACAGGCAATGCGCCATGCATCCACAATCTCGGTCTCGGGGGCAGCGGTGGCCATGGTCGGTCTTCCCATCCAGAAATTCAGTCAGCGCCGATCATAGCGCCCCCGCCCGCCCCCACAAGGGCAACCCGGGGCTTCGTTTTGGCAAAAATACTCAAATCCCAACCGTGCAGCCCTCATACCGCCTGCAGCAAGGCGTCGCCTCCGAGATGTCTGAATAAATCGCGCCGCGGCAGCGGCACAATTGGATCACTCCGCCTTAGCCAACATACGGCCAAGCGGACGCCCGCCCAGGATATGCACATGCAGATGCGGCACCTCCTGTACACCGTTCTCGCCGGCATTTGAAATCGCGCGGAAGCCGTCCTCGCTTACCCCTTCGATGCGGCAAACCTCGCCGATGGCACGCATGAAACCGGCCAGTTCCTCCTCTGAGGCCTCCTGGCAGAAGTGATCCATCGAAACGTAAGGCCCTTTTGGGATTACCAGCACATGGGTCGGAGCCTGCGGGTAAAGGTCGCGAAAGGCCAAAGCATGCGCGCTCTCATAGACCGTATCATTGGGGATCTCGCCGCGCAGGATCTTGGCGAAAATGTTCTGGTCGTCATACTCGAATGCCATCGGGGTCAGTCCTCAAAAAGATAGTCGATATCCAGGATCTTTCGCGCCTGATCTTCGGAGATATCGAGGAAGCCCACAAGAGGCTGCGCATTCTCCGCCCGGCTTTGATTTTCGGAGATCTTGAAGTAATTCGGGAAATCCGCGTCCTTGATCTGATCGCTCTCGAACAGGAAGTTTTGCCGCACCGTCGGCAGCAAACGGTCAATCGTGTCCTGTGGCGTCATTTCGCCCGCAAGCCCGACCCGCTTGGCATGGCCCAGAAGGTATTCATCCTCGAACCGGCACTCGATCTCCAAGAGTCGCGTCGTCGAATTGTCCGAGAACAGATCCGTCAGCAGATCCAGGTTCGAGGGATCGAGACAGATCACCATCCGGTTTTGCTCGTAATGGTCATAGAGCAAGCGCATCAGCGCGCGGCGGTGCCGGGTCCGCTTGTCGAGCGTGGTCTGGATGCCGCCCAGATCGGGCAAAACCGTACCGGCCTCGTCAAAAAGGTACTCCGCCCCCTTCAGTTCGGTATGCTCGAGAATGCGCGCCAACAGACGCTTTGCTACATGCCACTTCTTGCACGCGATCACCATCAGCTCGCGCTCGCGACCCAGTGAGCTCTCCCGCTCCCAGAAGCGCGGCGCAAATCGTCGACCGATCCGACCACGCCCCGTAAGAAATTTGAACAGAGTGCGTCCCTCGTTAGAGGTTTGGAAATCCATTCGCTCGGAGGCGTACAGATCACCCAGCCGCGCCTTCAGCTCCGTCGCGTCGGGCGAGACTTTCCGCGCGAACAGGAAATCCTGACTCAAGAGAAGATCGTAGTGATCATTGTAGAATGTGACCGGCATCCCGTAATCGGTAAACATCAGGAAGGTCAGCGTACGGGTCTTGATCTCCGTGCTGGGCACGAGGTGGCGCACCAGGGTCTGAAAGAAGGTCTCGTCGGGGATCCAGGTCGTCTTGAAGAAGCGCATCACGTCGGGCCGCTCGCGCGTGAAATCGAGTACCCACTCCACCGTGCGCCGCCGCAAGCACCACCATTGCGAGCCGATCATCATCTGCAAATCGGACGGAATATCTCGCTTCCAGCCCAGTTTCTTCTGCAGCTCGTAGGAAGCGTAGAACAGCTTCTTGCGCCCGCGCTCGTTGAACCAGTGGCGGTAGATCAGGCGGTCTTCCTTCATCCCCGTCTTGATCCAGTCGGAGGCGAAAAAGTCAAAGCTTTCAATGTAGTCAACGTCGTCAGCGTCAAGGAATTCATGCGCATAGGTCGCAGACTTGATCGCCATGCAATCGCCCGACAGCATGTAGAAATGCGTGGCCCGCGGGAACTCGTCCACGGCGGCACGCATGGCGTGAAGGGTCGCGGCAACAAGGGACCACTCGCCCCAGCCGCATTTCACCCGCTTTTTGGCAAAGGCCACGTTCGGATTGTCGTCCAGCGCCTCGCGGATCTGACGATACGCGGCCGGATCGGCGCTGGCATCGAAATGGATCGCCATGCAATCGCCTGCGGCGGTCAGGCGCTCGGCCTGCTCGATAATCGCACCGGGGTCTTTATGACACAGCAAGATGAAGGCGATCTTTGCCATCTGGAATTGAGCCCCGGTTGCGTCGTAACACTTATTTAGGTTTGCCTACATAACCTTAGGAGTGGTTGCTTAAACAGCCTCAGTTTGTATTTGTAGGGGTAATTGTGGCCAAAACGTAAACAATCGGCCACAAGTTGAGATGAGGACGGCAGAATGGGCTTCCCTGGCACCTGGATGACGGAGAGCGAAAGCTTGGTGTACCGCGTTGTACCCAAATGCGCCTGCTCCTCGATCGGCCAGATCATGTACTACTCCGACCACGGAGAGTTCTTCGACGGCGACATCCATGATGCTACCGGCAAGATGCACAAATGGGCGATCGAGTCGAGCCAACCCAAGATCGAAGCCAACGTCAAAGCCCATAAAAGCTATGCGTTCACCTGCGTGCGCAATCCCTATGGGCGTATCCTGTCGTCGTTTTTCGACAAGATTTGCGGCATCCAGCGCAATGGCAAACGGTACCGCGGCAACCTTGTGCCGCTGCTGATCCAGAAATACGGCATCGAAGTGGGCGACCCGGAAACAGGCTTTGAATTTGATCAAATTCAAAGCTTTAGGCGGTTTTTGCTGTTCGCGCGCGACACCATTCGCTGGCGCCGCCCGATGGACCCGGACATTCACTGGTCGGCCATGTCGGGCCATATCTCGACCTTCATCGTCAATGGCGGGCGATACGACAACATCTTCTTCACCGAGGATTTCAATCCCGGCATGCAATCGGTCATGGATGCGGTGAAGACCAAGCACAAAGTCGATGTGGCCGAGATCCCGCGCTTCAATGAGAGCGAGGGCCACGGCCCAAAACGTGCTCACCCGATCGAGGATTACTTCGACGATCTGTCGATGCATCTGGTCTACGAGATCTATAAGCGCGACTTCCAGCTGTTCAAATATGACGTGGACAACCCGGGCAACAAGAAGCCCATCGGAGAGATCGATCTCGACGAGGTTCATGTCAAGCTGGGCGACTGACGGAGCTTTTCCGCCGGGATTTGTGATTAGCAGAGCGTAAACCCGACCCATTGGGTGCGGGCGGTGCGGTGCGTCTGGCTAAAATTCGAGGTGATGTCTGTCCGATCGGAGCTTTTTCGCCGAGACAGCGCCACCGGCCCGTCCGTCACAGGATCCTTCACATCTTGAGGCAAAATTTTCGTGCCGCGACCCCAACTTTTACAAGAATTTTTGGGGCGTTTTTCGATAATCCTCGGGCCAAATATCGACAACGGACCCGGATGATCTGCGGCGCATAGTTCGGCCAACTCCGAACTATGCGCAAACGGGAATTTGGGGTCGCCGGGACGACAGGAGCGCCAAAGTCGCTTCGAAGCGACTTTCTTGAACCGCCTTCCAAGGCGGTTTCCATGCGATTTCGAAATCGCATGCCAAAGCCCGTTCGAACGGGCTTACCGCGCTCCGCTCAGAGCAGTCCTTGCTCGGCAAATAGCGCCTTCAGATCGGCCTCGGGACGGGCGCCGATATGGCTGATGACCTCGGACGCGGCGATGCAGCCCATGCGACCGCAGCTCTCCAGATCGTGTCCGTTGGTCAGCGCCCACAGAAACGCGCCCGCGAACAGATCGCCCGCGCCGGTGGCATCCACGATCTGAACCGGCATCGCCGGGGCGTGCCAGCGGTCATTTCCAGAAACGATATGTGCGCCGTTTTCACTATCGGTGCAGGCCACGATCTCGACCTCGGCGGCGGCTTGCGCCAGCGCCGCGTCGAAATCTTCGGTCTGGTACATCGACAGCAATTCGGAGCGGTTGCAGAACAGAAGGTCGGTGTGGTCCTTGATCAGCCCGCGAAAGGCGTCGCGGTGGCGGTCCACGCAGAACGGATCGCTGAGCGTGATCGACACGCGCCCGCCCGCGCCTTTGCACGCAGCAATGGCTTTGTCGAACGCGGCGACGGAGGCCGGGCCGTCGAACCGGTAGCCTTCCAGGTAAATCCAATCCGCGTCGGCGCATTGATCCGCGTCGACATCATCGGGGCCAAGGAATTCGGTCACCCCGAGATAGGTGTTCATCGACCGCTCGCCATCCGGGGTAACCAGCACAATGCAGCGCCCGGTTTCGGCCTCGTGATCCTTGGGGGCCAAAGGGGTCTCGTAGGTGGCGCCTTGCGCGCGCAGATCGTGGGAGAAGATCGCGCCGAGCTGGTCGTCCTTGACCTTGCCCACATACGCCGTCGCGCCGCCCAGATGGGCGATGCCCGCGATGGTGTTGGCCGCCGAGCCGCCCGAGATCTCCTTGGCGGGGCCGATCAGGTCATATAGCGCCACACCGCGTTCGCGATCGGTGAGCTGCATGATCCCCTTGCCGATGCCGTTCTCGGCCAGGAATTCATCCGTGGAGGACGACAGCACGTCGACCATGGCGTTGCCGATACCGACAACTTGAAACGTCTTACTCATGGGTCTTCTCCTCGGAGGTACACAGATCACGGATGATACAATTGGCGCAGACCGGCTTGCGGGCCTTGCAGACGTAGCGGCCATGCAGGATCAGCCAGTGGTGGGCGTGCTGCTGGAAGCGCACGGGGATGTGGTCCTCGATCGCGCGCTCGACCACATCAACATTTTTGCCGGGGCAGATGCCCGTGCGGTTGCCGACGCGAAAAATGTGGGTGTCGACCGCCTGGGACGGGTGCTTCCACCACATGTTCAGCACGACATTGGCGGTCTTGCGCCCAACGCCGGGCAGCGCAGTCAGGGCCGCGCGCGACGACGGGACCTCGCCGCCATACTCGTCGACCAGAATGCGGCTGAGCTTCATGACGTTCTTGGCCTTGTTGCGGTAGAGGCCGATCGTCTTGATATGCGCGATCAGCTTCTCTTCGCCCAGATCGAGCATCTTCTGGGGCGTGTCGGCAATCTTGAACAGCGCCTCGGTCGCCTTGTTCACCCCGACATCGGTGGCCTGCGCGGACAAGGCGACGGCCACGACGAGCGTGTAGGCGTTGACGTGGTTCAACTCTCCCTCCGGGGCGGGGTCGGACGCCTCGAACCGCGAGAAAATCTCGTGGATCGTGTGGTAGTCGAGCTGTTTGGCAGGCTTTGTCATCGCGCGCGGGTATGCCCGCTTGGCGCGCGCACGGCAAGGGGGCGGGATGGATCAAGTTTTAGCTAAAGAAGGCTAGGCGTTTCAGGAAGGCTTTACGTAGATACGTCAAACCCAAGACCGATGTAGCGCAACAGGACACTGCCATGCCCCTCGCCACTGCCCCGATTCCGGCCGACCCCGTTGCGGAACCGCGCCGCGACAGCGATCTGTCCGCGCAGGCCTTGCCGATTTCGGGTTTTGGGGCGGGTACCGTAGTGACGACGGATGACGGGCCGGTGCCGGTGGAATGGCTGCGGCGGGGCGACAAGGTGCAGACCTTCGGCGGCGGCTTCAAGCCGGTGCGCTGGATCGGGCGCGACTGCTTGTGGGCAGAGCCGCAGCAGGTGCCTGCAGTGCGCCTGCCGGTGCTCAGCGGCGTGACGGAAGACAGCCCGATGAACCCGCTAATCGCCGCGCGGCATAGGGTGGTGCTGACCGGCTGGCAGGTGGAGCTGTATTTCGGGCTGGAGTCCATGCTGGTGGAAGCCAAGTATGTGAGCCCCGCGCAGATTTGTTTCCCGGACCGGGCGACGAGCAAGGCGTCTTGCATGCATCTGCTGTTCGAAGCGCCCGAGATCATTCAGGCCAATGGCGCGTGGGTCGAAACGATGCAGCTGAGTAGCGGCGCGACGCAGTGCCTGCGCGAGGATGCGGCGGAGAAGATCGACCGGCTGGATCTTGATCTCGCCGCCCATGCGCAGCCCGCGATGGGCGTCATGCACGGGTGGGAAGCGCAGCAGTTGGGGCTTGATTTGGCCGCGATGCTGGATTGCGATCCGCTGAGCATCGCGCGGGCCTGATCCCGCGCCCAGCGCCGCAATGCGCAAAATGCGGGTCGCGGCGGCAAAGCGCGTCGCATAGCTTGGGCCCATGGAACACAAAACCGATCATATCACCCATGACCACGCAGCGCAGGTGGAAGCCAGCTACCATTACGGGTTGGTGAAACGCGCGATTGAAGCGGTGGATGAGGCCAAGGATGGCCCGCTGTCGCTGGACGCGCTGGCTGCCGAGATGCGGATGAGCCCTGCGCATTTCCAACGGGTTTTCAGCAAATGGGCGGGCGTGTCGCCTGGGCGTCTGCAACAGTACCTACGCCTCGGCCATGCCAAGGCGATGTTGGAGGCGCGCTTCACGACGCTGGAGACCGCCGACAGCGTTGGCCTGTCGAGCAGCGGGCGCTTGCACGATCTGTTCGTCAAATGGGAAGCGATGAGCCCCGGTGAGTTCGCCCGCAAGGGCGACGGGCTGACGATCTATTGGGGCTGGTTTGAAAGCCCCTTTGGCCCGGCGCTGGTGATGGGCACCGAGAAAGGCATCTGCGGGATCGGCTTTGCGGCCGAGACCGGCGAGGCGGCGGCGATGGAGGATTTGACCAGCCGCTGGCCCAAAGCCACCTACGTGGAAGATCCGATGATGTTGCGCCCTTGGGTGATGGACGCCTTTGGGGCGACGCCGGACAAGCCGTCGGACGCGCCGCTCTACCTGATCGGTGCGCCGTTCCAGATCAAGGTCTGGGAGGCTTTGCTTAAGGTGCCGACAGGTCACGTCACGACCTATTCGGAGATCGCGGCAACCGTAGGCAACCGCAAGGCGGTGCGCGCGGTGGGCACGGCGGTGGGGCGCAACCCGATCAGCTGGCTGATCCCCTGCCACCGCGCCTTGCGCAAATCGGGCGGCCTGGGCGGCTACCATTGGGGCCTGCCCGTCAAACGGGCGATGCTGGCTTACGAGACCGCGCTGACCGACGCCTGAACGCGCGGCACGCGCGGGCGAAAACCCGCCGAGCGGCGCAACATTTCAAAGAAGTGACCTCGTCGGCGGGACCCCGCCGGGCCACACATTTGTGTGAGTTGTAAGTGTGGCCCGCAGTCCCAATCTTAGGCTTCGTCTTGCCGCATGTCGTGGCGCAACAAGGACCTGTGACTTATGAAACCTGCCATTCTCGCCCTGCCCGCCGCGGCCTTTCTGCTGACCGCCTGCGATGCCTCTGATCCCAACCAGCGCGCCAAGAACGGCGCTTTGATCGGGGCTGCGGTTGGCGGCGCGCTAGGGGCGAACTCGACCTCTGACAACAAGTTGGAACGCGGCATCATCGGGGCTGCCATTGGTGGCGCCATCGGCGGCGCGGTGGGCAACGAACTTGATAAACAGGCGGATGACCTGCGCCGCGATCTTGATAGCGACGAGATCGGCGTTGTGAACACCGGCACCGAGCTGCGCGTGACCATGCCGCAGGACCTGCTGTTTGCGACCGACAGCGACCGGCTGCGCGGCGATCTGGTGGCCGATCTGCGGGCGGTTGCGGGCAACCTCAACGACTACCCAAACTCGACCGTAATCGTTGTGGGCCACACCGACAGCACTGGCGAGGCGGGCTATAACCAGCGCCTGTCGGAGCGTCGGGCCCAGACCGTTGCTGGCGTGTTGCGGTCTTCTGGCGTGTCGGGCAACCGCCTGCGCACCGTGGGTCAGGGCGAAAGCCAGCCTGTTGCCTCGAACGACAGCGCATCTGGCCGCGCCCAGAACCGCCGGGTGGAGATCATCATCCGCCCGACCAACACCTAAGAGCAGTGGAGCCCGGGCGGGTGGCATGATTTTGCCTGCCCGGGTTTTCCCCTTAACAGACAGGTGATTTTCGCCTATTCTCAGGGCTATAACGCACGTCGGCAAACGGCGGCACCCACAGAGACCTGAGGCAGGTAACATGACCATCAAACCCATCGCGGCGCTGGCCGCAGTGGCGCTCGCTGCGAGCGCTTGCACCACAGACAGCCTTTCCGACGTAAACAAGTCCCAGACCGGCGCCGTTATTGGCGGCGCAATCGGTGGCCTGATCGGCGCGTCAAGCGACGACAACAAACTGATCAAGGGCGTCGTTGGCGCGGGCATTGGCGCCGCCGCGGGCGGCTTCATCGGCCACCAGCTGGACAAGCAGGCGCAGGATCTGCGCCGCGACATCGGCAATGAAGACATCGAGATCACCAACACCGGCGACGAGCTGCGCGTGACCATGCCGCAGGATCTGCTGTTTGCGTCCGACAGCTCGACCCTGCGCTCGGACCTGCGGGCCGATCTGGAAGCGCTGGCGAACAACCTGCGCGACTACCCGGACACGACGGTCAACATCGTGGGCCACACCGACGACACCGGCTCGGAGAGCTACAATTACGACCTGTCGGAGCGCCGCGCGCAATCGGTGGCCTTCACGCTGGAAGATGCGGGCGTGTCGCCGTCGCGCATCCGCTCTTGGGGCCAGGGCGAGAGCCGCCCGGTCGCGTCCAACCTGACCGAAGAGGGCAAGGCGCAGAACCGCCGCGTCGACATCATCATCCGGCCCAACGCCGCCTGATTGAGCCCCAAAGCTGCATCAACGGCCCCTGCGCGCGCGGGGGCCGTTTTTTGTTGTTTCACTGGGGTTCTGGTCATATAAATTGACCAATTCGGGAGGTTTGCGATGCCATTTCAGAAAATCGAGGCGGAGAAGCTGTCCACAGCCGTGGTCCGCCAGATCGAGCTTTTGATCCTGCGCGGCATCCTCAAGCCCGGCGAGCGCCTTCCGTCGGAGCGCGAAATGGCCGAAAAAATGGGCGTGTCGCGCCCGTCACTGCGCGAAGCGGTAGCCCATCTGCAAGAGCGTGGATTGCTGGCGACCAAGGCAGGCGCGGGCATATACGTGGCGGAGGTCGTGGGCGCGGCCTTCTCCGACGCACTGGTGCAACTGTTTGCCGACCACGACGAGGCGGTGTTCGACTACATCTCCTTTCGCCGCGATCTCGAAGGGCTGGCAGCGGCACGCGCCGCGCGTATGGGCTCAGACACGGACTTGACGGTGGTCGACACGATCTTCCGCAAAATGGAAGCGGCCCACACCAAACGAAACCCGGCGGAAGAGGCGCAGCTCGATGCCGAATTCCATCTGGCCATCATCGAGGCCAGCCATAATGTCATCATGCTGCACATGATGCGCGCGATGTTCCAGATGCTGCGCGAAGGCGTGTTCTACAACCGCCAGATGATGTTCAAGCAGCGCACCACCCGCGACACGCTTCTGGACCAGCACCGCGCCATCAATGAGGCGCTGCAGGCCCGCGACGAAGCGGGCGCCCGCGCTGCGGTCGAGGCGCATCTCACTTACGTCGAGGACAGTTTGTCAGACAGCCAGAAGGCGTCACGCAATGAAGCGATCGCCAAACAAAGGCTGGAATACGAAAACTCCCGCTAGGTCTTCAGCGGCGCGCCCCCGGCAAAGGAATTGCCGTTCTGGTAATCGCAGGGCTCTTCTTGCATCTGCAGATGCAGCCCCTGCCCCGTCCACGGATTGGCGCGCGCCAGATCCTCGTTCAGCTCTATCCCGAGGCCCGGGGTCTGCGGCGGCGTGATGAAACCGTTCTCGACCGCGATGGCGCCGCCGATCAGGTCGCGGTGGAAGTCAGTCTCGATCGTCTCGCACATCAACAGGTTCGGCAGGGACGCGCCGAGATGGATGTTGGCGGCCCACTCGACGGGCCCGGCATAAAGGTGCGGGGCCATTTCCGCGTTGAAAACCTCTGCCAGCGCGGCCAGCTTCTTCATCTCCCAGATGCCGCCAGCGCGGCCCAAGGCGGGCTGCAGGATTTTGACGCCGCCGGTGCGCAGGAGCGTGGCAAACTCGGCCTTGGTCGTCAGGCGTTCACCCGCAGAGATCGGGATGGCGACGGCGCGGGCGACCTCGGCAAATTCGAGCGCGTTGTCGGGCGGCAGCGGCTCTTCGAACCAGAGCGGCTGGTAAGGCTCGATCGCGCGGCCCATGCGGATCGCGCCTGCGGTGTTGAACTGCCCGTGGGTGCCAAAGAGCAGGTCGGCGCGGTCGCCGACCGCCTCGCGGATGGCCTTGCAAAAGGCGACCGACAGGGACAGGTCGAACATTGCAGGTTGGTGACCAGCGTGGATCGTGTAGGGGCCAGCCGGATCGAACTTGACGGCCGTATAGCCGCGATCCACCGCATCAATGGCGGCTTCCGCGGCCATCTCGGGCGAGGTCCAGAAATCCGTCAGATCATGATGCGGCAGCGGGTAGAGATAGGTGTAGGCGCGCACGCGCGGGTTCATCATGCCGCCGAGCAAGGCCCAAACGGGGCGCTCCCGCGCCTTGCCAAGAATGTCCCAACAGGCGATCTCCAGCCCCGAGAACGCGCCCATCACTGTGGGATCGGGGCGCTGCGTGAAGCCGGATGAATAGGCGCGGCGGAACATCCATTCGACGTTCTCGGCGCTCTCACCCGCCATATGCCGGGTGAACACATCCTCGATCACCGCGCGCATAGCGTCGGGGCCGACGGCGGAGGCATAGACCTCCCCCACGCCGGTGATGCCGCAGGCAGTCGTGACCTTGACGAAGATCCAATATTGCCCGCCCCAGCCGGGGGCCGGGGGTGAGGTAACGATGATGTCGAGGTCCTGAAGCTTCAGCATGTCGGGGCCCTATTTGAACACGATGACATTGCGTCGGGCGGCACCGGATCGGGTATCGGCGATGGCCTCGTTGATCTGGTCGAGAGACCAACGGCCGGAGACCAACTCGTCGAGCTTCAGGCGGCCCTGCTGGTACAGATCCACCATCCATGGAATGTCGCGCCGCAAGACGACGTCCCCCATCTTCGAGCCCTTCATCCCCTGCCCCAGCGCCCCGAGGATCACGGGCTCGTAGCGCGCCATATCGCCCGAATGCGGCAGACCCACAATATACATGTTGCCACTTGCCGCCAGATAGCGCGGCGCGGCCTCGAACGCGGGGATCGCGCCCACGGTCACGAGGACGGCATCGGCCATGCGGCCATTGGTGATCTCGGCGACGCGCGCCCATGGTGCTTCGTCAGTCGCGAGAACCCCGTCCGTTGCGCCGAATTCGCGCGCGACATCGAGCTTCTCTGGCACCATATCGACCGCGATGATGCGTGCGGCCCCCGCGATGGCCGCGCCCTGAATGGCATTCAACCCGACCCCGCCCGCGCCGATGACGACCACGGTTTGGCCCGGACGGACATTCGCCGTGTTCACCGCAGCGCCCACCCCCGTGATCACGCCGCATGACAGAAGGCACGCCGCGTCCATCGCCATGTCATCGGGGATGCGCGCAATCTGGCTTTGGTCGACCACCGCGCGTTCGGCAAAGGCCCCGCAGGCCAGCCCGTGTTCCAACGCGCCGCCCGTGGCAGTGGTGAGCGGCCCGGCCATTTTGTCATAGGGGGTCGCGCATTGCGTGGGCACGCCCGACGCACACGGCGCGCAAGCGGCGCAGGACCGGATCAGGGTGACGAGCACCGCGTCGCCAACCGCATAACCGGTCACGCCGTCCCCCAATGCGGTGATCCGCCCCGACGCCTCGTGTCCGTAGACTGCGGGCAGATTGCCACCCCAGCCGCCATCAAGATATGAAATATCCGAAAAGCAGATTGCGCAGGCCTCTAGCGTGACCTCGACCTCGCCCGCAATCGGCGCGCGCAGCTCGACCTCCTCCACACTCAGGGGCGCGCCAAAGCTGTGGCAAACTGCGGCTCGTATTGTCGTCATGGCGGTCGTCCTGTCGTTCAAACTTCGCTGACCCTCGACGCCAAACACGGCCTTCGCAAGCGCGATTTTCAATTTGATTGACAGTGCCAATCAAATTCCTCCAAGCTGCCCGGTAACAGGGAGGGGCGAATGCGCACTCAGGTTGCCATCATCGGCGGCGGCCCATCGGGCATGCTGCTGTCCCGCTTGCTGCGTCTGGCGGGTATCGACAGCGTTGTGCTGGAGCGGCGCACGCGCGCCTACGTGCTGTCGCGCATCCGCGCAGGTGTACTGGAATGGGGCACGGTTGAGATGCTGAAGCACGCCAATCTCGGCGCACGGATGCAGAGCGAGGGTTTCGTTCACACCGGCACTTACCTTGCCGCGCAGAATCGCGGCTTTCGCATCGATTTCGATGCGCTCATTGGCAAGAAGGTCATGGTTTACGGCCAGACCGAAGTGACGCGCGATCTGTATGATGCCCATGGTGACGCGGTGATCCACGAGGTGGACGGCGTCACGCCGGGCGGGCTCGACACCGATGCGCCTTTCGTGACCTACACGAAGGATGGCACCGAGCACCGCATTGATTGCGACTTCGTGGCGGGCTGTGACGGCTTCCACGGCGTCTCGCGCAAGGCGATCCCGACGCACGTGTTGCAGGAGTTCGAGCGGGTTTACCCCTTTGGCTGGCTCGGCGTTTTGTCCGAGACGCCCCCCGTGTCCGACGAGCTGATCTACGCCAACCACGCCCGCGGCTTTGCGCTGTGTTCGATGCGCAACGCGGCGCTCAGCCGCTACTACATTCAAGCCCTGGTCGATGACCCGCTGGAGAAGTGGAGCGATGCCGCTTTCTGGGACGAGCTGAAACGCCGCATCCCAGAGGACGCCGCCGACACGTTGGTCACTGGCCCCAGCATCGAGAAATCCATTGCCCCGCTGCGCTCTTACGTGGCGGAGCCAATGCGGTGGGGGCGGCTGTTTCTGGTGGGCGATGCCGCCCATATCGTGCCGCCGACAGGGGCGAAGGGGCTGAACTTGGCCGTGTCGGATGTGCATTACTTGTTCGAGGGGCTGACGCAGCACTATCAGGGCGATGACCATGGGCTGGACTGTTATTCCGAGCGCGCGTTGGCGCGGGTCTGGAAGGCCGTGCGGTTCTCGTGGTGGATGACAACCAAGCTGCACCGCTTCCCCGATCAAACCGCGTTTGATCAGCGTATCCAAGAGGCGGAATTGAGCTATCTGGAACACTCGACCGCGGCCCAGACGGAGCTGGCGGAGAACTACGTGGGACTACCCTATTGAAGATCGACCTTGGCCATATCTCGCTGAACGTGCGTGAGGATGGCAACCCCTCCGGCCAGCCGGTGTTGTTTTCCAACTCGCTGGGCACGTCGCTGGAGCTGTGGGACAAGATCATCCCCCGCCTGCCGTCCAACCTGCGGCTGATCCGCTATGACATGCGCGGGCATGGCGGCTCGGACGTGCCGGAGCCGCCCTATTCCATGGGGTCGCTGATCCGCGATGCGGAGATGCTTCTGGACCATCTGCATGTCCGCGATTGCGTCTTCGTGGGCCTGTCCATTGGCGGGATGATCGCGCAAGGGCTCGCGACCAAACGGCTCGATCAGATCCGAGCGCTGGTGCTGTCGAACACGGCGCCGAAGATGGGCACGGCGCAGCTGTGGCAGGACCGCATGGATGCGATCCGGACGGGCGGGCTCGAGTCCATGGCCGATGCGGTGATGGAGCGGTGGTTTTCCCGCGCCTTCCGCGCGACGCCGGAGCTGGCGGAGTGGCGCAAGATGCTCACCGACACGCCACAGGACGGCTATCTGGGCGCATGTGCCGCGATCGCGGGCACCGACTTCTATACGCAGACCGCGGCGCTGACCCTGCCGACGCTGGTGATTGCGGGCTCCGATGACGGGGCCTCACCCCCCGATCTGGTGCGCGAGACGCATGAGTTGATCAAGGGCTCGCGGTTCGAGCTGATCCGCCGCGCGGGCCACCTGCCCTGCGTCGAACAACCCGAGGCCTTCGCGGATCACGTGTCACAATTCTTGAGCGATATCGGGCACATCTGACCCCGTGTAACGCTTGCCTTGAAGGCCGCGCGGCTTCAAGAGTGGGCGGATGAAGTCGAACCTGCCCATCACATTCATCCTGATCACGGTCGTGATCGATGCCATGGGCATTGGCCTGATCCTGCCCGTGATGCCGGATCTGATCCGCGACGTGGGGCAGACGGATATCTCTGGCGCGGCGCTGTGGGGCGGCATCCTGTCGGCGACCTTCGCGCTGATGCAGTTTCTGTTCTCGCCCACCATCGGGGCGCTGTCGGACCGGTTCGGACGGCGCTCAGTCTTGCTGACCTCCAACGGGGTGATGGCGCTGGATTATGTGATCATGGCGCTCGCGGGCACGATGTGGCTGCTGCTGCTGGGCCGGGTGATCGGCGGCATCACCGCGGCGACCCAGGCGACCGCGTCGGCCTTCATGGCCGACATCTCCCCGCGCGAGAAGAAGGCGCAGAATTTCGGGCTGATCGGCGCAGCATTCGGGGTAGGGTTCGTGCTGGGCCCGGTGATCGGCGGATTGCTGGCAGAGCTTGGCCCGCGCGCGCCGTTCTGGGCGGCGGGGGCACTGGCGGCGGCGAATTTCCTGTTCGGCTACCTCATCTTGCCCGAAACCTTGAAGCCCGAGAACCGCCGCCCCTTCGATCTGTCCCGCGCGAACCCGGTGGGCGGGTTGGAGGCTATTGCGAAGCTTCCGGGCCTTGGCGCGCTGCTGGCCGTTTACTTTTTCTACCAGGTCGCAAACATGGTCTATCCGGCGATCTGGGCCTACTACACGGCGGCAAACTTCAACTGGTCGCCGGGCATGATCGGCGCGTCGCTGGCGATCTACGGCATCTCGATCGCGGTGACCCAGGCGGTGCTGATCCGCTGGGTGATCGCGCGACTGGGCGAGCGGCGCACGGTGGTTTGGGGCCTTGTCTATAACGCCGGAACCTTGTGCATGATGGCTTTCATCTCCAACGGTTGGCTGCTGCTGGCGCTGACGCCGATGGCGGCGTTTGGCGCGGTCGTCGCACCCGCGTTGCAGGGCATCATGTCGGGCGAAGCGCCGGACAACCAGCAAGGCGAGCTGCAAGGGGTGATGTCGTCGATCAACGCACTTGGCATGATCTTCGCGCCGTTGATGTTTACCAAAGTGTTCTCGATCTTCACCGCGTCGGATGCTCCGATTTTCCTGCCCGGCGCGGCTTACTTGCTGGCGATGGCGCTGATGCTGACGGCTTGGGTGACGGTCGCGAGCGCGCTCAGGCGTCCCACAACCGCAGATGCGCCATGATCTGCCCGTGGTCGGACGCGAGCTTGTTGTAGGGCGCTTCGGGGTGTGAGCCGTCAGTCAGGTGGTCATTAAACACCGAGAAGTAATTCATCTCGCCGATCTGCTCCTCGCCACCCACGAAATGCGGACTGAGCAGGATCTGGTCGATGCTTTCAAACACGCCACCGAAGGCCGAGGTGTAGACCATATCGCGCATGGATTTGCGCACGAAAAGCTTTTCGCAGCTCTCCAGCCGAACCTGCTCAATCGCACCGCGGATCAATTCGTCCTCGGCATCGGTGTAGCGCTCATTGGCGCGCTTGGCGTCGTGCCGCCGCAGCCATGCGTAGTTTTTGAACGGGCGTTCGCCGGCGAGAATTTCCGAACTGACGGCACTGTCGCTGTCGTTCAGATCGCCCATGACGATCACCGGATAGCCCTTCTTAATCTCGCGCACCACGAGGCGGCGCAGCACCCAGGCTTCCGCCATGCGACGCACTGCAGACCGTAGCGAGCCCAGCGCTCGGCCCACCGGATCGTAGTTAATGAGATCGACCTCTGGCACGCTGCCATCGGGGCGCGCGACAAACTCGCCGAGCTTGGATTTCAGGTGGCAGTTGAACACCGTGATTACTTGGCCACCGACGGGGATGCGCGCCTTGAGGATCGGTCGCGAGAGGCGGTCGAGCCGGAACATCCCGCCATCCCCGCCCGCCATCGTGCCGAAGGGAATTTCGAGCACCGGGTCGATTTCCTGAATCACCTCGGGCGTGCCCTTGAAGCCAAAGCGCGAGATCATTGCGACGCCCGGACGGCGCTGGCCGGGCGCGCCATCACTCAGGTTTGGTGCGAAGGCCAAGGCGGCGTGCTGGTAGTCGGTATAGGCCAGCTTGCGGAAAATCGCCTTGCGCGCGTAGCGTTTGGAGCGGTCTGGCACGGCGTCATCGTTGGAGGCCATGCCGCGCCTGTCCGCCTCGACGATGACCTTCTGCAGCGCCTCTTTCTCGAAGATTTCCTGGAAGCCGATGATGTCAGCGTTCAGCGTAAACACCTGATCTGCAAGCCAATCTTCCTTCCAAGCGTGCTCTTCTTGGGTGTATTTCTCGAAGCGGTAGTATTCCTGCTCGGGGCCGATAAGGTTTTTCACATTGAAGCTGGCTATGGTGAAATCGGTCATGTCGCGTCTCCGTATTTCTCCAGCGCCATTTGGAAAACGTCCGCGTCGACATTGCCGCCGGAGGCCACGGCGATGACGTCATCGCCCGCAATCTGGTCACCGTGATAAAGCGCCGCGGCGAGCGCGATTGCGCCGCCGGGCTCGAGCACGATTTTAAGCCGGGCGAAGGCCACGACCATCGCACGAAGGCAGTCTTCCTCTGGCACGACCAGGCCAGGGCCGCACAGACGGTGCAAGATCGGGAAGGTGATATTGCCGGGCTGCTGCGTGATAATCGCGTCGCAGAGCGAGCCGGAGACCTGCGCGTTGCGCTCGATCCGGCCGCTGACAAGCGAGCGGGTCACGTCATCAAAGCCTTCCGGCTCGACCGGGCGTATGGTTAATTCCGGGGCTTTGGCCTCCAACGCCAAAGCGATGCCGGAGGTCAGTCCCCCGCCCCCGCAACACACCAGCACTTCGGATGCGTTCGCGCCGAGCTCCGCCGCCTGTTCGGCGATTTCCAACCCGACGCTTCCCTGCCCTGCGATCACCTGCGGCTCGTCGAACGGTTTGACGAGGGTCAGGCCGCGTTCTTCGGACAGGCGCGCGCCGATCTCGTCGCGGTCCTCGGTCTCGCGGTCATACAGCACGACCTCTGCGCCGAGTGCCTTCGTGTTCTCGATCTTCATCACCGGCGCGTCGGCGGGCATGATGATCACAGCGCTCGTACCATGTTCCCGCGCGGCCAAAGCGACCCCTTGCGCGTGGTTGCCGCTGGAAATCGCGATGACCCCCGCCTTGAGCGCATTATCGGTTAACGCCGAGAGCGCGGACCACGCCCCGCGGAATTTGAAAGAGCCGGTGTGCTGCAGTGCTTCGGTCTTCAAAAACACACGCCGCCCGGCGATCTCGTCGACGAAGGGCGAGGTCAACATCGGGGTGCGCCGCGCGTGGCCTTTCAGCCGCACGGCGGCGGCTTCGATCAAGTCGATATTCACTGCATTTCCTCAATCCAGGCGCGGATCACCAGAACGCTTTCTGGCTCGTCTAAGAATGGTACGTGGCCGCGGTCGGGAATCTCTGCGACCAGCATATCGGGGCGGCGGTCGGCCATTTTCGCGGCTGTCTCTGCCGTCAGAAGGTCGGAATTTGCGCCGCGGATCAGGGCCGTCGGCAGGCCTTCGAGCGCGTCGAAAAAGGGCCAGAGATCCGGATTCAGATTGCCCGATTGCCCCAACACGCCTTCGCGCAGGCCAGGATCGTAGTTAATATCAAGGCCCTCATCCGTCTCGACATAATGCTTCTCAGCCTCGGCGCGCCAGCGCTCAACGGGCACATTTTCGAACCCTGCCATGAGCTTGGCGCGTTCTACCGTCGCCTCCTCCATGGTACGAAACGTGGGTCTGCGGCCAAGGTAATTCTTTATGGCATCGAGCCCCGGCGCGGCGATCTCTGGCCCAATGTCGTTCAGGCAGACGCCGAACAGGCGCTCCTTGACCGTCGCCGCGAGCCCCATGGCGATGATGCCGCCGCGCGACGTGCCGAGGATCGCGGCCTTCTCGATCCCGAGATGGTCGAGCAGCGCCAGCACATCCGCGCCCTCCTGCATCAAGGTGTAGGTTTCGGGCGCGGACCAGCCGGATTTGCCGCGCCCGCGATAATCCATGCGGATCATCCGCACGTCCCCCAGATGCGGCGCGATGTAGTCGAAATCGGTGCTGTTACGGGTAAGTCCGGCGAGGCAGAGAACCGGAAGCCCCGCGCCATCATCGGTGTAGTAAATCGGGACGCCATCGGCGGCGGTGAACGTGCTCACAGCGCACCCGCCAATTCTGGAATCGTAGTTAAGTCGGGCAGGATATGGGCGGGCGTCCATGGCAGTCGATCGACCGGCTCGCCCGCGCGATTGACCCACGCGGTTGTGAAGCCGTAGCCCGTCGCGCAGCCCGCATCCCAGCCGTTGGACGAGACGAACAACACCTCGTCCTTGGCGCAGCCGAATTCCGTGCCGACCATGTCATAGACGGCTGCAGCGGGCTTGAAGATGCCCACATTTTCGACCGACAACACCGCATCGAGCGTGTCGCCAATGCCCGCAGAGGTGACCGCGCCCTCAAGCATGTCGGGCGAGCCGTTGGACAGGATCGCGGTCTTCAGCCCGGCGGCTTTCAGGTGGGCCAGCATGAAGGGGACCTCTTTGTAAGCGCGCAGCTCCCAATAGAGCGCGAGGAGCCGCTCACGCAGTTCCAGATCATCGAGATCGTTGGCCTCCATCGCCCAGTCGAGCCCGTTTTGAGTGACGTCCCAGAAATCGCAATGATCGCCCGTGACCGCCCGCAGCCACGTGTATTGCAGCTGCTTCAGCCGCCAGTCATTTGCAAGCTTCTGCCAGCAGGCGGCCAGCGCGTCGCGCCCGGGCTCTTCGGCGGCCTGCCGGGCCGCGGCAGAAACATCGAAGAGCGTGCCATAGGCATCAAAAACGCAGGTGGTGATCGGCATGGGGCGTCCTCCTTCTTGTGCGCGAGAGTGGCACAGGGGACGCGAAAGGCAACCGCTTATAGGAAGCGCATGACCATGGAATAGCCGCCCCACAGATGGGCGCCCGCGGTGAACAGGTAGGCCGACAGCGCCAGGATACCTTGGCCTTTCGTCAGGCCCGCTTTCTGGATCCAGGCTTCCGACCAGGAGAACAGCGACTGCGCGCCGAGGATGGCGAAGAAGAACAGCGCCATGGATTGCATCGCGACGGCGGAGGCGGCGAGGGCGGCGCTCATGGCGATGGTGACGTAGGACGTGGCCCCCGGCGCGAAGGTGTCGGTCAGGATGCGCACGCAGCGCCCCCCGTCGAGCGGCCAGAAGGGCAGCAGGTTGAAGAAGTTCAGCGCGCCGGTGACAATGGCGAAGATCCACAGGAATTCCGCCGCCTGATGCGAGAACGGCGCGACCATCTCGGACAGGGCGTAGGCCAGCGCCATGGGTGCCAAACAGATGCCGGGACCCATCAGCGTGATGAAGAAGTCATGCGCCTGCGTTTCGGGGGCGCGGTCAGAAATCGCCACGCCGCCCATCAGCGGGATCAGGCGGAAGCGCGCGTCGTCATGGCCCGCAATGCGGTAGGCGGCCACATGACCGAACTCGTGGATCATCACGGAGAATACGATGGCGACGCCGTAGAGCGGCCCGAAATACCAAGCGGCGGCAACGAAGGCCAAGACGCCCAAGCCCAAGCTTTCGATATCCATGCCGACCACGGTCAGCCCCCGGTCGGACACCAGCCCGCCCCGCAGGGTATACAGCATCATCACGCACAAAACGCAGGTGGCCAGAAGCGCCAACATCGCCAAATCCTCTCAAACTTAGAGGCGAGAGAACACGCATAACGTGGCCAAAGAAGGACCATCGATTGGCTTCATCTTGGCTAAAATATTCAAGATCGACGGGGGCCGACGCTCAGGCCGGTGGCCCGATTATGCACCAAGTCTTCTCCGCGCAGGAGCGGCCAGAGATGGGTCATCCACATCGCGACGATGCCCGCGAGCGTGCAGAGCAGAACGAAACCCGAAGGCGGGACGGCACCGCGCAAGGCTGCGGCCTCGAGCGCCAGCGCGAACAAGCCCAGCGCCAGCAAAGGCCAGAGGCGGCGCAGCTCGCGGCAGGCGTGGCAGCCGGTGCCGTAAACGCTCAAGCCCAGCAGGCGCTTACCCGGTGTGGCCCCGCGTAGCGCCGTCGAGACGACCAACAGGATGAAACTCGCCACCGCCAGCACGCCCGCGTCCGACAAGGGCAGGAACAGGTCGAGGACCAGCATCACCGGGAAGAAATCGACGCAGAACGCCGCAAGCCGTCGCAGGGTCAGAAACGGCGCAGCCGCGCTCAAAGGTTCTCCGGCTGCGGCATGCCAAGCACGTGATAGCCGCCATCGACGCGAATGATCTCGCCCGTGGTGCAGGCGCCCGCGTCCGACGCCAGATAGACGGCGGTGCCGCCCACGGCCTCGAGCGTGGCATTGGCGCGCATGGGGGCATTGGCCTCGGTCTGGCGGAATGTGCGCCGCGCGCCGCCGATGGCGGCCCCTGCAAGTGTCTTCATAGGACCCGGCGAGATGGCGTTCACGCGGATACCGTCGGGACCGAGATCATTTGCGAGGTAGCGCACGGTGCTCTCTAGCGCGGCCTTGGCCACGCCCATCACGTTGTAGAATGGCGTCACCCGGTTGGATCCCTGATAGGTCAGCGTCAGCAACGTGCCGCCCTCCGTCATCAACGGGGCAGCGCGGCGGGCGACGTCGATCAGCGAGTAGCACGAGATCACCATGGAGTTCTTGAAATTGTCGCGCGAGGTGTTGATGAAGCGCCCGGTCAGCTCGTTCTTGTCGGAGAACGCGATGGCGTGGACGACGAAATCGAGCGTGCCCCATTTCTCCTTCAGCCCGTCAAAGCAGGCATCGAGCGAGGCATCATCGGTCACGTCCACATCGACCAGAAAGTCCGAGCCGAGGGAAGCCGCCAGCGGCTCGACTCGTTTGCCGAAGGCCTCGCCCTGATAGGAAAACGCCAGCTCCGCGCCCTCCGCCGCCATTGCCTTGGCGATGCCCCATGCGATGGAGCGCTCGTTGGCGACCCCCATAATGAGGCCGCGCTTGCCCTGCATTGATCCGGCCATTTCCCTACCCTTTGAACTTGGAAAGCAACATGGACCCGTTGGTCCCACCGAACCCGAAAGAGTTGGTCATCACGGTGTCGAGGCCTGCGTTCTCGACCATCTCGGTGGCAATCTCGGCGGGCTTGAGCGCGGGATCGAGCGTCTCGACATTGATCGAGGGTGCGATGAAATCGCCGTCGAGCATCAGCAGGCAGTAGATCGCCTCCTGCGCGCCGGTGGCGCCCTGGCTGTGGCCCGTCATCGACTTGGTGCTGGAAATCGGCGGCGTGCTGCCATCGCCGAAGACCCGGCGCACGGCCTCGACCTCGCCCACGTCGCCCACCGGGGTCGAGGTGCCATGGGCGTTGATATAGCTCACGGACCGGCCTTCGGGGATGGTGTCCAGCGCGATGCGCATCGCGCGCTCGCCGCCCTCGCCCGATGGCGCGACCATATCCGCGCCGTCTGATGTCGCGCCGAAGCCTGTCACCTCTGCGTAGATCTTTGCGCCGCGTGCCTGGGCGCGTTCCAGCTCCTCGAGCACGACGATGCCGCCGCCGCCCGCAATCACGAAGCCGTCGCGGTCCGCGTCGAAGGCGCGGGAGGCGCGTTCGGGCGTGTCGTTGTATTTGCTGCTCATCGCGCCCATCGCATCGAACAGGCAGGAAAGCGTCCAGTCCAGCTCTTCCCCGCCGCCTGCGAACATCACGTCCTGCTTGCCCAGCATGATCTGCTCGCTCGCAGCCCCGATGCAATGCAGGGAGGTCGAGCAGGCGGAGGTGATCGAGTAGTTGATACCCTTGATCTTGAAGGAGGTCGCCAAGTTGGCAGAGATGGTGGACGACATGGTCTTGGGCACCGCGAAGGGCCCGATCCGCTTGGTCGCGCCGGTGTTGAGCACCGATTGGTGCGCGGCGAACATGGCGCTGGTGGACGGGCCGCCAGAGCCCGCGATCAGACCGGTGCGCGGGTTCACGACGTCATCCTCCGACAACCCAGCATCGGCGATCGCTTGCGTCATGGCGATGTAAGCATAGGCCGCGCCGGGGCCCATGAAGCGCAGGGCGCGCTTGTCGACGTGCTCTTTAATGTCGATCTTGAGGGTGCCTGCGACCTGACTGCGAAAGCCGTGCTCGGCCATCTCGGGGCTGGCCTCGATGCCGGAGGTGCCCGCCTTCAGGGCGGCGGTGACCTCCGCTGCGGAATTTCCGATCGGGCTGACGATCCCTAGCCCGGTGACGACGACGCGGCGCATGGGCGCACTCCTCTTTCAAGCCGTTATCTCATGTAGGACGGGCGAGCCGGGGGGTGCAAGCAGGAAGGGTCGGTGCCCTCAGCTCTCGCTGAGCGCGACCTTCATGTCCTTGACCTCGTAGATCACCTCGCCGTCGGCCTCGACGATGCCGTCGGCCACGCCCATGGTCAGGCGGCGGGTCTGAACCGCCTTGGTGAAGTCGATCTTGTAGGTCAGCATCTTGCGGTCGGGGCGCACCATGCCCTTGAGCTTCACCTCACCCACGCCCAGCGCATAGCCGCGCCCGGTCCAGCCGCGCCAGCCGAGGTTGAAGCCGGTCAGCTGCCACAGACCATCAAGGCCAAGGCAGCCGGGCATGATCGGGTTGCCGGGAAAGTGACACTCGAAGAACCACAAGTCCGGCGTGATGTCGAACTCCGCCAGAACGTGCCCCTTGCCATGGGCCCCGCCGTCGCCGGAGATATCGGTGATCCGGTCCATCATCAGCATGGGCGGCTCCGGCAGCTGCGCATTGCCGGGCCCGAAGAGCTCGCCGCGCGCGCATTTCAGAAGGTCGTCCTTGCCGAAGCTTGTCGGGTAATCCGCCATGCCACTTGCCCCTGTTTTCCCATCTCATATCCTGTCGCCCCGTCTAGCACCGCCGCTTTGGGGCGTGCAAGGCCCGGCACTCGGCCTACCTGCGACTGAATTTCATTTGAAAAAAGGGGGCAGGACACCCTATATGGGTAATAAGCAAAGAGGAATTCCGTCCGATGACGACCGAGAGCATCAAACGTGGCACCGATTGGCTGGCAGGCGCCGGTCTGCGTCCGACGCGTCAGCGCGTGGCATTGGCCGAGCTGCTGGTGGGTGACGGGCAGCACCGGCACATCACGGCCGAAAGCCTCTATGCCTCTGCGTCCGAGAGGACGGATGGCGTGTCGCTGGCGACCGTCTACAACACGCTCAAGGCGTTCTCCGAGGCGGGGCTGATCCGCGAGATCATGGTGGACGGCACGAAAAGCTACTTCGACACCCGCGTCGACGATCACCCGCATTTCTTCTGGGAAGACGACGGTCACCTGACCGATGCACCGAAGGAGCAGCTTGAGATCAGCGCATTGCCAGACGCCCCTGCAGGCACTGAGATTTCCAAGGTCGATGTCGTTATTCGCGTCCGCCGCACGTAGCGCGGCCCTTGCGGGCGCGTTGTGCTGTGCAGCAGCAACCGCACCCCACGCCCACCCCCATGTCTATATCGACGCCGGTCTTGAGGTCATCGTTGACGAGACGGGCCGTCTGACGCACGTGCGCGTCAGTTGGCGCTACGATCAATTCTATTCCCTGCTGATCGCCGAAGAGCGCAAGGTCGACGGCGACGGCGACGGCAACACAGAGGCGGATGAAGAGATTTGGCTTGCCGGGTTCGACATGTTCTGGGCGCCGGATTATTCCGGCGATCTGGTGGTCAGGCTCGACGGGCAGCCGCTGGTTCTGTCCCGCCCGATGGAGCCCACCGCGCAGATGCGCGACGGTCAGATCACCACCAGCCACCTGCGCGAGGTCACGGGCCAGCCCGTGATCGGCGCCGACATGGTGTCGATCAAGGTGTTCGACGAAAGCTACTACACGGCGTTCACCCTCTCCTTGCCGGTGTCCCTTACTGGACCGGACGCCTGCACGCTTGAGCGGATCGAGCCCAACATCGACGGCGAACTTGCGGCAATGCAGGCGATGCTGCTGAGCATCGACGCAGACGCCGATCTTGAAGAAATGGACATTCCGCTGGCCGGGGAGAAATTCGCCACTGACGTGCGGATTACCTGCCAAGGGCTCGGCTAAACCGCCCCGAAATCTCACAGAATGAACCTTTCGGCCCATTGGTGCGTTAGTGTGCGCACTTTAACGGAAGGCCTGTCCCGTGGAACCAGTATCCATACTCTTCACCCAGCTGCGCGAAATCGCGCGCGGCACCATCGAAATCCTGCCGCAGCTGGCAGTCTCGCTTTTCGTCGTCCTTCTGACTTGGGGGATCAGCAAACTGGCGCAATCGATCATCCGCAAGGTGCTCAGCAGCACCGGGATGCGCCAAAGCCTGAAAGAACTGTTCCAGTTGCTCACCGCCATCTTCGTCTGGGTCGTCGGGCTGATGATCGCCGCCGTCATCCTGTTTCCGGGCCTGACACCCGCCAGCATCCTCGCCGGGCTCGGCATCGGGTCAGTCGCGATCGGCTTCGCTTTCAAGGACGTGTTCGAGAACTTCCTCGCGGGCATCATCATCCTGTTCCGCCGCGAGATGCGGATCGGGGATCATGTCGAGTGCGAGGGGATCGAGGGCAAAGTGACCCACATCGCCATCCGCGAAAGCCATATCCGCCAGACGGACGGGCAGTTGGTCATCGTTCCGAACTCGATCCTGTTCAAGAACCCCGTTGTCGTGCGCACGGATCAGGATCAGCGGCGCGTCACGGTGATCTGCGGCGTGGCCTATGATGTAGACATCGACAAGGCGCGCGGCGTGATTGAGGACGCCGTGAAGTCCTGTGACACGGTGATCACCGACGACAAGCCAGTGCAGATTTTCGCGCAGGAGTTCGGGTCGTCCTCGATCAATTTCGAGGTGACGTGGTGGACCGGCTCAGAGCCCGTCGATATCCGCCGCTCCCGCGATCAAGTGGTCGCTGGCGTCAAGCGCGCGCTGGATGATGCGGGGATCGAGATTCCGTTCCCCTACCGCACGCTCACTTTTAAGGAGCCGTTGCCGTTGGAAGATAGGTGCAGCGACGCGCAGGATATCGCCGCCGAATAAAGGAAAAAGCCGCGCTCTAGGGCGCGGCTTTCTCTTTAGTTTCCGTAAGCCACCGAGGGCAGCCACGTCGTGAGCGCCGGGAACTCGAACACGATGAAGAGCCCGAGGATTTGCAGCATCACGAAGGGGATCACGCCCTTGTAGATGTGGCTGAGCGACACGCCCGGCGGGCAGACGCCCTTGAGATAGAACAGCGCAAAGCCCACAGGTGGCGTGAGGAACGATGTCTGCAACGTCACCGCTACAAGGATCGCGAACCACACCACGGCCGGGTCACGCACCTGATCGAAGCCCGGCACCGCCAGCTCCAGTCCGACGATAATCGGCAGCATCAGTGGCATGATGATGATCGTGATCTCGATCCAGTCCAACAGGAAGCCCAGCAGGAACACGATGAACAGGATGAACAGCACAATCATGTAAGGGTCGTCGAAGGTGGACAGCACGAGGTTCTGGATGATCTCGTCCCCGCCGTAGCGGCGCAGCACGAAAGCGAAGAAGTTTGCGGCCAGGAAGATACCCACGATGTAGCCCGCGGTATTGAGCGTCGAGCGGGACACTTCTTTGAGAACCGTGTAGTTCAACTTGCCGTTCATCGCCGCGAGGATCGTCGCACCAAACGCGCCCAGACCGGACGCCTCGGTCGGCGTCGCGAAGCCCGCGAAGATCGAACCCAGCACCAGCAGGATCAGGAACATCGGCGGCACCACGGCCAGCAACACCTCCTTGATCACCGGCCAGCCGACCTCGTCGGTCTTCTCGGGCGCGGGCATCGAATTGGGGCTGATGAAGCCGTAGATCACGATGAAAACGATATAAAGCGCGCCGAGGATCAGGCCCGGAAACAGCGCGCCCATGAACAAATCGCCCAGGCTGATCGCCAGCTGGTCGGACATGATCACCAGCATGATCGACGGCGGGATCAGGATGCCAAGGGTGCCTGCCGAGGCAATCGTGCCGGTCGCAATCGGCTTGGAGTAGTTCTGCGCCATCATCGCCGGCAGCGCCATCACGCCCAGCAGGGTCACGGAGGCCCCGATCACGCCGGTGGAGGCGGCGAGGATGATGCCGATCAGCAGCACCGTCAGCGACAAGCCGCCCTTCAGCGAGCCGAAGAGCTTCTGCATCGACTGCATCATCCGCTGGGCCACGCCGGACTGGTCCAGCATCAACCCCATGAAGATGAACATCGGTAGGGCCACCAGCACGGGGTTCTTGACGATGTTGCCGAACAGACGGCCCGACAAAGCGCCCAGCTTCTGGTAGTCGATGCCGGTGCGGTCGAACTCGATATATTCCTGCAGCACCCGGCGGTACGGGTCCAATGCCACCTCGGCAAAGAGCGCAAAGATCAGCGAAATGCCAACCAGCGCGTAAGCCACGGGCACCCCGCGGAAGAGCAGGAAGATGAAGCCCAGGAACATGGCCAACACGGCCAGCTCGTTGAGGGTCAGGATCTGCCCGATGAATTCCAGAATGAACATGGGTCAGCCCTCGGATGTTTTGGAGGCGCCGCGATTGCTGGTGACATAGGTCACCGCCAGGAGCAGCAGGGTCAGCACGAGCGTGATGATAATGGTGATCTTGATGTCTTGGGCGCCGAACTCGACCTCGTCAAACAGCCAGTGCCGGGTCACCTGCCGTGCGTTGGTCAGATCGGGCGTGGTCACATAGACGAACCACCACAACGCATAATACGTCGCCAGGTTGACCAGATACATCACCGACGGGAACGCCCAGAACAGCTTCTTGAACAGCGTCAGCTCCGTCAGCTTCGCCAAATTGCGCGTGTAGGCAAACCAGCAGGCCACGGCGACGAAGAGGAAGGAGACGTTCATGAAAATCTTCAGGATCCAAAGGTTATGCAACCCGTTCGGGCTGTCAGAGCCCTCCCAAGCGCCAACGGATGAAATCGCGTAATGGACCGTCACATCCCAGCAGAGGATGATGAACGGCAGGAACAACCAGGAGAGGCCGAAGATGTTGATCTTGGTCTGCTTCGCCTCGTCGAAATTGTCGTAGAAGATGTCGACCCGAACGTGGCTGTCGGTCGTCACCGCATATCCGATGCCGACCAGAACCGCGGCACCGTAGAGCCACCACTGCAAATCGTCGAGCCAGGCCTGATTGAACCCCGACGAGCGCAGCACAACCTGCGCACAAATGGCGATCATAAGGATTGGAAACAGCCATGCGAAAAGGTTGGCCGTCGTGATAATCGCGCGGTCACCCTTGTTGTGGCTGGCGCGGTCCACCTCTCCGGGATCGGAGATGGAGACAAGCGGTTCGACAGTGTCCATTTTGGTGCTCCCCTCTGCACGGCCCGCCGTTGAAAAGCTGGCCGGTGCGGTGCGCTCACGGCGACCTATGGGCCGCCCGGTGCGTCTTCACCGAAATATCTGCAAGTGTCGAAGGGGCAGGATCACCCGCCCCTTCGTGTCTGAAAGAACCCGCGCCACCATCAAGGGGCACGGGATCCGATCAGTTGCGCGGACGCGGCAGGTAGATGGTGTCGCCCCAGGTTTTGTAGCCTGCGCGGTACTCTTGCAGGTCGTCCCAGACCTCTTTGAAGTACGCATCTTCTGCGGCCAGCTCACCGGCGACCTCGTTCCAGGTGCTCTCGAAAGTCTCGAGGATTTCCGGCGACCACTGCTTGATCGTCACGCCGTTGTTTTCGGTGTTGTCGATCATCGCGGCGAAGTTGGTGGCCTCACCTTCGGCGTAGTTGGTGGTGATGTTGGCCAGGCAAGCTACTTCGATCTGGTTCTGAGCGCGCTCGTCGAGCCCCTCCCAGACGTCCTTGTTGATCAGCAGCTCGAACATCGTGGCGGGCTGGTGCCAGCCGGGGAAGTAGTTGAACTTCGCGATGTTGTAGAAGCCCAGACGCGCGTCGATGCGGGGCATCGAGAACTCGGTCGCGTCAATCGCGCCGCGCTCCAACGCCGGGAAGATGTCGCCGCCTGCCAGCAGGGAGGTCGAGACGCCCAGACGCTGCATCACCTCGGCACCAAGGCCGAAGAAGCGCATGTTCAGACCTTCGAGGTCCGCGACGGAGTTGATCTCGTTCTTGAACCAGCCGGAGGTCTCGGGCGCGATGATGCCGCAAGGCGTCACGTGCACGTTATAGCCGTTCTCGTCATACATGCGCTGGAACAGCTCGGCGCCGTCATCATAGAGCATCCAGCCCAGGAATTCGCCGGCCTCGGGGCCAAACGGCACGGCGGCGAACAGCGATGCGGCGGTGATCTTACCCTGCCAGTAGCCCGCGGTGGTGTAGGCCGCGTCGACCGAGCCGTTGGAGACGGCGTCAAGCGCTTCCAGCGTCGGCACAAGCTCGCCGGGATCGAAATGCTCGAATTCGACCTCTTCGGAGATCGAATTGATCTTGGCGGCAAAGTCGGTGGCCGCGGTGCCGAGGATCGGCAGGTTTTTCCCGAAGGCGGACGTCATTTCGATGACATCTTGGGCCTGCGCGCTCCCAGCGGCGACAGACAGCCCGAGGGCGGCAGCGATAAGGTTAGTTTTCATAGTTTCTCCTCCCAGAGATCGTAATTGGTAAAGATTTCTCACCACATTGGGGTTTTGCGCCAGCGGGCCGCTGGCAGCAATACCCAGAATCAGGGAGGATAGGGCCAAATGGGCCGGTTGCCAGCGATAAAGCCATGATTTTGCCCGTCCGGCAGGTGCAATTCGAGAAAAAAGAGATGCGCCGCGCCGCTGGTCTGCGTCCGGCGAAAACGGTGATTCCCTCACCAGACCGTTGCCATTTTGGTAAAATGGTAAGCGACACTCCGGTGGAATTAACCATTCATTAGGAATTGAACTCTAGCCCGGGAGACGCGCACAGCCCCCGTCGTTACTTCGTAGTATGATGAGTTGATCCCCTGATGAGACCGCATGTCGCCCCGGCTTGGTCCTTCCCTGCCCGCAGCGCAAACCTGTGGATTGCGCGATGACGGGGTCTGCTCCGCTCCCACGCGCCGCTTTCGACACGTTGATGCGCAGCTTGGCCTGCCCGGCGGCGATCATCGACGCGGATGGCGCGGTGGTCAGTTGGAGCGACAGCTTCGCCGATATTGCCGGTGCAACGCTGGATGCGCTGCGCAGCACCAATATCGACGCACTGCTCAATCCGCAGGACACAACAGCGCTTCACCACCATCTCGCCAATGGAACGGGTGCGCTCGACATAACGCTGCTGCGCGCACGCGGGCCGGTGCCGATGAGTGTCAGCGCCTTGCCGGTCGACGGCGACGCGCCGTTCTTTTTGTGCCAGGCCACTGGGGCCGCAGCGACGGCGCAGCACCAAGACGATGCCGAGCAAGATCTGCACATACTGCGGACGACCAACACGCTCAAGCTGGCGGTCGAAGCGTCGGGCATGGGCATCTGGGAATATACGCCCGACACCGGGCAGGTGCATTGGGACGACCGCCTGCTGGAGATTTACGGACGCGCGGGCGAGCCGAATATGCGCTCGGAAGATCTGTGGGAGACCTACATCCACCCCGATGACCTGGAAGCGACACTCGCCTATGCCAATGAATGCCGCCGCACCAACAGCGATTTCTGCCGGGACTTTCGCATCATTCGCCCCGATGGCGAGGTGCGCCATGTCCGCAGCGTCGCGCGCTTCGTGCCAGCACCGAAAGGGGCCGGAAAACTGATCGGTGTGAATATCGACGTCACAGAGGATTACGCCCGCACCGAAGAGCTGGAGCGCGCCCAACGCCAGCTTGAATATGACAGCCGCCACGACGCGCTAACCGGTCTCGCCAATCGCCGCAAGTTCGACGAGGTCTCGACGGCTCATTTCGATGCTATGGCCCGCACGGACCGTAGCGCGGTGATGCATCTTGATCTCGACCTGTTCAAACAGATCAACGACACGCTCGGGCATGGTTTCGGGGACGCTGTTCTAGAGACCACGGCGCAGCGACTTGTCAAAATCATCGGCGAGCGTGGCATTGTGAGCCGCGCGGGCGGAGACGAGTTTGTCATCCTGCTTTTCGATGCGCCGGGCCGCGCCGAGCTGGAAAGCCTGTGCGAGACACTGATCTCGCGATGTCAGCAGCCGGTGCACCACGACGGGCAGAATTGCACCGTGGGCGTCAGTATCGGTGTCGCCATCACCCTGGGGCCACCGCGCAACCCTTCGAAGCTTTTCGCCAATGCCGACGCGGCGCTCTACACCGCCAAAGAACAGGGGCGGTCTCGCTTTCGGTTCTTCGATGCAGAGGTCCGCACGCGCACCGAGCGCGAGACAACCCTGAGACAGGATTTGGTCGACGGGCTGGTTCGGGGTGAAATCACCTGCCATTTTCAGCCGCAATATGATGCCGAAACGCTCGACATCATCGGAACGGAGGCGCTCGTGCGCTGGAATTCCCCAAGCCGGGGCATCCTGTCCCCTGCCGATTTCATGCCCCATGCGCGCAAGGCCGGGCTTGTCGCGCGTATCGACGCTCAGGTCTTTCGCCATGTCATCGCCGCCCAGTCGCGTTGGGCTGCGCAGGGCCTGAACTTTCCGGTCGTCGCCCTCAACATCTCGATGGAGCGGCTCTTGGGAGACGGGCTGGTCGAAGAGGTTCGGTGGCTGCTGCAAGATCATCACCGCATTTCGTTCGAGCTGCTTGAAACTGCCTTTCTTGACGAGAGCGAGCCGAAGCTTCTGCGGCGACTGGATCGCCTACGCCAGCTTGGCATCGGGATCGAGCTTGATGATTTCGGCTCCGGGCATTCATCGGTCGTCGCGTTGCAGACGGTCCGCCCGGACCGCGTCAAGATCGATCAACGCCTTGTCGATCCGATCTGCACGGACCCGAACCAGCTTCTGGTTTTGCAATCGCTGACCAAGATCGCACGCCTCAACGGAGCGCAAGTGATCGTCGAGGGGATGGAGACCGGAATCCACCTCGCCGCGATCCGCAATGTAGATTGCGACGCGTTGCAGGGCTTTGCGCTGACCTACCCAATGCCAAGCGATGAGTTCGCAGCACTGCTGCGCGATAGCGGTTATTGCGTCGCGAATTAGATGAGGTGAATGGCGATCCCTGAAGGACTCGAACCCTCAACCTGCTGATTAGAAGTCAGCTGCTCTATCCAGTTGAGCTAAGGGACCGCTGGGATCGTTTTGCGATCCTCGCTGCGCAAAGGCAAGGCCTTTGCATTCCCAATGGGTCGCTTTAAAGATGAACGCAGTTCACGAGAGGCGTCATGGTCGGAAAAGTCCAAAAGAAGCGCGAGGACCTGCGCGTCAAACTTATCGACATCGCCGAGGCGCGGGTGATTGCGGGCGGTATCTCTGCGGTGCGCGCGCGTGACCTGGCGGCGGAGGCCGGCTGTGCGGTGGGCGCGATCTACAACGTCTTCGGTGATCTCAACGACCTGATCATGCAGGTCAACGCGCGCACGTTCAAACGGCTCGGCGCGCAGGTGTCTGCGGCTGTCGCGGAAGAGCAAGGCCGTCCGGTCGACCAACTGATCGCCATGTCCCACGCCTATCTGCACTTCGCGCGGGACAACACACCCGCATGGCGCACCCTGTTCGATCTGGAGGTATCCAGCGAGGACGATGTGCCGGCGTGGTATCTTGAAGAGTTGCAAAAGCTCTTTGCTCTTATCGCAGCGCCGCTGGTGCGAATCTTCCCCGAATTGGGGCGCGAAGACGTGATTCTGATGACGCGTGGGCTGTTCTCCTCGGTGCATGGAATCGTGCTTTTGGGTCTGGAGAAGCGCATTTCAGCCGTTCCAACCGATCAGTTGGAGCATATGATTTCGTTGGTTTTCAACCACTTGAGTTCAAAAAACTCGAAATCCTGAACATTGTTCAAAATAATTCTTGAACGGCGTTCAGAAATTCGTATCTTTGATTCATGAACGGCGTTCACGAAACGCTCTCACCAAGGAGAAGACAGATGTTCATGACTTTGAAGACGTTGATGACCGGCGCGAATGCCCGGGCCGAGGAACGGGTCCGCGACGTCTACGCCATCGAGTTGATCGAGCAGAAGATCCGCGAGGCCCAGAACTCGCTGACTGCCGCTAAAGCCACCTTGGCCTCGCTGATCCAGCGCCAACGCGGCGAGCAGCGTCAGGTCACCGCCATCGAAGCCCGGGTCTCCGACCTGACGGATCGCGCCACGAAGGCACTCGATGACGGCAACGAGGGCATCGCCAGCGAAGCCGCGAATGCCATCGCCCAGCTTGAAAACGAGCTGGAAGTGCGCCGCGCCACGCTTGACCGGCTCGACCAGCGTATCCTGCGTCTGCGTCAGTCGATCGAGACCGGTCACCGCCGCATCATCGACCTCAAACAGGGCGCGATCACCGCCAAGGCCGTCCGCTACGAGCAGAACGTGCAGGCCAAGCTGAACACCACCCTCAGCGGGCAAAGCTCGGTGGCGGAGGCCGAAGAGCTGATCGCCAATGTGCTGGGCAAGGACGACCCGTTCGAGCAGGCCGAGATCCTCGCCGATATCGACCGCGACCTCAGCCACGAGACCTTGGCCGACCGCATGTCGGACGCGGGCTATGGCGACGCCACACGATCGACCGGGGCAGACGTTTTGGCCCGTCTCAAATCCAAGAAGTAACTGAATTCAATAAGGAACAGACCAATGCATAACGCTTTCAAATCCGACAACGGCCTGATCATGCTTGTGAACCTGGCCGGTACCTTCATCGCACTCGGCATGCTGGGACTGTCTTTGTACCTGTCCACCGAGGTGCCGCTGGCCACCAAGGGCTTCTGGGGGATCGGCGTGCTGATGCTCTGCCTGAGCCTGGTGAACTTCGTCAAATACCGCTTCGACGAGCGGATCAACGAAGACCGCATCCAGCAGATCGAACGTGCGAAGAACGAAAAGATCCTGGAGGATTACGTCGCCATCGATAAGGCCGCGTAAGCGTCCCGCTCCAGCGATCCTGCCGCGCCCTCTTCTCCCCAAGGGGGCGCGGTTTTTCTTGCCAAAACCCCGCAAACCTAGTCCCTTGGTTGGACGAAAGAAAACGAGAGCCACAATGCGCCGCTTCGCCGCCTCCATCGTTGGGAAATTGCTGTCGCTCTTCGCGCAGATCCTGACCGCCGTCCGCGCCGATTGGCGTGGGATCGAGCCGGTGGCAAAGCAGCGCGTCTACTACGCCAACCACACCTCCAACGCCGACCTTCCGCTGATCTGGGCCGTGCTGCCCGCCGCCATCCGCCGCGACACCCGCGCGGTCGCCGCAGCAGATTACTGGCTGAAGAACAAGCTGCGCGCCTTCATTGGGCGCGACGTGTTCCAAGGCGTCATGGTCGATCGCCGGGCTGAGCACCGCACCGAAGACCCGATCGCGAAGATCGTGCAGGCGCTGGATGAGGGCTCTTCGATCATCATTTTTCCCGAAGGCGGCCGCAACCGGTCCGAGGACCCGCTGATGCCGTTCAAATCCGGCCTCTACAACATCGCCAAGGAGCGGCCAGAGGTCGATCTGGTGCCCTGCTGGATCGACAACATCTCGCACATCATGCCCACGGGGGAGGTCATCCCCGTGCCGCTTGCCTGCACCGTCATCTTCGGCGCGCCGGTGCATGTGAAAGAGGGCGAAGAGATCGGCCCGTTCCTGCAACGCGCCTCCGATGCGCTGCTTGAGCTGATCCCGAACCGAGGGAGCGCCTGATATGGAAATGATGGACGAAACCTCGTCGGGCCTGTTGTTCCTGTTCGCCGCCTGCTGTGGCCTACTGGTGCTCGCCACGCTGATCGGCGAGGTGCTGCGCGCCCGCCTTCCGCGCACAGGCGCGCATCTGGTGGTCGAGACGTATCTCACCCGCGTCAACAGCTGGTGGGGTATGGTCTTCCTGTTCTCGCTGGCCCTGCTGATCGGTCCGGTGGGGATCATCTTGCTGTTCGCCTTTTGCTCAATGGCCGCGATGCGAGAATTCCTGACGCTCACCACCAAATCCAAGGCCGACCACTGGTCGCTGATCGCCGCCTTCTACGTGATCCTTCCTCTGCAGTATTTCTTGATCTGGCTGGGCGAAGTCGGCCTGTTCTCGACCCTGATCCCGGTCTACGCCTACCTGATGCTGCCCATCCTGTCGGTCCTGCGCGGCGGCAACAAGCAAACGGCGGACAAGGACTTCCTCGCCCGCATTTCCGAGACGCAATGGGGCCTGATGATTTGCGTCTTCTGCGCCAGCTTTATCCCGGCCTTGGTGACGCTCGACATTCCGGGCTACGGCGACCGCGCGCCGATGCTGATCGCGTGGCTCGTCTTCGTGATCCAGATGGGCGACCTGATGGAGTATTTCACCGGCCGCAAATTCGGCAAGCGCAAGGTCGCCGCCGCCGTGTCGCCGAAGACGCTCGAAGGGATCGGTTGCGGCGCGGCTTTTGCAGCAGGGCTCGGGCTGCTGCTCACTTGGATGACCCCGTTCTCCCCGCTCATGGCTATGGTCATGGCGCTGATTGCCTACATGATCGGGGTTGGCGGCAGCCTGGTCATGGCCGCGATCAAATCAGATCGCGGCATCAAGAACTGGGGGCATCTGATCCCCGGACAAGGGGGCTTCGTCGACCAGCTAGATAGCGTGGTCTTCGCAGCGCCCATCTTCTTCCACCTCACCCGATATCTCTACGGCGGCTAGCCCCGCTTTTCATTTTTCAGGAGAAAAACCATGGACGTATTCCGTCTTGCCCCAGCCGTGCTGTGCCTGCTCGCAGCGATCCTTGCCGCCGCTCTTGGCGGATTCCTTGGCGTGGCGCTCGCCTGCTGGGGAAGCTGCGAGCCCGCAACCGTGGCAACATTGCCGGCGCTTTTCGCAGCCCCCGGCGTCTTTTTCGCCATCTGCTATTTCGTGTTTCTGCGCGTGCTGCGCGGTCGTGTGGCCTATCGCCGGGCCCACGGGGTCTGGGCCACGATTGGCACCATGATCCTCGCCGCCGCCGCCGCGCTGACGATGAACGACGTGATCGCGGGTTACTGGGGCCGACCCCAGGAAGCGGCGTTGCTGCTGATGGGAATTGCTGTTCTCAGCTGCCACGGCATGACCATGCGCGGGCTTTGGCTGAAAACACGCGAGGCGGTCTAGTGCGTCCAGACGCCCCGGCGGTTCGTGGCGAAATTCTCGCCATAGCCGCCCTGCCGGATCACCGGCTTGCGCTTCTTGGGCTCGGTCACCGTTGCATCGATGCCGTGATCCTTGGCGTAGTCCAGCGCGGCTTCCTTGCTCTCGAAACTGATCTTGACCTGCGCTTGCGTGTCGGCGGACGACGTCCAGCCCATCAGCGGATCAACCTCGCGGCCCGTGTCGTTGACGTATTCCAGCACCCACGTTTTCGTCTTCGCCTGCCCCGAGGACATGGCGGTTTTGGCTGGCTGGTAGATACGTGCGCGCATCGTGGTCGTCTCCTGCATTATGCGTGATATATCGCGCTCCTGACATCTCATGGCAAGAGCGCAAAAGGCCGCGTCTTGAAGCTCCGCGCAAAAGGCGCATCTTAGGGGCAACAGAGGTATCCCCATGCACAACAATTCCCCCGAAGCCATGCCGGAGCAGAAGCCCATCCTGTCCAACCCGGCGCCGGACGTGAAAAACCGCGACAAGCTCGAAGGTGGCATCCGGTTCAAGCTCGAGACCGAGTTCGAGCCCGCAGGCGACCAGCCCACCGCCATCGCCGAGCTGACCGAAGGCATCAACACCGGCGAGCGCGACCAGGTGCTGCTCGGGGCCACCGGCACCGGCAAGACCTTCACCATGGCCAAGCTGATCGAAGAGACCCAGCGCCCCGCGATCATCCTTGCGCCGAACAAGACGCTGGCAGCCCAGCTCTATGGCGAGTTCAAAGGCTTCTTCCCCGAGAACGCCGTCGAGTATTTCGTCAGCTACTACGACTACTACCAGCCCGAGGCCTATGTCGCCCGCTCCGACACGTTCATCGAGAAGGAGAGCCAGATCAACGAGCAGATCGACCGGATGCGCCACTCCGCCACCCGGGCCCTGCTCGAGCGCGACGATGTGATCATCGTGGCCTCGGTCAGCTGCATCTACGGCATCGGCAGCGTCGAGACCTACGGCGCCATGACGCAAGACCTGCACGCGGGCACCGAGTATGACCAGCGCAAAGTCATGGCCGATCTGGTGGCGCAGCAATACCGCCGCAACGATCAGGCCTTCCAGCGCGGCTCCTTCCGGGTCCGCGGCGACAGCCTTGAAGTCTGGCCCGCCCACCTCGACGACCGCGCCTGGCGGCTGTCCTTCTTTGGCGAAGAGCTCGAGACCATCGTCGAGTTCGACCCGCTCACCGGCAAGAAGACCGACACGTTCGAGCGGGTGCGCATTTACGCCAACTCCCACTACGTGACCCCGCGCCCGACGATGCAGCAGGCCATCATCGGCATCAAGAAAGAGCTGCGCACGCGGCTCGACCAGCTGGTCAATGAGGGCAAACTGCTCGAGGCGCAGCGGCTGGAGCAGCGCACCAATTTCGACATCGAGATGCTCGAGGCCACCGGCGTGTGCAACGGGATCGAGAACTATTCGCGCTATCTGACGGGCCGCGCCCCGGGCGAGCCGCCCCCCACACTCTTCGAATTCATCCCTGACAATGCCATCGTGTTTGCGGACGAGTCCCACGTCTCTGTGCCCCAGATCGGTGGCATGTATCGCGGCGACTACCGGCGCAAATTCACCTTGGCCGAGCACGGCTTCCGCCTGCCCTCCTGCATGGACAACCGCCCCCTGAAGTTCGAGGAATGGGACGCCATGCGCCCGCAATCCGTCTTCGTCTCCGCCACCCCCGCCGCGTGGGAGATCGAGCAGGCGGGCGGCGTCTTCGTCGAACAGGTGATCCGCCCCACCGGCCTTCTGGACCCAATGATCGAAATTCGCCCCGTCGATACGCAAGTCGATGATGTCATGGACGAAATCCGCACCGTCACCGCAAAGGGGATGCGCACTCTGGTCACCACGTTGACCAAGCGCATGGCCGAGGATCTGACCGAATATCTGCACGAGAACGGAATAAAAGTCCGCTACATGCACTCCGATATCGACACGATCGAGCGGATCGAAATCCTGCGCGACCTGCGCCTCGGCGCCTTCGACGTGCTCATCGGCATCAACCTCTTGCGCGAGGGGCTCGACATCCCCGAATGTGGCCTCGTCGCGATCCTTGATGCCGATAAGGAGGGTTTCCTGCGCTCCGAGACCTCCCTGATACAGACCATCGGCCGCGCCGCGCGCAACGCCGACGGCCGCGTCATCATGTATGCCGACAAGATCACCGGCTCGATGGAGCGCGCCATGGGCGAGACCGAGCGCCGCCGCGCCAAGCAGATCGCCTATAACGAGGAACACGGCATCACGCCCGAGACCGTCAAAAAGAATGTCGAGGATGTGCTGGCCGGGCTCTACAAGGGCGACGTCGACATGAACCGCGTCACCGCGACCATCGACCAGCCCGCAGGCGCGAACCTGCAAGCCGTTCTGGACGGTTTGCGCACCGACATGCGCAAGGCGGCAGAGAACCTCGAATTCGAAGAAGCCGCCCGCCTCCGCGACGAGGTCAAACGCTTGGAGACCGTCGACCTCGTCGTCTCCGACGACCCCCTCGCCCGTCAATACGCGGTCGAGAAAGCCGTCTCTGAGAGCACCAAAATGTCCGGCCGCAGCACCGCTGGCCGCCCAGGGCAAAGAGGCGGTGTGAAGCGGCGGGGACGAAAGACTTGAGCGTTTCTGGTCGGCCCGCCGAAAAGCGCAGTTTCACAGAGCCAATCCCCGAGGTCTATTTGGCAGCAGGGCTGCTCGAGAGAGCCGTCGAGCAACACATCGCAAGTAACTACAAATTCGCCGAGGATCTTTTCGGTTCGGCAGATTTAATGGTGCTTTGGGACTGGGCAAATAGTCATTGGGATCGTCGGTGGCGGTCTGTCGTGAAGCCTCACGTCGACGGGCTTCCAACTGCAAACAGTTTAGACGGTCGAGAAAAGGCACGTATGCCATCTAAGATAACACGAGCGGAGGTGCTCCAAAGAGACGGGTATCATTGTAGATTTTGCGGCATCCCGGTGATACCTGAGGAAGTGCGAAAGAAAGCTCACTCACTATACCCTTCCGTAGTTCGCTGGGGACGGAAGAGCGAGGAACAACACGCTGCATTTCAGGCACTTTGGCTGCAGTTTGATCATCTGGTCCCGCACTCTCGAGGTGGCACCAATGAAGTACGAAATATCGTAGTCGCCTGCGCTCCCTGCAACTATGGACGAGGAAACTTTCTTCTCAATGAAGTTGGTATCTCAGATCCATTCTTACGCCCGCCTGTAAAATCGATGTGGCAGGGTCTCGCTCAATTTGTAAAGTCGAGATAGCGTAGGGGTTTTTAGTTCGCGACTTATCTGAACGCTTGCCCAATCCGTTCATCTCAGGCTCCGACCTTTCGTCCATGCCTCCGATAAAGTGGCTTCGTGCTCGGAAACTCTTAGAGAGGATCCTTTGCGAGTGTTCGACACCAATGTTGAGCGGAGAACTTCAGGATGATATTGGACAATTCCGTCCTATCATCCCTTTTATGCGTGTCTTAATCCTGACAGTCCTCCTGCCCCTTCAGGCGCAGGCATGGACCTTCACTCCCGGCCCCATCTGCCGCCTCTCCCACGCGACGGATATGGCCGAGATCGAGCTGACGTTTGACCCCTCAGCCCCCCTCTACTCGGTCACCGTGACCACCCCGGCCCCGCTGCCCCAGGCGCCTTTCTTCTCGATGCGGTTCATCGGCCCCAGCGGCCAGACCATCTCGACCAATCGCCATGCCTACGGCGCCGACGGCACCTCCGTCACGGTCACGGATACAGGCTTCGGCAACGTGCTCGATGGGCTGCAATTCAACCAAAGCGCCGAGGCGATCGTCGGCGACACGATCATTGCCTTCCCGCTTGAAGGCGCCGCGCAGCAGACCGCCGCTTTTCGCGCCTGCGAAGCCGCCGCTGGCGTCTGAACGGCAAAAAGGCCCCCGGGATCGAGGGCCTTTTCGAGCGGTGCAAAACCTGAAATCTGCGCGACTTATCCGTCGTTGGACGGCGGTGTGACGGAGATGCTCGGCACCGAAACTTCGCTTTCGTTCACCGACACTTCCACGTCGACATCCGGCACGGTGACGGTTTCTTCGGTCACTGCGATCTCGCCGACCTCGGCCTCAAATTCGGGCAGGTTCCCGCCCTCGACGCTCACATCCACATCCGGCAGTGCGGCTTGTTCGGTCTGTTCGATGTCAATCATGTAGACACCCGCGGCGATGGCTGCGACGGCGACTGCACCAAGAATAATTGCTGGTCCGGTTTTCATATCGTACTCCTTTCGAATTGTTTTCTTTGAGCTAAAACATCGATCAGAGGCGAAGCGTTCCCGAATTAATTTCCGGAACCTTATCAGGGGCTTCTGCGTTTCTGCACACTTCAGCCATCAAACCCGGTCTTCAGGATCACCGGCACGATGATCTCTTCCTCGTCGGTCAAATGGCGGTCCAGCATCCGCGCCATATCGCGCAAGACAACTTCCAAGGCCGCGATATCCGCACCTTTTGATCGCAGCAACGTGTTCGCGCCGTCTGCCACGCCATTGATCGCCCCATCCATCGCGTGGTGATCACGGTCGAGCAGCGCAAAGCCCTGCTCCAACCGGGTGTCGAGCGTCACGAGGCGCGGGAAGTAATGCTGATCCTCGATCTGATGGTGCGCGTGCAACTCGTTCAGCAGCGTGCCACCGTAATGCGACAGCCGCCCACCATATGTCTCGAACCCCACTTGCCGGTCGATCAGGCGCTGCAGGTCTGTCTCCAGCACATCCAGAAGGCGGCGAAACATCAAGTGGCGCTGCAACCAGAACTGGACCATTCCGCCAAAGTTCGGATGTGCCTCCCACGTCTCGCGGGGAAGGTCCTCCAGCAGCACGCGCAACGCGTCGGGCAGGCCGTCGCGACGGCTCAGGTCAAGCGGGTCAATCTCGGCACTCACTAGAAGTCGAAGATATCGCCAAGCATCCCGCCCAGCCCTTCCTTCTTCTTGGGCTTGCGGCCGCGGTCATCATAGCCCCGCTGCGGCGCAGGCGCGACAGAGGCGCTGCGCTCGATGATCTTGTCCAACTCCCCGCGGTCGAGCCAAACGCCGCGGCATGTCGGGCAATAGTCGATTTCGACCCCACTTCGATCGGCCATAACAAGGGTGGTTCCATCGACAGGGCATTGCATTCGCGGCTCTCCGGTTTGGTTGGCGTTGACCCCGTATATGGGCGTGCGGGACCGGTATCACAATGTGCCCGGCAATTAACCGCATAGAAATACGAATCTACAAAGCTGCGTGGCATGACAGTATCTGACTTCGACCCGCTCGCCCTGCGCCACGGCCCTTTAATTTCTGATATCTGGGGACAGATCGCCCACGCCCGCCAAGCGGCCCAAGGCAACCCCGATCAGGCGCAGGCCGCCTTCTGGCGGCGACGGCTACGCCATCTGTCCGGCAAGGTGCGCGCCGCACATCGGCGGGAGATGGCACAATCTGAGCTACCGACTGCGACAATCGATGCCTGGTTCAGCCCCATCATCGAAACCCTGGCCAAGGCCGGATCACATTTCGACGCGGTCCTCGCGCAGCATGCCATTGCCGCTGCGCGACATCTTACAACTGGGCCGGAACTCAGGGCCTAGCGGACCACGTGCACCGCGCATTGGGCGTAGCGCACCACGCGCGCGGCGGTGCCCCCAAGGAAATAGTCCTGAATCCCGGGCTTGTGGGACGACACGATGATGCAGTCATTGCTGTGGGTCTCAGCCCACTCAAGGATCGAACGCGCGGAATGCCCCGTCACGACCATAGCCTCACCGCCCTTGACGCCGGAAGCCATGCTGTTGAGCGTCGCCTTCACATCGGCACGGCTTTTCTCGATGAAGTCCGCGGCAAGATAGCTGGTGGCGTAGCCCGGCAGCTCTTCGATGACATGCAGCAGGGTGATCCGTGCACCATCCTCGCTAATCGCTTCGGCCACTTCCAAAGCAGCGGTTGGGGGGTGTTCGGGATCCAAAACAACCGGAACTAAGATGTTGGTGTACATACGCCTATCTCCTCACTGGGCCAGCAGACTATCGCAGCCAGTGGAGCGCGGCACCTTGATCCAAGTCAAGCAAATGGAACCAAAAAAGCCCACCCCGAGGACCGGGATGGGCGCATCTTCAAGCCGTGAGACCTAGTAGGGATTATCGCATCGCGCCGTGACGTTGATGCGACCTTTGACAGCGGACGGCCAGATGATCTTGACCTCGCCACCGGTCGCGCCCTCTTCCGGATCGCTGTAGCCGGACAGGTACTGCTTGACGTTGTTAGAGTTGCGCAGCGGTCCCACCGGGGTCACATCCGTGACGTTGCGCGCCCGCGCGCCAAACGGCATCCAATCGCTGAAATCGCAATCCCAGGTCTCTTGCGGACTGTCCTCGGTGAAGGACTGTGTCGTGGGGCTGATGGTCCACTGATCGACCGCGTGATAGGTATTGCCGGTCCAGTTCACGTTGCGGAACCGCGTGAAGTTCAGCGTCGCAATACTGTCATCAAGTTTGTCGACCCGCTCGATATTACCGTTGATCGATTTGAACGTGTTGCCGGATACATTCAGCCCGTTGACGAAATGACCCGTGCCGTAGGGCTTGATCACAAGGAACCGGAAGAACGAGGCAGCCCCCATCGAGGTGAAGATGTTGCCGACAATGGAAAGCGAGCCGAAGCTGAACTCGCTCGAAAAATCGGGCTCCGCGTCATGCTCATTCGTCCACTCAATGAAGTTGTTGTCGCAGTAATTGCCATTGATGATGATCTTCGAGTTCGGCTTGGTCAGGATCAGCCCGGCCACGCGTGGCGCATTGCGATTGTCATCGCCGTGGAACCAGTGATTGCCAAGGATCATGTGCCCCGAGCCATTGATCACCGCCCAAGCGCCCATCTTGATGCAGCGGTTATCGCGGATCTTCGCGTCATTGGCGTTGATATTGAACCCGATTGACGTTCGGTCGATGGAGTCCAGCGGCTGCTCGCTGGAGATAAACTGGCAGCGGTCGATCAACATCCCCTGACACGCAAGCCCGATCGAGGTGATGCCCCGATCCTTCGGCTGGTTGAAATAGCAGTCCCGGAAGTGCCAGATCAGGCCCGCAGGCGGCAGCATCACACAGCTCGCCACCCCGTCAGCCTTGATATCCACATCGTCCATGTTGAACTGAGAGATCTTCTCGAAACCGCTGAAATCCAGCAGATACCGGAAGCGCTTGAACGTATAGGTCTGCGTGCCGACCGCATCATAAAGCGGCTGGGTTATTGTCAGCTCCTGCGCGCCGACGTTTTTCGAGGTCACGTAGACCTCCCGTCCGACCCCATTGGCCGTGATCAGTGACCCAACCTCGATATTGGCCACATTCGTGACATTGGTCAGCTTCAGCGGATTACCGATCGAATAGGTCGCAGCCGATGTAGCCTCGCCCGTGGTCCAGGCGCTGTCGTTGATGGCATCGAACTGCCCGTTGCGGATCACCCGGCGCGAGGTAAATGTCGCCACGTCCGGCACAGCGGCCCGCATATCAACCGGCCCGCGCAGGCCAATGGATCGCCCGCACAGATCAAGGCTCTCGTGACTGGATTGCTTCAACAGCGCCTGGAACGCTTTGCGAAACGCAAGCTCTTCATCGCCAAACGCCTTCGCATAGGTGTCAAAGTCAAAGTTCTGTTGCAGCGCCAGATATTTCTCCGTCGGCATCGTCACGGTGCCCTGAAAGCGCACGGGGCTCTCGAAGGTGACGTTATCGGCAAGATAGAACTCACCGTCAGAGATCAGCACCTCCCGCCCGTCCGCCGCGGCGTCGGCGGCCTCGAAGGCGGCGGTGTTGTCGGTTGTGCCATCACCCACTGCGCCAAAATCTTTCACGTCGACCCAGTTCATCATCGAACGCAGGAACGCCGAGGTGATGTCGGTAATCTCGATATCATCGACCCGGACCACGCCACCGTTGGAGCCGGTCAGGTCAATCCCGAAATGCCCGTAGATCGCATCACCGCCCCAGGACAGGTCGACGCCACCGCGCGCGCCGCCACCGACGATGGCCGTGATCTCGACCACCTCACCGTAGCTCGTAAGCGTCGTCTCGGGCCCGGACGTCTGCACCCCCGGCACCGCGCTGCCACCCGCGCGCCCAGCATAGGCCGCGATGCGCACCGTCGGCAGATTGCCCGAAATCGCCTTCACGCGCGCCTTGATCTGCAGATAGCAGCCGGGCAGCAGGGGCGTCTCGCCCATGTAGCGCAGGGTCTGGGTGTTCTCGGTTTTCAGAATCTCGAGGCATCCGCCAAAGTCCTGATCGGCGGGCACATAGGCCGCCGTGGCGAAGCCGTCATAGGTCGGGGTGCCCGGGGTGCCGTCGCCCCGCGACCACATGTCGAGCCCGTTTGCAAATGGGGGCGGGGTCAACACCAGCCCGTCGGTAATCGCCTTGTTCATGGATAGCCCTTTTCAACTTGGTTGGAGCGGGCGTGTCAGGAAAAGGGACGCGCGCAGCCAAGGGGCCAGCGCACGCGCCAAAGGAATGCTCGAATGGGGAGGTGCCGGACACGCCGTCCTGACGGGCGGGGGTCTAGCCGTTCGGGGTTAACGCGGGCTTAAATCGCACCGTACGCTGCCCTCGGATCACGCTCCTACAGGGGGCGCCACGAGATATTGCACACCATCGATCTGCCACCCGGCCTCGGTCTCTAACATGTTGTATTCCAACACATGTGGCGCGCCTTTCTGGTCAATGAACAGCACTTTCTGGAACAGGAACGGGCCTTGCCGCCGCAGCTCCAGAAACTTCACCTCGGACGGGTTCCAGACCATCGGATAGCCGTTCTTGACCATCATCCCGAACCGCTCGGGCGTGCCGAACAGCCGCTTGATGTTGGGGGATGCAAAGGTGAACGCGGTGGCAGCATCCTCGGCGAGGAACGCATCCACCTGACTTTGGATCGTCTGCTCGATCCCGGGAATACGTTCTTGCGCCGCCGCCTGGCTTACAAACAAAGCCGCCACCAAAGCCAAAATCACACGCATGGATCGTCCTCCTCTTTGGCTGCAAACTAGGGGCCAAAGCTGAACAATCAATTCACGCGCGTGTCAGGAGACGAGCTTGCCTGCCAAAGCATCGTCGATCAGCGCGATGGTCTCGTCCACACCGTAAAGCGCGATGAACCCGCCAAAACGCGGTCCTTGGGACGCCCCAAGCAGAACCTCGTACAAGGCCTTGAACCAGTCGCGCAGCGGATCGAACCGCTCCCGCCCGCAAGCAAACACGACCGATTGCAGCGCTTCGGCATCCAAACCACCATCCCACGCCACCAGCTGCGCGCGCAGGTCTTCCAGCGCCTCACGCTCCAGATCGGACGGCAGGCGGAAGGTCTTCGCGGGTTTCACGAAGTCATTGTAATAGGCCACCGCAAACCCCGCCGCCTGATCCAGATCAGGATGCGTCTCAGGCGCGGCCTCTGGCGCGTAGCGCTGGATGAAGCCCCACAGCTGGCCTTTCTCTTCCGCATTCGCGACCGAAGCGAGGTTCAGCAGCATTGAGAACGGCACAACCATGTTAGACGCGGGCACATTATGCCCGTGGATATGGAAGACCGGGTTGTTCGCACGGGCGGCAGTGTCCTGATCGGCATAGGCGCGCAGCTGCTGGTGGTATTCGTCGACTGCCTTGGGGATCACGTCGAAATGCATCCGCTTCGCCGTCTTGGGCTTTTGGTACATGAAGTAGGACAGCGATTCAGACGAGGCATAGGTCAGCCATTCGTCAATCGACACACCATTGCCGGAGGTTTTGGATATCTTGTGACCATCGGCATCAAGAAATAGCTCGTAGGTGAAGTGCTCGGGCTTGCGCCCGCCCAGAATCTCGCAAATGCGATCGTAGATTGGCGTGTTTGTCGAGTGATCCTTACCGTACATCTCGAAATCGACATCCAGCGCGGCCCAGCGCGCGCCAAAGTCCGGCTTCCATTGCAGCTTCACATGACCGCCGGTGACCGGAACGGTGAACTCGCGCCCGTCCTCGTCGTTAAACGTGATCTCGCCCTTCGCCGCATCCACATGCTTCATCGGAACATACAGGACGCGGCCCGTTTCCGGGTGGATCGGCAGGAAGATCGAATAGGTCTCGCGCCGCTCTTCGCGCAGGGATTTCAGCATCACCCGCATGATGTCGTCATAGCGCTCGGCGGCGCGCAGCAGCACGGCATCAAACTGTCCGGAGGCATAGAACTCCGTGGCCGAGATGAACTCGTACTCGAACCCGAACGTGTCGAGGAACCGCCGCAGCATGGCGTTGTTGTGATGGCCAAAGCTCTCAAACTCGCCAAACGGATCCGGCACCTTGGTCAGCGGCAACTGCAGATACTCGCTCAGCGCCTCAGGGTTCGGCACATTGCCCGGCACCTTGCGCATGCCGTCCACGTCGTCGGAAAAGCAGATCAGCCGCGTCGGGATGTCAGAGATCACCTCGAACGCGCGCCGGATCATCGTCGTGCGGGCGACCTCTCCGAACGTGCCGATATGCGGCAGGCCGGACGGGCCATAGCCCGTCTCGAACAGGACATATCCCTTCTCGGGCGGAGCCTTTTCGAACCGTTTCAAAAGCGCGCGGGCCTCGACAAAGGGCCAAGCTTTCGAAGTCATTCCGGCGTCACGCAAATCGGTCATCGGGGGCAAATCCAAACTGTCGCGCGACGCCCCATGCGCCGCAGCAGTGCCGCTACCTATTGTGCGACCCCGGATTGGTCAATATTCTGCAGCTGCGAACACACCCGAATTCACCGAAAGCCCGCGGCAATGACCCAAGAAACGATGCCATTCTCTGCGCAGGACTGCCTGATTGCCTTGATGATGTCGATCTCCATGTCGGACACGAATATCCGCACGGCAGAACTGGTCTCGATCCAGCAGGTTGTCGATCACCTGCCGATCTTTGCGGACTACGATGTCGGGCGGATCAAGGTGGTGGCCCACATCACCGAGCGGCTTCTGGACGAGCAGGACGGGCTAGACGCGCTCTTTGCCGTGATCCGCGAACAGCTGCCCGAAGATCTCTTCGAGACGGGCTATGCGCTGGCGGTCGAGGTCGGTGTGGCAGACAATTTCCTCGGCCAGCCAGAGCTGCGTATGCTCGAGGAAATTCGCTACGAGCTCAATATCGACCGCCTACACGCCGCCGCCATCGAGACCGCGGCCCGCATTCGCCACCGGACTCTGTAGGTTTACCGCGGTGATGGGGGCGCCGGGACCGGTTCACCCTTCAGCAGGGCATCGATCACCGCCTCGAGGTGATCGAATTCCACCGGTTTGCCAAGCGCCGCATTCGCGCCGACACTGCTGGAGATGCGAAACAGATTGGCCTGACCGGGCATCTGGATTCCGCCCGAGATCACCAGCACCGGCAAGTCCCGAAGGTGGGCATGTTCGCCATTGATCATCTGGTTGCGCACACGGCTGATAAGGGCAAGACCGCCGTCATTTATCAGCTTGCCGTCCTGGCGCACGAAGATGTCCGTCACCAGCAGATCAAAGTGCCGCAGCTTGAGAAGCTCCAACGCTTCCATCCCGGTGGTCGCACAAGCAACGTCATGGCCCATGTTTTCCATCGCCGTCGAAAAGAGGAGGGACTGGTCCGTCTCGTCCTCCATGAGCAAAATCGCTGCCATATCTTTTCTTCCATCCGTGGGGGCCAAAGCGTGCCAGGGCGCGCGAATGGCCGATCGCGTACGGTCGGGCTGGATCGTCGCGCCGAGCACGTAACAAAGCCGGAACTGCGGGCTATATCTAATGTCATGGCTTATAGGTCAAGGTAAGCTGACACTGATCTTGCTCCGCTTGCCGGAACCGGGCTAGCGTACAGGCTTATGTGATCGGGATCAAAATACGTGGCAAAGACCGACGACAACTACCTCAAAGCGGAACTCGATCGGCTCATTGCAGAAGACAAGTCGGTCTTCCAATTCCTGCGCAACAGCTCTCTGGACGGCGTCTGGTACTGGGATCTTCAAGACCCCGAGAACGAATGGATGAGCCCGGAGTTCTGGCGTCTCTTCGGCATTGACCCCGAAACCAAAGAGCACAAGACCCACGAGTGGCAGAACCTGATCCACCCCGATGATCTTGCCTTGGCACTCGAGAATTTCGAACGTCATTCCGCGGATCCCGATCACCCCTACGACCAGATTGTCCGCTACAAGCATGTGGACGGCAATTATGTCTGGGTGCGCTGCCGTGGCATGGCCATCCGGGACGAGAATGGCACGCCGATCCGGATGCTTGGCGCGCATAACGACCTGACAGAGCTGATGCGTACGCAGGAAAAGCTCGACGGGGCCAATGCGCGGCTCACCACCGTCCTGGATACGGTGACCGCGGGCATCATCGGGGTCAGCCCGGACAAGCAGGTCCTCGAGATCAACATCGCAGGGCGCCATATGCTCGGCGCCATTTCCGACGAGACGCCTTTTCCATGGCCAGAAGAGATCGTGTTTCTCGAGCCGGAGCACCTGAACACGGTCGACGAGTCCGCCGATCCGGTCAACCGGGCGCTCGCCGGGGAGGTCCTTGTCGGCGAAGTGTGCCAGATGTCGCGCAAATCGTCTGAAAGCGACCGCTACGTGAAAGTATCCAGCCGCCCGATCGAAGATACTCTTTCCCCGATCAAGACGGTGCTCGTGATCGACGATATCTCCGACCTCGAACAGAACAGGCAGCAGATCGAACGCGCCAGCCGTCTTGACGCGCTCGGCCAGCTCACCGGCGGCATCGCCCATGATTTCAACAACCTGTTGGCGACGATCCACTACGCGCTGCAACTGTCGCTGACACCCGAGGTTCCCGAACGCCCCAAGCGCTACCTCGAGACTGCGCTCAGCGCGGTCAAGCGTGGCTCTACGCTGACAAACCGCCTTCTGGCTTTCGCAAAGCGCCAGCCCGGCCTTGCGGCGTCCCGCGCGCTCAAGGAAGTCTTCAACGAGTTTGACGAGCTGATCCGCCCCACCATCGAAGAGACCATCGAGCTGCGGATTCAGGTGCCCGAGACCAAGGATCTGCAGGTCTATTGCGACCTTCACCAGCTTGAGAACGCGATGCTCAATTTGGTGCTGAACTCCCGCGACGCCCTGATGCGCGGCGACACGTCGGACAGGGAGCACAAGATCATCATCTCCGCGCGCCCTGTCGACGAGTTAGAGGTCGACACGATGCGTCGGAGCAACAAGCAGGGCAATTATATCACCCCGGGCATGATCGAAGATCACGCCAGCGATTTCGCACGCAGCGACAACAAGGCGTACCGCTACGTGCAAATCTCCGTCACGGATAACGGCCCCGGCATGTCCGACGAGATCAAGCGCCGCGCGATCGACCCGTTTTTCACCACCAAGCGAAACAACAGCGGCACCGGGCTTGGCCTGTCGATGGTTTATGGCTTCGTGCAGCAATCCGACGGCGAGCTGCGGATTTACTCAGAAGAGGGCCACGGAACGACAGTCTCTCTCCTGTTGCCCCGCGGCACGACCGAGAACACCCGCGAGGCTCCCATGGACCGCCTGCCGCTTGCAACCGGTGGCGGCCGCCGTGTGCTCGTGGTCGAAGATGAGCCAGCCCTGCTCGAGATGATCAAGGAAATGCTGGTCTTGCTGGAATACAATGTGCTGACGGCGCGGTCAGGCCGGGAGGCCCTGAAACTGGCGCAGGACGGCGAAGAGTTTGACCTGCTTCTCACCGACATCGTGATGCCCGGCGGCGTGGGCGGGTTCGATCTGGCCAAGGCGATGCGCAAGGAGCGCCCCGATCTCGCGATCGTCTACATGTCGGGCTACACCGGCTTCACACGTAGCGAGATGGGCAATGTCGAGGCGCCGATGGTGCAAAAACCCTGCCCGCCGAAAAACCTGACCGAAGCCTTTGAGACCGCCTTCAGCCTCGTCGCCAAATCGAAGTGACGCGCTAAGCGGAGCCCTCAGGCCCCGTGCACGACCGCCCACCTGTTGATCAGCTGCCCTTGCAGCTTCTTGGCACGCCCGTTCCACGAACGTGAGCCGCGTGGGTTTTCCTTCTCGGACACTTTCAATGCACGGCGGCGCGGGACATCCGCCATGAACATCGCAAACACCAGCTCCCGCCCGTCCGGCGTGCGCATGTAGCCCGCCAGCGCGCTGACAAAATTGAGCGTCCCGGTCTTCGCCACGACCTTAATGGGGCTGTTTTGCACGACTTTGTTATCATTATCACGGATCGCCACGGGCTTGAGGATAGCACGCAGTTGCCCATTGGGCCCCGCCCCAACCAACGCCCTGCACATCTCCGTCGGGCTGATCTGAGACGCGTCTCCCAGCCCTGAATGATCCACGAACTTGGCCTTCTTGGTGCCGTGACGCGCGCCGAGCCAGCTCGACATCTCCCGCGCCGACGCCCGCAGGTTCCCCTTGCCGCTCGCCTGCATGCCGACGACCTCCGCCGTCAGATTGGTCGAGAAGCGCAGCATATCGCGGGTCACCTTGCGCAGATCAGCGCTGCTGTGCTCCACCAAAACGGTCCCGCGCGGGGTGCTGGTCATTTTCTGCGGGAAAGGCAGCTTGATCCCGTGGGAGCGCGCCACGGTTTGTAACACGTCGCCCGCGTAGATCTCGGGCCTGCGGACCGGCAACCAGCGGCCTCCACCGCGGCCCAGCGCGGCGCGCGCGACGCTCCAATTGTCGCGCCCGCCCTGGCCGGAATAGGTGAAGACCGGGGTCTTCCGGTCCGCCACCGTGGTGCGCGCGAAGCCCACGCCCGGCCGGATTTTGTCGGACCGTCCGTCCATGGTGACGGAATAGCCGTTCGAGGTCCGCTTCCACTCCAGATACACCCGGTTGAAATTCAGGTTCAGACCCGCCACCGCCGGGTTGTAGCCCACGTGGTCCGGCTGGCTTTTGTCGATGCTATCGATCACGCCGACCCCGCCCCAGACCCGCAGCTTGCCACGCACCTCGCGCACGCCCGCCTGCTTCAGCCGCGCGGCCATGTTGAACAGATCGTCGGTCGACAGCGTCGGATCGCCCCCACCCTTCAGCACCAGATCGCCTGCGAGGATGCCATTTTGCACCGGCCCGGTCGCGATCAGCTGGGTCTTGAACCGCTTGCCTGACCCAAGCTTTTCCAGCGCGAACATCGTCGTGATCGCCTTCGCCGTGCTGGCCGGCGGCAGCGAGGAGAGCGGGTTCTTCGCCTCGAGGATTTTGCCCGTGCGCGCATCCGCGACCGCAAACGCCACCTTGCCCCCCAGCTTGGCTTCAGAGATCAGCGCATCGATGCCGCGCGCGGCCAGTTTGGGCGCGTTACCCGGCTTGCGCACAGGCCGCAGCGAGGCCGCCGGCGCATTCGCCCAGGCCGCGCTCGCGGTGCCGTACAGCAGGAAACCCAGAACCGCGCGGCGGCCAAATTTCGTCACGTTCGATCTGCTCATGGGCCTGAGTATTCCCCCAAGCACTTCGCGGTGGCAAGCGCCCATCGGCGCTGTTACGCAAGTGTTATGGACCGCCAGTTGCTCATCGCCTCTGCAATCATGTCGCTGGGCATGTTGCTTATCCCGTTCGGGGACACGGCCGGAAAACTGATGACGTCCGCCGGTATCGCGCCGTTCTTCGTGGCATGGACCCGCTACCTGTTCGGGCTGCTGCTGCTGGCGCCCTTCGCCCTCTCGCCGACCGCCCTGCGCCTGTTGCGTGACCCGCGCATTTGGCTGCGCTCCTTCGTGCAGGTCGTCACGATCGTCACCATCCTGACGGCCTTGCAAACCGAGCCCATCGCCAACGTGTTCGGCGCGTTCTTCCTGGGCCCCATGGTCAGCTACCTGCTGTCGATTTGGCTTTTGAAGGAACAGGGCTCAACCCTGCGCATCATCTTGCTACTGATCGGTCTGGCGGGTGTCTTCCTGGTGGTCAAACCGGGCTTTGGCATGACGCCCGGCCTGGCATGGGCGCTGTTTTCGGGCTGTTGCTACGGCATGTTCCTGACCGCCTCGCGGTGGGTCTCGCCCTTGGGCCGTCCCGTGCATTTGCTTCTGAGCCAGCTTTTGATCGGCGCGCTGCTGCTCACACCGCTGGGCCTGATCTACGTGCCGCCTCTCGACGTTGCGACAGGTGGTTTGGTTATGTGGTCTGCGGCGGCCTCGATGCTGGGGAACTTGTTGTTGGTGTTTGCCTATTCCCGCGCCGCGGCCTCGGTGATGGCACCCTTTGTCTACGTCCAGCTTATCGGCGCGACCGCCTATGGCGTCGTGTTCTTCGGCGCATGGCCAGATGCGGTGTCGGCGCTCGGCCTTGCGGTGATCTTCGCCTCCGGCTTCGCCACACTGTTTCTCAGGACCAGTCGCCCTTCGCCCTGATCGCGCTTGAGGATGTCTCGTTCAGCGGCAGGTTGACGTAGCACCAGCGCGGGGCCTGCCCGCGCGCCAGCAGCTGCGACGCCAGCCCGGGCAGGCGCGCGGCCTCAAAGCGTTGCGCCGCGACGGAGCGTCGCGCCGAAATCCTGTCCCCCGGCCGCGCCAGCACGCCGACCGGCACGCTTTCCATGATGGTCTGCCAGTCTTGCCAGCGATGAAAAGAGGCCAGGTTGTCGGCCCCCATCAGCCAAACAAACCGCACGCCGGGATAGCGCGCAACCAGCGCGCTTAAGGTCTCGGCCGTGTACCGGGTGCCCAGATGCGCCTCCAGATCGGTCACCTCCACCCTCGGGTGGTCCATGACCGTCCGCGCGCGCGCGAGCCTTTGGGCCATTGGCGCAGGGCCGCGGGCCTTCAGAGGGTTTCCGGGCGATACCAGCCACCAGACGCGGTCCAGCCCGAACCGTTTCAGCGCCTCGCGCGTGATATGCGCGTGTCCCTCATGGGCCGGGTCGAACGAGCCGCCCAGCAGCCCGATCACCTGTCCCGGCACGGCCAAGGGCCAGCCCTGTGCCATGTCAGTCCGTTTCCGACGATTTGGCCCAGAGGTTGATATCCTCCTCCGACGAAATCCGGTCGATCTCCGCCAACTCGTCGGCGCTGAACTCCAGATTGGCCACAGCGCCCGCGCAATCCACGATCTGTTCGGGCTTCGACGCCCCGATCAGCGCGGTCGTCGCGCGACCTTCGCGCAGCACCCATGCAATCGCCATCTGCGCCAGCGTCTGCCCGCGCGTCTCGGCCATGTCGTTGAGCGCCCGCACGCTTGCCAGCGAGCGCTCGTTGATCATGCCTTCCAGTAGTGACTTGCCTTGCGTGGCGCGGCTGCCCTCCGGGATGCCACCGAGGTACTTTTTGGTCAAAATCCCCTGCGCCAGCGGTGTGAACGCGATGGAGCCGATGCCCAGGTCATCCAGCGTCCCCCACAGCCCATCATGCTCCGTCCAGCGGTTGAGCAGATTATACGACGGCTGGTGGATCAGGCAGGGCGTTCCCAGCTCCTTCAGGATCGCCGCCGCCTGCCGGGTCTTCTCGGAGTTGTAGGACGAAATCCCCACATAGAGCGCGCGGCCCGACCGCACGATATAGTCCAGCGCGCCCATCGTCTCTTCGAGCGGCGTCTCGGGGTCGAACCGGTGCGAATAGAAAATATCGACGTAGTCAAGCCCCATCCTCTTCAGCGACTGGTCACAGGACGCCACCAGGTATTTGCGACTGCCCATCTCGCCATAAGGCCCCGGCCACATCAGGTAGCCCGCCTTGGAGGAGATGATCAGCTCATCGCGGTATCCGTGGAAATCGTATCGCAGGATCTGCCCAAAGGCCTCCTCCGCGCTGCCCGGCGGTGGGCCGTAATTGTTGGCGAGATCGAAATGGGTGATCCCGTGATCGAACGCCGTCTGGCACATGGCGCGCTTGTTTTCATGCGGGCTGTCACCGCCGAAGTTGTGCCACAGCCCAAGGCTGATCGCGGGTAATTTCAGACCCGACGCGCCGCACCGGCGGTAGGACATGGTCTCGTAACGGTCGGCGGCGGGGGTATAGGGCAAGACGGGAGCTTTCGCTGGGCGTTGAACTTTGGACATGTCGCGCAATTTGCGCGCCTACGGGCGCGGCGTCAAACCGTTGATGGGCGGCGGGATCGGCCGGGGCGCACTTAGACTAAGGGTTCTTCAACTTTTCCCCGATAAGTCTTGTCCTTTCTCATTTGGGGCAAGAGCAATGCCAGTGGCCAATCTCGGCGGCGTCCGCTTCGATCAAATCTACGGCGACAATTCCGGTGGCCCGGAATTCGACACCGATGGCGATGGCACCGCCACGCAGGAAGACGAATTCGTCTCCATCTCGAACGATTCGGGCGGTCCGATGGATATTTCCGGCTGGCAGATCTGGTCGGACGCATCAGGGGTGGGCGCACCGGACCTGCCGCAGGATGGGCTGTATCACACCTTTCCCCCGGGAACAGTTCTCGCGCCCGGCGAGACGCTCTACATCATCAACGAGATCACCGGGCCGGTGCCCAGCTGGGCGCAGGAAGCCTCTGAAGGCGGCGTCGAGTCCGGGGCCGGCGACGAGAGCACCAACTTCCTGTCGGAAGGCTCCCCCGATGACGCGTCCGAATCCGTTGCGCTGGTCGACCCGTCAACCGGCGATTTCATCGTTTTCAACATGTCTCCGATCCCCAGCGACTGGACCAACGAGCCCGGCTTTCCCGGAACAACCCTCGTCGGCGAAGTCGACGGCGCCGCGGTGCAGGAAGACCAGAATGCAGGCAGCTCCTACCGCTACAATTCCACGTCGGAGAGTTACGAATATTCCGCCACCTCTGTGCCTTGCGTGGTGCGGGGGACGCTGATCGTCACGCCCGGCGGCCCGGTCCCGGTCGAGACCCTGCGCCCCGGCGACATGATTGCGACCTTGGATGCGGGCGCGATGCCCGTGCTTTGGATCGGTCATCATCGCGTCGACATAAACGCCCCCGGGCGGCGGCACCTCGCCCCTGTCCGCATCGGCGGTGCCATGCCCGCCCTACTGCTCTCACCCCAGCATCGCCTGCTCACCCGCTCCGGGCATCTCGCGCCCGCCAAGGGCCTGTTGCGCATGCGCGGTGTGCGCCGTGAGCGCGCGGACCGGATCGTCAGCTACTACCACCTGCTGCTTGAACGCCATTGCATCATCTTCGCAAACGGTCTGGCGGTCGAAAGCCTGCTGCTGGGTGGCACCCATCTCGCTTCCTGCAGCATGTCTCTCAAACTCGCCCTAGATCGGCTCAAACTGCGCCCCACGCCTCCGGCCCGGCCCTGCCTTACCGTGGCTGAAACCCGTCGCGCCGCCGAGCGCGATGCGCACTTTCTGGCCCGCCACGATTGCCCTTCCCGCGCGGCTTCGCTAATCCCTAGCTGATCCAAACATGGGGCACAGAAATCATGGCAGCCAATCAATTCGTCTACTTCATGGACGGCGTCTCCAAGCAGTATCCCGGCGGCAAGAAGGTGTTCGAGAACATCCGCCTGAACTTCCTGCCCGGGGTGAAGATCGGCGTTGTGGGTGTGAACGGCACCGGTAAGTCCTCGCTCATGCGCATCATGGCCGGTCAGGACAAGGACTTCACCGGCGAGGCCTGGGCGGCGGAGGGCGCAAAGGTCGGCTACCTGCCCCAGGAGCCCACGCTCGAGGAAAACCTCACCGTGCGCGAGAACGTCATGCTCGGCGTGAAGGAGAAGAAGGACATCCTCGACCGCTACAACGAGCTGGCGATGAACTACTCCGACGAGACGGCCGACGAGATGGCCAAGCTGCAGGACGAGATCGATAGCCAGAACCTGTGGGACCTCGACGCGCAGATCGACGTCGCGATGGAGGCGCTGCGCTGCCCCCCCGATGACGCCATGCCCGAAAACCTGTCGGGCGGCGAGCGCCGCCGCGTGGCGCTCTGCAAGCTGCTGCTCGAGGCCCCCGACATGCTGCTGCTCGACGAGCCGACCAACCACCTCGACGCGGAAACCATCGCGTGGCTGCAGCGCCATCTGATCGAGTACAAAGGCACGATCCTGATCGTCACGCACGACCGCTACTTCCTTGACGACATCACAGGCTGGATCCTCGAGCTCGATCGCGGCCGCGGCATTCCGTATGAGGGCAATTATTCCAGCTGGCTGGAGCAGAAGGCCAAGCGGCTGGAGCGGGAGGCCAAGGAAGACAAGTCCAAGCAGAAGACACTCGAGCGAGAGCTGGAGTGGATGCGCTCCGGCGCGAAGGCCCGTCAGGCCAAGGGCAAGGCCCGGATCAACGCCTATAACGAGCTCGCCAACCAGTCCGAGAAGGAAAAAGTCGGTCGCGCGCAGATCATCATCCCCAACGGCCCGCGCCTCGGCTCGAAGGTGATCGAGGTCGAAGGGCTGACCAAGGCCTATGGCGACAAGCTGCTCGTCGAGGACCTCAGCTTCTCCCTGCCCCCCGGCGGTATTGTTGGCGTGATCGGCCCCAACGGCGCGGGTAAATCAACACTTTTCCGCATGCTCACGGGCCAGGAACAGCCCGATGCTGGCACCGTCAGCTACGGCGACACGGTGCAGCTCAGCTATGTCGACCAGTCCCGTGACAGCCTGAACCCCGACGCCAATGTCTGGGAGGAAATCTCCGACGGGGGCGAGATCATCCAGCTCGGCGACGCCCAGATGAACAGCCGCGCCTACTGTTCGTCCTTCAACTTCAAGGGCGGCGATCAGCAAAAAAAGGTCGGCTCGCTCTCAGGCGGCGAGCGCAACCGTGTGCATATGGCCAAGCTGTTGAAATCCGGCGGCAACGTGCTGCTGCTCGACGAGCCGACCAACGACCTCGACGTCGAAACCCTGCGCGCGCTGGAAGACGCTATCGAGAATTTCGCGGGCTGCGCCGTGGTCATCAGCCACGACCGCTTTTTCCTTGACCGCCTCTGCACCCACATCCTCGCCTTCGAGGGCGAGGCCCATGTCGAGTGGTTCGAGGGCAACTTCGAGGCCTATGAAGAAGACAAAATTCGGCGACTCGGACCGGATGCGGTCGAGCCGACCCGGGTGAAGTACAAGAAATTCACGCGGTAGGATGGGTGATCTCACCCATCCTACTTCGGCTCGCCAAACTCACCTTCCACCTGCAAATGAGTGAGCTCGGGATCTGCGCGACCCCTTCGGATATCGCGATGTATTGAAGAATAGGGCCATTCGGCTGCACGGGCGACAAGCCCGTGTCGCACCGGATTTTGCCAGCAGTATTCGAGGTGCGTTTCGAAATCCCTTTCGTCACGGATGCAATGCTCCCAGAAGCGCCTTTGCCAGATGCCGCGCTCGACTTTTCGACGCTTGGACGCCGATAGGTAAGGTGGGTGCTCTGCACCCATAGTCGCCAAGACACTGCGCGTGAACCGCGTCTTCAGGAGCCGCCACCGGGTCGAGTAATCCCAGTCGTCTTGAGGCATGGTCCACATCGCATGAAGATGGTCGGGCAAAACGACAAAGGCGTCACACCGAAACGGTCGCTCAGCCCGCGTCACTGCGTAGGCTCGGCGCAATGCGTCGACATGGGCCACCAGATTGTTCGAGCCGCGGGCGGCCAAGGCAACGGTGAAAAAATAGGTGCGCCCGGGACGTTTTATCCGTCTGTAACTGGTCATATCGTCAGACATGCTTCGAAGCGGGTTAAGCAGGGGTGAATCGCCCATCCTACCTCTGCGTCACTCCTCCTCCCTCGCCCCCGGCGGAATATCCCCCGGCCGCGCCTTGTTGAGCCCGTGCATCTGCTCCAGAAACTCCAGTGCGGAATGATCCTGCTTCAGCGCGTCCGCGATCTTCATATGCGCATATGTCGCCAGGATCCGGTTGATCCGCGCCTGATAGCCATGGCCCATCGCGCGGTAGAAATTGGCCACTAACTTGTCGAGCCGCAACGTGATCTTCTTCTTCGGCTCCTGCACATCCAGATCATGTTCCAGCCGGTGCCAGGCCTGTGGGACAACGTCGCGCATGTTGAGGCTGATCTCGTCCTCCCATTTGGCCAGCCACATGTAGTAGCTCATCTTCTGTCGTGCGAGCCGCTGGCGTTTGGTCATGGGCGGTTTTCTGGTGGTCATGGCACCCCTCTGGCGTAACTGCGCGGCGGGGTGTGCCACGACATTGGTTAACATCGCGACAAGGCAGCGTACGCAGGGTCCGACGGATGTCCGACGCAAAGCCGACAGCGATCCGACAGCAAATTTGGAACCCATTCGCGCCCCAATCCGTTGTGTGAACAATGGCGGCCCAGACAGGGCCACACACAATGAGAAGGAGAAATATCATGCTCGGTTGGGCACTTACGTTCCTGGTCATCGCACTTATCGCGGCGCTTTTCGGCTTCGGCGGCATCGCCGGCGCCTCCGCAGGGATCGCACAAATCCTGTTCGTCGTCTTCCTGGTGCTGTTCGTCGTCTCGATGATCGCCCGCGCCGTCCGCGGCAAATCAGTAAGCTAAACGCTTAAATCTGAATTCGAAAAATGCCGCTCCATCCGCATGATGGGGCGGCCTTTTTGCGTCTTTGAACCGACATCGCTGACCTTGACCCAAATCAATGTATGCTTGGGACCCTTCGCGTATTCCAATCGCATCACAACGTCAGAGGTCCCAATGTCTCATACGCCCCACGAACTCGCCGAAGAATTCCCCGACAAGATCGAGAAAATGCATGCGCTTAAAGAAAGCGACGCGCATTTCAAGCGGCTGTTTGACGACTATCACGAGGTCAACCGCGCCGTTCATCGCGCGGAAACAAATGTGGAGCCGTGCGACGAGAGCCACGAGACGCAGCTACGCCGCCAGCGCATGTCTCTGAAAGATCAGATCGCCGCGATGTTGTGACCAGGATGTGCGCCTAGAGGGCGACGCGCCAGAACAGCAATACCGGTGCGATCATCGCAAACCAGATGCAGAACCATTTGGCCGCGAAGGAGATTTTGCCGAACACCCCGTCGCCCAGCGACCCTTCGCCATACGCCATGGCGCCGCCGATCACCGCATAGCCGGCGGCTGCGCGTTTGCGTTCTGTCGCGTCGATGGACGCGAGGGCGGTTTTGGTTTTTTCGGACATCTTGGATACTTCCATTTCCGCTTTGCGGTCTTCCAGGCTCGACATGCGATACTCCAATTAATCTTTGACTCAGAGATGGAGCGCGCGGGGCAAAAGCCAAGGCCCTGCGACAGTCTTTCCCGGCTGAACCGGCAATTACTTGCCCGCGTCCCTTGGCGCATTGGCACTGTCTCGCTCTTGGCCTAAAAGCAGCGCCATGTCTGACTTCGATCTCATAGTCGTAGGCTCTGGCCCGGCAGGCTCCGCCGCCGCAGTGACCGCGCGCAAAGCGGGTCTGCGTGTGGCCCTCGTCGACAAGGCCACCTTTCCGCGGGACAAGCTATGCGGCGGGCTTTTCACCGGCCGCTCCGAGAAGGCGATGCGCGCAATCTTTGGGCGTGACGTGACCCACGATCTCTTTCTGACGTCCGACCACATGCGCTTTCTCGCCAAGGGTCGGGTCCTCGCTGATATCCCCAACGCGCCACCGGTTCATCTGACCATGCGCCGCGATTTCGACGCGGTGCTGCACGCGGATGCGCTTGCAGCGGGCGCGGTGCTCTATCTCGGGGAGCCCATCACCGACATGGGCGAGAACAGCCTGACGCTGCGGGATGGAACTGAACTGACGTTCAAAACCCTGATCGGCGCAGACGGAGTGAATTCCTTCGTCGCCCGCACGCTGTTTGGCCGCCCCTTCGATCCAGAGACTATCGGCTTCGGCCTAGAGATCGAGACGCCATTGACCGAGTCCCGCGATAACGCCGTTGAAGTCGATTTCGACGCCGCGCGATGGGGTTATGGCTGGGCATTTCCAAAACGCAAGACGGTGACGGTCGGCGTGGGCGGGATCAACTCCGAGAATGCGGATATGAAGGCCAATATGGCCGCCTATGTCAGCCAGACCGAGAGCGACGAGAGCCTGAAATACAAGGGCCAGTACCTGCCCTTCGGCGACTACAAGCGAAAGCCCGGAAGAGACCACATCCTGCTGGCAGGCGATGCGGCGGGGCTTGTCGATCCCATCACAGGCGAAGGAATCGCGCTTGCGATGGAAAGCGGTGATTACGCCGCGCGGGCCGTCGTGGATGCCTTGGCGGACGGCGCGCCAGAGACGGCGCTGCGCCGGTATCTGTCGGCGGTCAAACCTATCCACCGCTCGCTGGATCAGGCGCGGCTTTGGCGGATGATCATGTTTCCGAAAGCGACCGAAGGCTACTTCAAAAAGGCCTTCGAGCGCGGCTCATCGCTACAGATGAAATACCTCGAATTGCTCGCGGGCGAGGCTGATTATCACGATCTGAGATGGGCCCTGATGCAGCGTCTCCCGAAGCTTGCCTGGCGCTTGCTCAAGCATCGCCTCGGGATGAGCGGTCCGGCCTAGTCTTCGAGAACGAAGGTCACCTTCAAGATCACGCGGTATTCGTTGATCTTGCCGTCCTTGACGGTGCATTTCATGTCCTGAACCCAGGCGCCCTCGACGTTCTTCAATGTCTTCGAGGCCCGATCGACCCCGTTCTCGATTGCGTCCTCGAAGCTCTTTTTAGACGAGGAAATGATCTCTGTGACGCGTGCGACTGACATGGTGGTCTCCCTTGGGTTGAAAGGAGGCCAGACTACGCCAATCTGTGTATAAAGCAAACTTGCGCTCAGCAGAAAAACGCCGTCCTATGCGCCCATGAACGACCCTTATTTCTTTGGCTACGGCTCGCTGGTCAACACCGCGACCCACATCTACGACAACGCCCACCCGGCCAAGGTGAAGGGCTGGCGTCGGGTCTGGAAACACACCCATTTGCGCGATTTGGCTTTCCTGTCGGTAGAGCCATGCGACAGCACTCAAATTGAAGGTCTGATCGCCAAAGTCCCTGGCGCCAACTGGAACGCGCTGGACGAGCGAGAAACCGGCTATGTCCGCGCGCCCCTGGCTGGTGAAGAGATTGAGCATCCGGCAGGCCCCTTACCCGTCGAGATGTACAGGGTCGCGGCCCACAGCAATAGGGTCGCCGCAAAACCGCTTCTGCTCAGCTATATTGACGTGGTGGTGCAGGGGTTCCTGCGCACCTATGGCGAAGATGGGGTTCAGCGCTTCTTCGACACAACCCATGGCTGGCACGCGCCGATCATGAACGATCGCGCCAACCCGAAATATCCCCGCGCGCAGAAACTCACCGCTGACGAAACTTCGCTCGTCGATCAGCACCTGATGCGGGTGACCCGGGACTAGCTGACCGTCAGCGTCGCGGCGACCGCCTTTTTCCACGCGCCGTATTTCCGGGCTCGTGTGTCTTCGTCCATCGACGGCTCAAAGCGGCGCTCCAGCGCCCAGGATTTCGCAAAGCCGTCCATGTCGGGGTAAATCCCGGCGCGCGAGCCTGCGAGCCACGCGGCACCAAGCGCCGTCGTCTCCAGCACTTCGGGGCGGTCCACCTGCGCGCCGATGATGTCGCTGAGGAACTGCATCGCCCAATCGCTGGCGGTCATCCCGCCGTCGACGCGCAGGACGTTCTCGCCATTACCGGACCAGTCGGCCTGCATCGCCTCCAGAAGATCACGAGTCTGATATCCGACGCTTTCCAGCGCTGCTTTCGCAAGTTCTGCAGGACCCGAGTTTCGGGTCAGCCCGAACACTGCGCCCCGGCAATCTGCGTCCCAATAGGGCGCACCGAGGCCGGTGAAGGCCGGTACCATGATTACGTCCTGGCCGGGGTCAGCCTTGTCCGCCAAAGGCTGCGTCTCGGATGCCTCGCGGATGATCTTCAACCCGTCGCGTAGCCATTGCACAACTGCGCCTGCGATGAAAATCGAGCCTTCCAAGGCGTAGGTCGGCTTGCCGTCGAATTGGTAAGCAATCGTCGTCAGCAAGCGGTTTTCCGACGTCACCGGCGTCTCGCCCGTGTTCAAAAGTGCGAAGCATCCCGTGCCGTAGGTCGATTTCAACATGCCCGGCTGGAAACAGGCCTGACCAACGGTCGCCGCCTGTTGGTCGCCCGCCACGCCAAGGATCGGTATCTCGCGCCCGAACAGATCGGCGCGCGCCATGCCGAAATCATCGGCGCAATTCTTGACCTCGGGCAGCATCGACATGGGGATGCCGAACATCTCGCAAATGGTCGTGCTCCAGCGGCCCTTGCGGATATCATAAAGCAACGTACGCGCTGCGTTCGTTGCGTCAGTCACATGGGCCGCACCACCGGTCAGCTTCCAGATGAGATACGTGTCGACCGTGCCAAACAGCAGCTCGCCCGCTTCCGCGCGGGCACGCACGCCATCGACGTTTTCCAAGATCCAGCGCAGCTTGGTGCCCGAGAAATACGGGTCCAGCAGCAGGCCGGTGCGGTCGGTGAACATCGGTTCATGACCCGCCTCACGCATCTCGCGGCAGAAGTCAGAGGTCCGGCGATCCTGCCAAACAATGGCATTGTAGACCGGCTGGCCGGTCGATTTGTCCCAGACGACAGTCGTCTCGCGCTGGTTGGTGATGCCGATGGCCGCGATGTCGTCAGCGCTGAGCCCCGCCCTCTCGATCGCTGCGCGACAGGTCCCTGCGGTGGTGGACCACAGATCCGCCGGGTCATGTTCGACCCAGCCCGATTGCGGAAAATGCTGCGGGAACTCCTCTTGCGCGGAGGCTTTGATTTTCATGTCCCCGTCGAACAGGATCGCGCGGCTCGAGGTGGTGCCCTGATCGATGGCAAGAATATGGGTCATGGTCGCTCCTCCCTAAAGCGGCGTGGTTCTATGCGGCGGCGGCCGTCTGCGCGGTCATCCAGTCATCGAGCTTTTGTATCTCGGCCTCGCTCATCCGTAAGCCCAGCTTCGAGCGACGCCAAACGACATCTTCGGCGCGGCGCGCATATTCGTTTTCCATCAGCCACGTGATCTCACGCGCGGTGAGGGTCGCGCCGAAGCTTTCCCCCAGCTCTTCAGGCTTGCGGGCGGTGCCCAGGATCAACCGCGCCTCGGTGCCATAGGCGCGGATCAGCCGTTTGGCCCAGAAATCATCCAGGAAGCCGAAATCCCGTTTCAGCTCCGCAATCAGCTTGTCGACATCAGCGACCTTGAAATCGCCCCCGGGCATCGCGACACCGGCCGTCCATCCCTCTTTCGATTTCCCGAAGAAAGGCACGATCTTTTCCAACGCGTGTTCGGCCAGCTTGCGGTAGGTCGTGATCTTTCCGCCAAAGACGTTGAGCATCGGCGCGCCGCCATCCTCGTTCAGGCTCAGCACATAGTCACGGGTCGCAGCGGTCGCGGATTTGGCCCCGTCATCGTAAAGCGGGCGTACGCCGGAATAGGTCCAGACGACATCATCCTTGGTGATGTCATACTTGAAGTAGCCGTTGGCAAACTTGATCAGGTAGTCGCGCTCTTCATCGGTGCAGACGGGCTTCACAGACGGGTCGGAATGCTCGGCATCCGTCGTGCCGATCAGGGTGAAATCCGTCTCGTAGGGAATGGCGAAGATGATGCGTCCGTCCTCGCCCTGGAAAAAATAGCACTTGTCGTGATCGAACAGGCGCTTGGTCACGATGTGGCTGCCGCGCACAAGGCGAATGCCTTCGGTCGAGTTGATGCGGGCCTTCTGCCGGATCACATCCTCGACCCACGGCCCGCCTGCGTTGACCAGCATCTTGGCGTGCTGCTCCCACGTCTTGCCATCCGCTTCCAGCGTGATCACCCAGTGATCGTCAACACGTTCCGCCTTGGTCACCTTGGTGCGCGTCATGATCTTGGCCCCACGCGCCTCGGCGTCGCGGGCGTTGAGCACCACGAGGCGCGAGTCCTCGATCCAGCAATCGGAATATTCATAGGCGAATTTGAAGCGATCCTCGATCCCTTCGCCTTCGGGCGCACTGGTCAGGTCGACGGTTTTGGTGCCGGGCAAAATCTCCCGCCCACCGAGATTGTCATACATGAACAGGCCCAGCCGGATCAGCCACGCCGGGCGGCGGCCTTTCATCCAGGGCATCACTGTGTTCAGCAGCTTGGATGTGGGCGTCGTGCCTTCGAACCGCATGTCCTTGTGGTAGGGCAGCACGAAGCGCATGGGCCAGCTGATATGCGGCATCGCCTTCAGCAGCGTCTCGCGTTCGATCAGGGACTCGCGGACGAGGCGCACCTCGAAATACTCAAGATACCGCAACCCGCCGTGGAACAGCTTGGTCGACGCGCTGGAGGTGGCGGAGGCCAGGTCGTTCATCTCGGCCAGGGCGACGGACAGGCCCCGCCCAGCGGCATCGCGCGCGATCCCGCAGCCGTTGATCCCGCCCCCGATCACGAACAGATCGACCATCTCGTCCTGCGCCATATCCTGCGACTCCTCTTGCGTGTGCATGCGCCCTTCACACATGTTTACTTTCGTTTGGTCAAGGTTTACTTTCGTTTTTGATACGAAAGGGCGCAGTTTGGCCGTTAATCTAAGACAAACCGAGATTTTGGACATCGCCCGCCGGGACGGGCGTGTGAGCGTGGATGCCCTGTCGCGCCAGTTCACCACGTCGGTGCAAACAATCCGTAAAGACCTGACCGAGCTTTGTACCTCGGGCCAGTTGAAGCGCGTGCATGGCGGCGCGATCCTGTCGGAAAGCGCGGCGGTCATCGGCTACGAGGAACGTCGCCAGTTGAACCACGACGCCAAGACCCGCATCGCGCGCAGCTGTACGGCGGATATCGCGGAAGGGTCGTGCATTTTCCTCAACATCGGCACCACGACGGAGGCCGTGGCGCGTGCATTGCTCGGGCACCAAGCGCTGACCGTGGTAACCAACAATCTCAACATCGCCAATATCCTGTCCGCCAATGAGGGGATCGAGGTGATGGTGGCGGGCGGCACATTACGCCGCTCCGACGGCGGGCTGACCGGCTCGATGACCGCGAAGCTGATCGCGCAATTCAAGTTCGACGTCGCCGTGATCGGCTGCTCGGCGCTGGACGAAGACGGCGACATTCTGGATTTCGACCTGCAAGAGGTCGATGTCAGCCAAACGATCCTGGACCGCGCGCGGCAGAGCTATCTGGTTTCTGACGCCTCAAAATTCAGCCGCACAGCACCGGTCAAGATCGCGAGCCTCGAGCATATCGACCGCTTCTACACTGACAGCGCCTTGCCCGCGTCCCTGCAAGAGGCGTGCAGCGGATGGGGGACGGATTTGAGGCTGGCCTAGTCGTCCTCGGGGATGCCCATCAGCGCCATGGGGCTGACGCCCAGCGTGGCAGACGCAAATGGTCCACCGTGGCACGTCACGCCCGGATCGCTCAGGTCAACCGGACCTGTTTCGGCCAATATCTCTGGCGCGTAGACCTCGGCATTATCCTTGGGCCGGTAGCCCAGATGGGCCGCAGCGGAGTTATCGACCGGGGAGCGATCGTTGTTCGACACGCCATAGACGACGGTGAAGCCCACCACGGGGGTATCAATCGCGCGGCTCACCAGTTGCACCAGATCATCGGCGCTAAGCCATGAGCCCAGCGCCCGTGCATTTCCGGGCCGCGACGTGGCGGAATAGATGCGCAGATGCACGCTCTCGATACCTTCCTTTTCCCAGAACATGCGGCCCAGATCCTCGGTGAAGCATTTGGCGAGGCCGTAGTACGTGTCGGGCCGGTGCGGCATCTCCGTGTCGATGGCAACCGTCTTGGGATACATCCCCATCGCGTGGATTGACGACGCGTAGACGATCCGGCGCACGCCATGTTCCTTACCCGCTTGCCATATATTGTAGGAGCCCACGAAGTTCGGCCCCCACATCTGCTCAAACGGCAGCTCGTCCACGATGGCCCCGAAATGCACCACCATCTCGGCGTCTTCCAGCACCGGCCCAATCTGCGTCATGTCGGCCAGATCGGCCTGCACGAAGCGCTCGTTTTCGGCCAGATCGGGCACGTTGTCCTCGATATCGGTTGAAACCAGTTCGTCGCACATCGCCGCCAGCGGCCCGCGCAGGATTTTACCCAGATTGCCCGCAGCACCGGTCAACACGATCTTCTTCATTGCCAAGTCTCCCTCAAGGTCCTGCCACATTGCCACATCACGCCGCGCGGTCCAGCGCTTTCAGGATGCGGCCTGTGATCAAAGGCGTCAGGTACATCGGCACCTGGTAGCAGCCGACGAAGATCAGCAGCGGCGCCATCACCTCTGCCGGGAGGGCCACGAGGAAGAGTGCAATGTTTCGGTTGCCCGCGATCACGGTGATGCCCGGTTTGCCCGTCGCAATGTAGCCCACGGCCTGCAGGCCAAAATTCACGACGCAAACGAACAGCGTCCACAGCGCAAAAGTGCCGGGCTGGGTCCAGAGCGCGTCGTTCACCGCGGCCATCAGCCCGATGACGACGATCGCCAATAGCAGGGCCGATGCGCCGTCGATGGCTTTCAAATCTCGCAGGCCGGGCTCTGGCAGGATCGCGCGCAGGGCGAAGGCCACCGCGCCGGAGCCGAGGATCACCACGACCAGTCGCAGCGCCGCCGCAATCACCGTTTGCAGATCGCCCAAGGCCGGGACGAGGTAGAGCACTGGCAGCGAGGTCAGCGGCAGGATTAAAGTGCCAAGGATCAGCAGCCGCATGGTTGAAGCCGGGTCAAAGCCCATCATTGCGACCATGTTCGGGCTCCCCGAAATCGGCGACGCCATCGCGATCAGCAGCAAGGCCAGCACGAAAACGGAGCCGAGTAGCCCAAGCGCCCCGAACACGGCCACCAGCATCAAAGGAAAGGCCAGTTGCAACACCAAAAGCAGCGCAAGTGAGCGTGGCACGTCCGTCAGCGACGCCCACATGCGCGCGGGCCCGATCCGCAAAGCGGCAAGGAACAAGAGCCCCGCCACCATATGCGGGATGTACGGAACAAGATCAGCGGCGAGCCCTGGCAAGGCGATGCCCGCCACGATACCCGCAACCAGGACCCACGGTCCGCGCGCGGCCAAGGCACCCAGCAAGCTCAGCATTCGGGGATGTTGACCGCCAAGCCCCCTTGCGAGGTCTCTTTATACTTGGTCGACATGTCGACGCCGGTCTGGCGCATCGCCTCGATGCAATTGTCGAGCGGCATGAAATGCGTGCCGTCTCCGCGCAGCGACAGGGAGGCAGCGCTGACGGCCTTGATCGCGCCCAGTCCGTTGCGCTCGATACACGGGACCTGCACCAGCCCGGCCACAGGGTCGCAGGTCATGCCCAAGTGGTGTTCCAAGGCAATCTCGGCGGCGTTTTCGATCTGCTCGTTGGTGCCTCCCAAAGCCGCACAAAGCCCGGCAGCCGCCATGGAAGAGGCCGAGCCAACCTCGCCCTGGCAGCCAACTTCGGCCCCTGAAATCGAAGCGTTATACTTGATCAGCCCACCGATGGCCGCCGCAGTCAGAAGGAAATCACGCTGCCCTGCCTCGGATGCACCGACGCAATGGTCGCGGTAGTAGCGCAGCACCGCAGGCAGCACGCCTGCGGCCCCATTGGTAGGGGACGTCACGACCTTGCCGCCCGCCGCATTTTCCTCGTTCACCGCCATGGCGTAGACGCTCATCCAATCGTTGATCGTGTGAGGCTGGGCGCGGTTGAGTCCCTCTTCCGCGCGCAATTGCTCGTGGATATTCTTCGCGCGGCGCTTGACACTAAGCCCCCCGGGCAGAATTCCGTCGAGGCGCAGCCCGCGGTCGATACAGTCGAACATGGCGTCACGGATACGGGCCAGATCGCGGTCCAGCTCGACCCTCGACATCGACGCCAGCTCGTTGGCCTCTTTCATCTCGGCGATGCTTTTGCCCGCCATGCGCCCCATTTCGAGCATCTCGACCGCCGAGCCAAACGGATAAGGAAAGCCCGCCTCGACCTTTTGGACGTGCAGCGACGGCTCTTCGCCTGCAAGCTCGGCCTCGGTCATCACAAAGCCGCCGCCGACCGAATAGTAGGTCTCCTGTAGATACAGGTTCCCGGCGGTGTCCCAGGCTTTCAGGATCATGCCGTTGGCGTGGCCCGGCAGGGTCAGGTCGTAGTCAAACACGACGTCTGTCTTCGGGTTGAACCTCAGCGCAGGCAGGCCGTCCGGGTGGACCACCCCCTCTGCCTCCGCCGTCGCGATCAGGTCATCGACCGCATCCGGGTCAAGCGTGGCGGGCAGGAAGCCCATGAAGCCCAACACAACGGCGCGGTCCGTTGCGTGGCCCTTTCCAGTGAAAGCCAGCGATCCGTGCAAAGAGGCGGACACACCGCCCAGCTCCCCGGCGCCGGGTTCCTTGTCCCGTCCGTTACGCAGATCGTCAAGGAACCGCCCAGCCGCAGTCATCGGCCCCATCGTGTGAGACGAAGACGGGCCGATACCCACTTTGAAGATGTCAAAGATGCTTAGAAACATGAGGCCACATCTACCCCCAAACGCAAACCGCCGCCCGTCTCAAACCAGACGGGCGGCGGCCAATTCACGACAAGAATGCGCGCTTAACTGCGGCCCTTCCACGGCACCAGGAACCGCTCGGCCCAGCGCATCAGCACATCGATGGAGAACCCGATCACTCCGATCAGGATGATGCCCATCAGCACGATGTCGGTGTTCTGGAACTTGGAGGCGACCATGATCATCATGCCCGCGCCCTTCTCGGCGGCCACCAGTTCCGCGGCCACAACGGTGCCCCAGCAGACCCCCATGGCAACCCGTGCGCCGGTGAAGATCTCCGGCAGGGAGTTCGGCACAATGACATGCCGCATGATCTGCCATTTGGAGGCCCCCAGCGAGTAGGCCGCGTGCACCTTGGTGATGTTCACGCCGGACACCCCGGACCTTGCGGCAATCGCCATGATCCAGAGCGCCGCGAGGAACAGCAGGATGATCTTGCCCACCTCTCCGATGCCCGCCCAGATGATCACCAACGGGATCAGCGCCAGCGGCGGCACCGGACGCATGAATTCCACGATCGGGTCAAACCAGCCACGGAACCAGTTGCTCAGACCCATGGCGTAGCCCAGCGGGATCCCCACCAGCGCGCCGAAGAAGAAGCCCACGACCACGCGAAAGAGCGAGTAACCCAGGTGCTCCCACAGAGTGAAATTGCGGAAGCCCTCGGTCGCGACTTCGCCGATGCGCTTGACCACATCCTCCGGGGGCGGCAGCCAGATCGGTTCCATCTGCCAGCCCGTGTTCGGCACAATATTAAGCGTCCCTTTGGGGCTCATCGCGATGCGTGCAAAATCGGTGAACACTTCGCCACCGGGCGCGATGGCATCGCCGTTGACCGCAACAATCGTCGCGCCCGCGTCGCGGCCCAGTTCGTCGTTTTGATCAACGCGAACCAGTTTCGAGCGGTATTTCTGCACGGAGGCTGCGTCATTCTTGGCAAAGCCGTCGCCGGGATCGACCGTGGGCGCAGTTTCGTCCGCGCCGGTGTCGAACACGTTGATCGTCACCGTCGCGTCGTCGCGCTCGCCATTGGCTTCTACCGTGTAGGTGAACTCTCCGGTGCCGGTGAAGGGACCCGGCGCGTGCAGGAAGCCCGGGATCATCGACGATCCGGTAAACGCGCCCCAAAGCAGGAAGATCGACGCAACCGAGATGATGGATGCCGCCCGGTTCGGACGCACAGCGCTCTCGTCGCCGAATGTCACCGTCTTGAGCGACGTGTAGTCCGTCACACCGGCGGCGGTCTTGGCCACGGCCTGCACTGCGAAATATGCGCCAATGAAGATGGCGAGATAGATCAGAAAGATGATCATGCGTTTTCCTCCGCGCGGCCCATAATCTCTTCTTCCATGTCCCAGATCATCGCCAGAATTTCCTCGCGGGTTTTGGCATAGTCGGGGTGTTTCTTGACCTCACGCAGGTCCTGACCGACGCCCAGATCGGCGAACGGCAGGCGGTACTCCTTGTGGATGCGTCCCGGTCGCGGGGCCATGACCAGCAGGCGCTCGCCCAGAAGCAACGCCTCCTCCACCGAGTGGGTGATCAGGATGATGGTCTTGCCGGTCTCTTTCCATAGCTTCAGCACGAGGCTTTGCATCTTCTCGCGGGTCAGCGCATCCAGCGCGCCCAGCGGTTCGTCCATCAAGATCACATCCGGGTCATTGGCCAGACAGCGGGCAAGGGCCACGCGCTGCTGCATCCCGCCCGAAAGCTCGTAGATTGCTTTTTCCTTGAAGTCCTGCAGACCCACAACATCGAGGAGGTGGTCAACATTCGCGCCATACTCGCTGTCGCGCTGGCCCTTCATACGCGGGCCGAAGGCCACGTTCTGGCGCACGCTCATCCACTCGAACAGCGCGCCTTGCTGGAACACCATGCCGCGCTCGGCGTCGGGGCCGGTGACAACATGGTCGCCCAGCCGGATCTTTCCTTCGGTCGGGGCGAGAAAGCCCGCGACGATGTTGAGCAGCGTGGTCTTGCCGCAGCCCGAGGGGCCCAGCACGCTCATCAGCTCGCCCTGGTTAAGCTGCAGGGAGACGTCCTTGAGCGCCTGCACTGAGCCGCCATTAGGCAGATCGAACCGCATGGAAATTTTGTCGATTGTCAGGCCTGACATGGCTGCCCCTTTGCGATGTATGGGTCGTCAAAAGTGAGAAGGGTGGCGCGGATTACCCGCACCACCCCACTTCAGGTCTTACATGTTGGATGCAGCTTCCAGCGGGCCCGTGTTCACGGTGGCCTCGTAGCTGTCCAGCGCGGCGTCGATGGAATTCGCATTCACGAACACATCTGCCACGCCCTTCATGAAGGACTGTGCGCCGCCTCCCAGCCATTTGCTGCCCAGCTGATCTTCCACGGAGGGGAAGGTGAAACCGGCGAGAGTGGTCTCGGTGGCAGCCTCATCCATACCAGCATCTTTGGCGATCACCGGCAGCATCTTCGCGCGGTTTGCCTCGTCGGCCCACATGGCGTTGGCGTCAGCGGTGACTTTGAGGAACTTGGCCAGCGTATCGCTGGACTCGGCCACGAAGGACGCGGGCGCGGAGGTCACGTCGAACACCAGAATACCCAGCTCTTCCTTTTCGGCGCCGGTCAGCAGAATGTTGCCGGACTCTTTCATGCGACGCAGCGCGCCACCCCAGCCACAAGCCATGTCGACGGAGCCCTGCGCCAGCGCAGCAGCGCCTTCAGCCGGGGCCATGTCGACAACTTCCATGCCGGAGACGTCCACACCGAAGTGGTTCATCTGGCTCAGGAAGCCGTAGTGAGCTGCGGTGCCCAGCGGTACGGCAACTTTCTTGCCAGCCAGCTCGGACGCGCTGTCCTTGTCGATTTCAAGCCCGGAGGACACAACGCAGTTGTCGTTCTCGGAATAGGACACGGCCACGTCGACGATCTGGATGTCCTGACCGGCGGAGGTCGCAACCACGAAGGGCGGCACACCCTGGCTGACGGAGATATCCACGTCGCCCGATGCCATGGCGGCGGACATAGCGGTCCCGGTGTCGAAGGACACCCAGGTGACAGGCGCGCCAAGCGCTTCGTCATACATGCCTTCGACCTTGGCGAACTGGAACGGCATCGGCCACTCCAGGAAGTAGCCCACGGTGATCCCGTGGCCGTCGGCCATAGCGCCCTGAGCGCCGGTCAGCATGGCAACGCCAGCAACAGCGCTCATGAGTTTGGTGGTCAATTTCATATGTTCATCTCCCAGTGTTGAACAGATGCGCCCGTCTCGGGCGCGGTATTGCCTTGGCGCCGTTTGGCCCGGTTTTCCGGGTCCGACAGGGCGCGTCGGGGCGAGTGGAGCAAAGCACAGGGTGCGACAGATGCCAACGCTTCTTGCGATGCGCGCAACTGTTTCAACTTTTCTTAGGTCCCCATGCAGCTTTCCTGTGCGCCACGCTACGTTTGGTAGGGGGGGATGCGTCAATCTTTTAATTGGAGTCCGATATCGGGCGGATTACGCAAAAATTGGGAGACCTGAGAGTCAAAGTTCCTGATCTCCTTGATTCTTTCGCCTTTGATCGAGACGAGATGCCGCGACGCAGCGCAAAACTGGACATACGTGTGACCTGACGCTGGCCCTATTGGCGACCTATTATCCGTGCTGCTTGTAATTCGGCTATACTCGCGGTTGACCCTACGAGAATCGCTCTGCCTTCTTACTTTTTGCATCGGAGAACTCCCATGGACGGCAATCTGAACAGCAATGATCTCTCCGGCGTTGTCGAGGCCGACCGCGCCCATGTCTGGCACCACCTGAGCCAGCACGCCCCCTACATGGCCCCCGAGGGCCAGGGCCGCACCGACCCCAAGATCATCGTCGAGGGCAAGGGCATCAACGTCTGGGACCAGCATGGCCGCAAGCATATCGACGCCGTGTCCGGCGGCGTCTGGACCGTCAATGTGGGCTATGGCCGCGAAAGCATCGCGAATGCCGTGCGCGACCAGTTGGTGAAGATGAATTTCTTCGGCGGCACCGTAGGCTCGATCCCCGCTGCGCAATTCTCCGAGCGGCTGATCTCCAAGATGCCGGGCATGAGCCGCGTCTACTACGCCAACTCCGGCTCCGAGGCGAATGAGAAGGGCTTCAAGATGGTCCGCCAGATCGCCCACAAGGTCTATGGCGGCAAGAAGCACAAGATTCTGTACCGCGACCGCGACTACCACGGCACCACCATCGCCTGCCTGTCGGGCGGCGGTCAGGAAGAGCGCGGTGCGCAATACGGTCCCTACACCCCCGGGTTCGTGGCTGTGCCCCACTGCCTTGAATACCGCGCTATGGATCAGGGGCTGGGCCACCTGTCGGGCGAGGCTTACGGCATCGCCGCGGCCAACGCGATCGAAGAGATGATCCTGCGCGAAGGCCCCGACACCGTTGGCGCGCTGTGCCTTGAGCCGGTCACCGCGGGCGGCGGCGTCATCACCCCGCCCGAGGGCTACTGGCCCCGCGTGCAGGAGATTTGCAAGAAGTACGACATCCTGCTGCATATCGACGAGGTTGTCTGCGGCATGGGCCGAACCGGCACCTGGTTCGGCTACCAGCACTATGGCGTGCAGCCCGACATCGTGACGATGGCCAAGGGCGTGGCATCCGGCTACGCCGCAATCTCATGCTGCGTGACGACCGAGAAGGTCTTTGACATGTTCAAGGACGACACGTCGGATCACCTGAACTACTTCCGCGACATCTCGACCTTTGGCGGCTGCACAGCTGGTCCTGCCGCAGCGCTGGAAAACATGCGCATCCTCGAGGACGAGAATCTGCTCGAGAACACGATCGAGATGGGCAATTACATGATGGAACAGATGCACGGCCTCGCCGAGAAGCACGCCTGCATCGGCGACGTACGCGGCAAGGGTCTGTTTACCGGGATGGAGCTGGTCGAGGATCGCGAGACCCGCAAGCCCCTGCCCGAGAAGATCGTGGCGCAGATCACCGGCACGTCGATGAAAGACGACGCAGTGATCGTCGGCATGACCAACCGCTCGGTCCCGGGTCACAACAACACCCTGTGCTTCTCGCCCGCTCTGATCGCGACGAAGGACGATATCGACGCCATTCTGGCCTCGGTCGATCGCTCCATTTCGATCGTAATGGGCTAAATTACAGGTCCGACCCGCGCCGCTTAGGTGCGGGTCGCTGACCTATATTGACCTTGCGTCAACTTGGGAATCGGCGGACGCTGTTCATGTTTTTACATGTCGGCGGTTTTCCGACCTATTTTTCAAACGCAAAGGTGATTTTCCATGAAGAAATTTTCCCTCGTTTCACTCGCTGACCTGAGCAAGATCAACAAGAACAACCTCAAGACCATGACCGCAGAGCGGCAGGTGAAGGCAATTCGGCTTTGGACCGACCAGAACATCCGCAAATATGGCCCGATGGGCACGCAGAACAGCGACGCCGAGATGCAGACCTTTCTGACTGAAGCCGCCGCTTATCTCGACGTCGACACGACGTCTGCCTTGTTCAAACGGGCAATAGCCGAGCAGAAGGGGTGGGGCCCGGCCTGGCGCGCCAAGATCGTGGATCGCCATGGCACGGTTGTGGACCTTGATGAGGAACCATCCACCTCCGACGACACCCTGCAAACCCAGCTTCAGCGGATCGTGCAGGATCGCGATGCGACCGGCCACGGCCCGGTGACGCTTGCGGGAACCGCGAAAGAAACTTGCACGCACTGGCGCAGCGGCGACAAACGCATCTTCGGCAAGCTGAGCGGCAAGGGCACCCTGACCCTGATCGGCATTGGCCGGCACACGGGCACCGACAACAAGAACTACAAGCTCGACCTCATCGGCGGCGGAAGCACGACGGCGAAGATCGACTAGGCGCGCAGTAGGCCCACAGGGCTCAACACCAGCGCTGCGCTTGTCTTTTTCTTGCCTTGGCCAAAGAATCTGACAGGGTGTCGGCATGCGCGCGCCAGTGATTGATAACCTGCAATATGTGAATTGGTCAGAGACCGCCTTCCGCCAGTTACGCGAGGGTCGGGTCGACGCGATCCATGTCACGATTGCCTACCACGAGAGCTTCCGTGAGGCCGTTCTGAACGTGTCGCAATGGAACGGTTGGTTCGAACAATTCCCCGACCTTCTGCTGCGCGGCACCACCGGCGATGACGTGCGCCGCGCCGTCGAGACAAACCGCACCGCAGTGTTCTTCGGCTTTCAGAACCCTTCGCCCATAGAGGATGACATCGGCCTGATCGAGGTCTGGCATCAGCTTGGCATCCGCTTCATGCAGCTCACCTATAACAACCAGTCGCTGCTCGCGACGGGCTGCTACGAAGACAACGACACCGGCCTCACCCGCTTCGGGAAACAAGCCGTGGCAGAGATGAACCGCGTCGGTCTTGTCGTCGATATGAGCCACTCTGCCGACCGGTCCACACTGGAGGCGATAGAGAACTCCACCCGCCCCATCGCGATCACCCATGCCAACCCGAAATGGTGGCACCGCGCGCTGCGCAACAAGGAAGACCGCGTGATCCGCGCCTTGACCGAAAGCGGCGGCATGATCGGCTTCTCGCTCTACCCCCATCACCTGAAAGACGGCACTGACTGCACGCTGCAAAGCTTCTGCGAGATGGTGGCGGAGGCGGCGTCGCGCTACGGGGTCGCCAGCCTCGGGATCGGCTCGGACCTGTGCCAGGATCAGCCGGATTCCGTGGTCACGTGGATGCGTAACGGGCGCTGGTCGAAGCAGATGGACTACGGCGAGGGCTCTGCCGCACAGGCGGGTTTCCCGCCGCAACCCGATTGGTTCACCGACAATCGCGACATGCCCAACATCGCAAAGGGCCTGGCCGATGCGGGCTTCGCGCAGGACGAGACCGACGCGATTATGGGCGGCAACTGGCTGCGCTTCTATGACACCTCTTTCGGAGCGCAGGAATGACGATCGCGCAACCGCCCCAAGAACCTTTGCGCCCGCCCAGCGAGGTTATGCGCCTGTCCCGCATGGGCGCAATGTTTCCCTCTCGTCTGAGCTTTCTGCGCAGCCTCACCCGCCGTCTCGCCTCCGAGGGCGCCAAGGTCATCAGGCCCGTCTGGGACATGGATGCCGATGGGTTTGGGCATGCGGTCTATTCGATTACCCTCGGCCAGCATGTCTATTCGCTGGTGGCTTTCTCCAATCGGCTCGATCCTTCCGAGCGCACCGACCGCGTCATTGCGCAAGCGTGGGACGCGGCCTTCGTCCTGTATGACGGAACGCCCGATGCGGGCGAAATCGAGCGCCTGCGAGCCAATGCCCCGAAACAGGAAGCAGGCCGCTTCAGCGAACGTGATCTTATCCTGAGCCGCGCCAACAAATCCGTCCGCCTGTACGCCGAGGTGACACGAGCCTTGCGGGAAGGACGGCAGCCTGATGCCGCAATGATCGGCGAGATCGGCTACCTGATGCGCACGACGGCGGTCTATGGCAACGGCAAGTTCGGGATCGCCGACCGGGACCGCATTGCGGACCGCCCCGGCCTGGAGGGGCCGTTTGCGGCCGAGATGCTGACGGTCTGGCTCATCCGCGGCTTCACCCACGATCTGGCGGAGCATGTCGGTGGCGCGCCCCTTGATCGAGAGTTGAAACGTCATCTGGGCATCGGCAACTCGACCGGGCTGGGCATGGCCCCCTTTCTGGTGTCCCACCCCGAGCTTTTGAACAACTGGATGATGGTGCGCGAGACCGCCCTCGCCCGGGTCCGCGCGATCCCCCGCCTGGCCTCAAAACAACGGGCCCGACTTCTGAAGCTCGCGGTGCGTGCCGGGCTGCATTTGGCGCAGTGGAGCGTGCCGGATGAAATCCAGCAAGCGCGTATCGAGACGTTGCAACAGGAATGGGCGGAGCTGGTCCCGACCCTCGATGAACTCTTGGATCAGCCAAAGCCGCTCGATCAGCTGGTCCGGGTCTCGCAGGTCTTCTCGCTCGAATGCCAAGAGCTTGTCGTCTCGCTGGTGCTGGAACCCTTTGGTGATCTGATCGACGGGCTGACGGACTGCATGGGCTGCGGGCCCATCCAACCACTCGACCCGCGCATGGATGTCGCAGACTTGCGGGACATGGTCACCCGTCACTGCGACTGGGCAGAGACGTTCGACTTCTCCGATCCCGCGCAGGACGCCCAGTTCTGGTACGTCAGCGAAGAGAAGCTGGAACCCCGCCTTGGCCTGCGCCATGAAGAGCCAGGGGGCGAGCTGGAAAGCCCGCTTGATGTGGCGCGCCAGATGCAAGCGCTCTCGCTCGATCTGCAGGGGGCCACCGGGGCGCTTGGGCCCTTTTTGCGCGCGCATCCGCAGCACCGCAGCATCGCGCGGCGCGTTCAGTTGCTGGCGTCCCACCCCTACGCTGAAATCCGCGACAATCTGATCTGCGTCGATTGCCGTCCAATCGACATGCTGCGCTGCAAGCTGTCCTTCTTCGGTGCCGCGAAGTTTGATCCCAAATCCGACCGCTGGACCCGGATCACGCTGGCGCAGGGCGCGCCGCTTCATGACGAATTGCATAATCCGGTCGTCGCCGATGATTGGTGGCTACCGGTCTTTACCCGATGAGCGGACCCGACTGGCTTTCGGACTTCCTTTCCGCTGGCCCTGACTACCCGGCAGAGCGCCGCGCAATGGCAGAAATGCAGGCACTGCTCCTGAAGGCAGGCATCGGTGGCGGGCTCCCGTTGGGGCATGCGCAAGACATGGCCGCCCTTGCGCCGCTCCTGATGAGCGACCCGCAGCTTCTGGCAATGGCGACGGCTGCCCTTGAAGGGCCGCACCACGCCGTGCGCACCGAGGGCACCGCGCAGCATCTGGTGATTGAGCAGGCGCGGATCGCGATGGCGGGACCCGTTCTGGTCGATGCGCTTATCTGCGGCGCGGACCGGGTTGTGCTGCACGATCTCGACTGGCCCATGCTGCTCTGGCCTGTCCTTGCCCATGCACAAAAGGTCTTCGGCGCGTATTTCCAGATCGACAAGCCGGGCAAGCACACGTTGATGATCACCCCGAGCGAGACTGACAGGATGGAACCTTTCGGTCCCGCACAGCCCGTTCCATTGATCCCGCTAGAGCGGCTCACGGCACTGGCCGCCAAAACCTACGTCCCCGCGACGGAGGCCTCCCGCCTCAGCGGCGCAGGTGCGGGGCTCCGCGACAACGATTGATTTCTGCGACGCGTTTGGCCCTCGGTTATGGGTCGATCAGGATGCTCCCGATCACCTCCGCGCCGCTGTCGGTCAGACGGATCACGATGATTTCCCCGGACGCGACCCCACCCCCGGTGATGGCCGTGATATTGACCTGATGGGTGACCACCATCAGACGCCCTTCGGTCTCGCGCAAAAGATCAAGGGTCTTGCGGGTCTGCGCATCACGATTACCGCGGTTCTCAAAGAAGGAATTGAGCGCGGCAGCTTCCTCCACGGGGCCAAGATCAAGCAGACGCGCGGTTTCTAGAGTGCGGCACCATTGGCTGCTGAACACCCGGTCAAAATTGATGCCGCGCGCGCGGATGGCATCGCCGATCGCTCGGGCCTGCGCCCGTCCGCGCGCGTCAAGATTGCGTTGCGTGCTGCAGTCGCGCAGTTCGAAATTCGCGGGATCGCTGAAACCGGGCGCGAGCGCATGACGCATCATGGCAATCGCGCCGGGCTGCTCAAGTGCGTCCCAGTCATTGGCCAGCGCGGGAAACGCCGCGAGGAAGAAGAAAACAATCGTCAGACAACGCATAGGCAGGAGCTAGGCCGCCTCGCCCATGCGTCCAGAGACTACCTTGCCCCGTAATAGAGCCCCACGGTGTGCTCGGCCTCGGCAAAGAAAAGCCAGCGGATCATGAGCGCGCCCGCGATGTGCAACAGCACAGCCAGAAGGGCGACAAGGTGGCTGAAGGGCACGACCAGCAATAGCACCAAGGGCAGCAAGGACAAGCACAGCACACCGATGATGCGCAGGGTTCGGGCATGCTTTCGACCGACCACGTGCACCATTTCCTTCATCAGGTAGTTCTTCGAGCTGTGCGGTGCCTCGAACATCCGAACCTTGCCCATATGGCCCAAACCCGTGGCGGTTTCGATGGTCGAGCCCGCCTTGGCGAACTGCCCGTCCCCGATCATCCAGACCACGCATTGGAACACCCCGAGGACAAGCAAAAGCGGTGTCGCGGTGGAGGTCTGCCCGGTCAGGAACGCCCCGCCCGTCAGCGCGTAAAGCAGGAACAGGACCGGCGTGGTCCAGTTGCTCCACCGGGGCACGGTCTTGATCTGCGTGTAGATCATCGAGGTGCCGAACACGGTCGCAAGGCTGAGCGCGCTACCGAGCAAGCCCAACAGGGTCCACCTCGTGTCCAGAAAGACAACGCCAATCGCGTAAAGCCCCATGATCATCAGGGTAGCGACAGCCAAGCAGCCCTCGCGCGACAGCCAGCTGGTCTTCCACTGCGAGAACGCCTTGAGCGCGCGCTGCGGATTGCCAAGGTGGAAGGTCGACGAGATCAGCCCGCCCACGGCCAATGCATAGGCGATGGCAAAGAAGACAAAGGCGGTGAAGCCGGACACATCCGGTTTGCCGAGCCCAAGGAAGAACATCATCCCGAAGCCTAGGCCAGAGAAGACGGTGAAGAAGATGATGGACGGTGCGGGATGCATTAGCCGATCCTCTCAAGTGTTTTGTCGAGCCAGCCCAGGAAGCCTTGCGGCTCTGCCGCGACGGGCTCCAGGAACGGGGCAAGCACATCGATCTGCTCGTCTTTCAGACGCGGCGGCAGGTACTTGTTCACGGGCTTGGTGCCCTGCTCGGGCATCAAGTCCATGCCGCCACGCTCGGCCACCAGTTTGGAGACATCCGAGGTCTCGTCACCAAGATCGCCAAAGTGGCGCGCACCCGCGGGACACGTCCGCACACAGGCTGGCTGACGGTCTTCCTCGGGCAGGTTCTCGTTATAGATCCGGTCCACGCAGAGCGTGCATTTCTTCATCACGCCTTCCACCTGGTCCAGCTCCCGCGCGCCATAGGGGCAGGCCCAGGCACACAGCCCGCAGCCGATGCAGTCGCTTTCGTTGACCAGCACGATCCCGTCCTCGACCCGCTTGTAGCTGGCGCCCGTGGGACACACCGTGACGCAGGGCGCGTCCTCGCAATGCAGGCAAGATTTCGGAAAGTGCACCGTCATCGCAGCGCCCTCGTCCGGGGTGACCTCGTAGGAGTGCACGCGGTTCAGGAACGTCCCCGACGGATCCGCGCCGTAGGGGTTCTGATCGCTCAGCGCTGCGCCGTAGTTTTCCGTGTTCCAGCCTTTGCACGACACCACACAAGCGTGGCAGCCGACGCAGGTATCAAGATCGATTACAAGGCCTAGCTTCTTCTCGGTATGCGTTGGGAGTTGGGTCATTTGCCGAGCTTCCATGTCAGAGATTTCGGACCTTTGCCCACCGGCGACTTTTGGGCCGCGATGTTGGGCTTGGACTGATTGTCCGCAGGGGCCGTGGTTTTTTCGATGCGAACTTTCAGGTCGAACCAAGCGGCCTGACCTGTGATCGGGTCAGAGTTGGACCAGCGCAGACCGTCGCCTTTGGGTGGCAGCAGCTCGTGGATCAGGTGGTTCAGCAGGAAGCCTTTTGTGGTCTCCGGCGCGTCCTCTTCCAAAGCCCACGCACCTTTGCGCTTGCCGATGGCGTTCCATGTCCAGACGGTGTTGGCGTTCAGCGCTGCCTGCAGCGCGACCGGCACGGTAATTTCGCCATGGGGCGAGGTGACTTTGGCCCAGTCGCCTTCGGCAAAGTCGTTATCGTCCCAGATCTTCTTGGAGACGTAGAGCGGGTTGTGCCCATGGATTTGGCGCAGCCACGCATTCTGCGAGCCCCAGGAGTGGTACATCGCCATGGGCCGCTGCGTGAGCGCTGTAATCGGGTATTCTTCGGCCAGATTATCTGCCTCGTTCGAGTACCAGATCGGCAGCGGGTCCATCGTTTCCTTGATGCGCTCGCGCAGGTGATCGGGGGGCTGGCGGGTGCCGTGGCCTTCGGCTGCGAGCTGGAACTTCCTCATCGGCTCGACGTAGAGGTTGAACAGGTAAGGCATCGGCTTGTCGTAGAAGGATTTCGCGACCGCCCAGTCCTGATAGTTCATGTTCCACGGTTTGAAATACGCGCCATCCTCCGGGACGTGCTCCATCCAGAAGCCGCCATTCTCGATATAGCGGTCCAGCTGGTTGGGGTTGCTTTCGCCGCGCCCTTGATCGTCGCCATTGCCCCGAAACCCCGCCAGGGGGCCCACGCCGGGGCGGCGGATGTGGTTTGTGATGTAGTCGGCGTAGTCTTTGTATTTCTGGCTGCCATCCTCGTTGACGAAGCCGGGCAGACCGAGACGCCCACCCAGATCGCACAGCGCGGATTGGAACCCTTTGACGTCCCGGTCCGGCTCAACCACCGGCCAGCGGATGGCGTCGGCCACCGCATCCGCTTCGCAGATCGGGCGGTCCAGAAGGCTGATACAGTCGTGGCGCTCCAGATAGGTCGTGTCGGGCAGGATAAGGTCGGCGTAGCTGACCATCTCCGAGCTATAGGCGTCGGAGTAGATGATATTCGGGATCACATAATTCCCATCCTCATCCTTGTCGGTCAGCATGTCGATCACGCCGCGGGTGTTCATCGACGAGTTCCACGACATGTTCGCCATGTACATGAACAGCGTGTCGATCTTGTAAGGAATCCCGGCGTGGGCGTTGGAGATGACCATGTGCATCATACCGTGCGACGACATGGGGTTTTCCCAAGTAAAGGCCTTGTCAATCCGCGCGGGCGAGCCGTCTTCCTTCAGGCACAGATCATCCGGGCCATGGGTGAAGCCCAGATGCGGGCCGTCCAGTGCTTGGCCGGGGGTTACCCCGTAGTGCGGTTTCGGATGCGCTTCTGGCGGCTTGGGATAGGGCGGCTTGAAGCGCATGCCGCCGGGCGTCTCAACCGAGCCGAGGATGATCTGCAGCAGGTGCAAAGCGCGGCAGGTCTGGAAGCCGTTCGCGTGGGCCGAAATCCCGCGCATGGCGTGGAAGGATACGGGCCGACCGATGAATTTGGTATGCTTGGTGCCGCGGAAGTCGGTCCATTCCTGCTCGATCTCGATTGACTGATCGAATGCCACATCGGCCAGTTCCGCAGCGAGACGTTTGATGCGGTCCGAAGAAATGCCGGTCTTCTCAGCCACGGCCTCTGGCGCGTAAGCCGGATCGAGATACTTCTCCGCCATGTGCTGGAAGACGGAGCGGTGCGTGACGCCCTTGTCGCGCAGGGACCCGGCCAGATCGGGCTGCACGCCGGGTTTGTCGAAAGCGGCGGGCTTGCCGGTCGCGCGGTCGATCACCATCAGCTTGTTGTCCTTGTCGCGCAGCAGAAGGCCGAAATCCTCGGACTTCTCGTCGCCATTGACCAGAACGGGCGCGTTGGTGAATTGCGACAGGTAGGCGAGGTCCAGCTTGCCCGCCTTGAACAACTCGTGGACCATGGCGAGGATGAACAATCCGTCGGTGCCGGGCGTAATGCCGACCCACTCGTCGGCCACAGCGTTGTAGCCCGACCGAACCGGGTTCACACCGATGACTTTGGCCCCGCGGCCCTTCATCTTCCCCAGACCCATCTTGATCGGGTTGCTGTCATGATCCTCGGCCACGCCAAAGATCATCAGCATCTTGGTGCGGTCCCAGTCAGGCTGTCCGAATTCCCAGAACGCGCCGCCCATCGTGTAGATGCCAGCGGCTGCCATATTAACCGAGCAGAAGCCGCCATGGGCCGCATAGTTTGGCGTGCCGAACCCTTGCGCCCAGAGCGAGGTGAAGCTCTGCGACTGATCGCGCCCTGTGAAGAAGGCAAGCTTCTCGGGATTGTCGCGGCGCACCGGCTCAAGGATGCCGACGGCAATGTCGTAGGCCTCGTCCCAGCTAATCTCTTCGAATTCGCCAGAGCCCCGCGGCCCCACCCGTTTCATCGGCGCACGCAGGCGCGAGGGTGCGTTGTGCTGCATGATGCCAGCGCTGCCCTTGGCGCAGAGCACGCCCTGGTTCACAGGATGGTCGCGGTTGCCTTCGATATAGGCGACCTTGCCTTCTTTCATGTGCACGTTGATCCCGCAGCGGCAGGCGCACATGTAGCAGGTGGTCTTGCGGACCTCGTCGGAGACCTTGGGGGACAGGTTGATAACCGGCTGGTTCATGGTGGTCTCCTAGTTCGATACGGTGCGGATCAGGCCAAGCGAGGCGAGGCCTAGCAGCAGCGTCAGACAGAAAGGTTTGTAGAAAGGCTCCAGCCGCGGCACGAACAGCGCGCGCCCTGCGTAAAGCCCCAGCAGCGTCGGGATGATAAAGAACAGCCCCCGCGCGATGGCGGTGTGGTCCATCGTCCCGATGGCCAGATGGGTGATCAGGCCAAGAAGGCCCGCGCCCAGAAGATAAATGCTCAGCGTGCCGCGCATGGTGCGCGCAGGCAGGTTCCGCGCCAGTGTATAGAGTGCGATGAACATGCCCCCTGCCCCCGCAAGGCCGGTGATGATCCCGGCACCAAACCCGGTGCCGTAGGTTCCGACCCGCGTGGCGAGAAAGGGCAGTTTAAGCTTGGCAAGCTGGCTGACCGCCAAGATGATCAGCAGAGACAGCGCAACGACCTTCGAGGCCTCGACAGGCAGCTGCATGGTCAGCAGCAGGCCAAAGGGCAGCCCGACCGCGGAGCCGATGATCAGCCCCTTCGCGGTCGGCATATCCGCATCGGCCATCCCGCCTTTAAACATGGCAAGTGAGCCCGCCATTTCCAGAAACCAAAGCATCGGGATCAGCGCGAGCGGCGGCAGGATGAAAACCGCAGCGGCCATCACCACCGCGCTGAGCCCGAACCCAGAAAAGCCACGCACCATCGACGCCACGAACACGACTGCGCCCAGCACGAGCAGCTCCGTCGGGGTCAGATTGGTGAAGGCGGCGAGCTGGTTCATGCGTTGGCGTTCGCAATCGCGGCCAGACAGATCGACGCCATACGCGCCGCCGGCGGGTCCGCGCGAGACGTGAGCAAAACGGGCACCTTCGCGCCCATCACGATGCCAGCCGCGCAGCCGCCCGTGAGATAGACAAAGGCTTTGAACAGCGAGTTGCCCGACACAATGTCGGGCACAATGATCGCGTCGGCCTGTCCCGCTACAGGGTCTGCAGTCAGCTTCTTGGTGGCCACTGCCGCGGGCGACAGGATCAGGTCAAGGGCCAACGGGCCGGAGAACTCCGCACCCTCGATCTCCGATTTCGCCCAGGTCGCCAACTCGTCCGCTTCGACCGAAGATGGCACGGCGGGCAGCACGGATTCCGTGGCGCTCAGGAACGCCACTTTCGGACGCGGATTGCCGATCATGTGCAGCAGCTTGACCACTTCGCGGGTCGCGTCCTTGCGGGTCTCGATGTTCGGGTCCACGTTGACCGCCGCATCGGAAATCGTGATCGGGCGGCCCCCATCGGGATGCGAGATGTGGAAAATGTGCACCAGCCGATTGCCCGTGCGCAGACCAGCATCGCGAGCGAGGGCCGCACGCATGAAGGTGTCGGAATGCAGCTGGCCCTTCATCATCACATCCGCTCGGCCTTCACCGCACGCCATCGCGGCGGCCATGCCGCTGTCTTGCTCGCCCTCGGCTTCGATCAATTGAAACTGCGAGATATCCCAGCCCAGCCTCTCCGCCTCGGATTCGATCAGGGCACGCTCGCCGGTGAAGACCGGCTCCATGATGTTGGCCTCGGTCGCATCGCGGGCGGCCTCCATCGGAAGTGGTGCGCCTGCGCGGGCAATGGCGACGCGGGGTGATTTCGCCTTCTGCGCCATCTCCAACAGGGTCGGCGGGCAAACAGCATCTCGGGTCGATAGAAACGGATTGGTATCGGACATGACGCAATTCTCTCCCAGAACCGAGGTCTTTTCACCCAAAAACCCGCCCCGATCTCTCGGGGCGGGCGATCTCTTGGGCAGACCGACGGCTTATTCGGCGGCCATGTCCGACGCGGCAACCCCGGCCACGGAGACCGGCTTCTTCATCGCATCGCGGCGGAAGGGCTCACCGAGCTCCTGGTTCAAGATCACCTCGATGAAGGTGGTCACGTTGTTTTCCATCTGCTCTTTGACGGCGGTGTTCAGCGCATCGGTCAGGGCGTCCATGCCGTCGACCTGAACGCCCTTTAGGCCACACGCTTCGGCGATTTTGGCGTAGGAGACGTTCGTGTCCAGCTCGGTGCCGACGAAGTTGTCATCAAACCAGAGAGTGGTGTTCCGCTTCTCGGCCCCCCACTGGTAGTTGCGGAAGATGATCATGGTCATGGCGGGCCAGTCGCCGCGACCCACCGACACCATCTCGTTCATCGAGATGCCGAACGCACCGTCGCCGGCGAAGCCTACCACGGGGACATCCGGGCAGCCGATCTTGGCCCCCATGATCGCAGGGAAGCCGTAGCCGCAGGGGCCGAACAGGCCCGGCGCAAGGTATTTGCGGCCTTCCTCGAAGGACGGGTAGGCGTTGCCGATGGCGCAATTGTTGCCGATATCGGACGAGATGATCGCGTCTTTCGGCAACGCGGACTGGATTGCGCGCCAAGCCTGACGGGGAGACATCTTGTTCGGCTCGCGGGTGCGGGCGCGCTCGTTCCAGGTGGTGCCCGGATCGTCTTCCTCGTGATCGAGCGAGGTCAGCTCCTGCGCCCAGGCCGACTTGGTCTGCGCGATCATGTTCTTGCGCTCGTCGCGACCGGCATCACCGGCGCCGTCGGCCAGTTTGCCCAGGATGCCTTCCGCCACTTTTTTGGCGTCGCCGACGATGCCCACGGTGACCTTCTTGGTCAGGCCGATGCGGTCGGGGTTCAGGTCCACCTGGATGATCTTCGCGTCCTTCGGCCAGTAGTCGATGCCGTAGCCTGGCAGGGTCGAGAACGGGTTCAAACGGGTGCCGAGTGCCAGCACCACGTCGGCCTTGGAGATCAGCTCCATCCCGGCTTTCGAGCCGTTGTAGCCCAACGGACCAGCGAACAGCGGGTGGTTGCCCGGGAAAGCGTCATTGTGCTGGTAGCCCACGCAGACCGGCGCATCGAGCGTCTCGGCGAGCTTCATCGAGGCGTCGATGCCGCCTGCAAGTACCACGCCAGCACCGTTCAGGATCACCGGGAACTTGGCCGACGACAGCAGATCAGCCGCCTTCTGCACGGCTTCCTCGCCGCCCGAGGGACGCTCGAAATCGACGACGACGGGCAGCTCGATATCGATGACCTGGGTCCAGTAGTCGCGCGGGATGTTGATCTGGGCCGGAGCCGAGGCGCGATACGCCTTCATGATCACGCGGTTGAGCACTTCGCAAATGCGCGAAGGGTCGCGGACCTCTTCCTGGTAGGCCACGCAGTCGGCAAACAGGTTCATCTGCTCCATCTCCTGGAAGCCGCCCTGACCGATGGTCTTGTTGGCCGCCTGCGGAGTGACCAGCAGCAGCGGGGTGTGGTTCCAGTAGGCCGTTTTCACGGAGGTGACGAAATTGGTGATGCCGGGTCCGTTCTGCGCGATCATCATCGACATCTCGCCCGTGGCGCGGGTGTAGCCGTCAGCCATCATGCCCGCGGTCATCTCGTGGGCGCAGTCCCAGAACTTGATCCCAGCGGACGGGAACAGGTCCGAGATGGGCATCATGGCCGAGCCGATGATGCCAAAGGCGTGGCGGATCCCGTGCATCTGCAGGGTTTTGACGAAGGCTTCTTCGGTCGTCATCTTCATGGTGGCGATCTCCCAATCATGGTGAAGTGCGAATCCGGGCGCAGGTCCACGCCCCTTGGTATCTCTGGCACGTTATCTAGGCCGATGCGGGGGCGTATGTTATGACCAGACGTTTCCGTTGTTATATCCAGAAAAAAACTGGCACGCGTCAAATTCACTTAGAATGAGCGGAATGGTCGCAACCCGAGAGTCTCAAAAACTGTTAATTCACGCCTGCATCGCGTCGATTTCCGCAGCGATCAGTGCGACCCCAGGCGAAATCTGTGCTGCGCCGATCGACGAGTAGGCCAGACGGTAGTGCTTGAACTCCCTCTGCTCGCCCTCGCAAAAGGCTGCCCCCGGCTCGATCAGCACCGACTTGTCCTGTAACCGGCGCGCGAGCTCGAGCGTGTCGACCCCGTCCGGCGCGCGCATCCAGTAACTCGATCCGCCCGACGCGCCCTTTCCCGCCACGGTCAATCCGTGATCTTCCAACGCCCGGTCCATGATCCGCCGTCGGTCATGCAGGGCGTTGCGCAGGCGTCGGACCAGCGCGTCATAGTGGCCGAGCGACAGGAAATACGCCGCTGTGCGCTGCATGTGCCCCGGCGGATGCCGCAATACCGCCGAGCGCAGCGCCCGCGCTTCGCGAATGAACGGTGCGGGTCCGACAAGATAACCAAGCCGCAGACCGGGGAAGAGAGACTTGGAGAACGATCCGACATAGATCACCCGCCCGTCCTCATCGAGCGATTTGAGCGCGGGCGATGGCGGTTTCAGGAAGGACATCTCGAATTCGTAGTCGTCCTCGACGATCAGGAAATCGTCCTCGGACGCACGGCGCAGAAGCTCTTTGCGGCGCGCCAGCGGCATGGTGGCTGCCGTTGGGCATTGGTGGCTTGGCGTGGTGAACACCACGTCCGTCTCCGGCGGGATCATCGCGGGCGGCATGCCGTCGGGGTCGACGGGAATCTCCACCCGGTGACAGCGCGACTGATGCAGGATCGACCGAAGCCCCGGGTAGCACGGGTCCTCGTGGGCCGCCGTGCGCCGCTGGGTCAAGAGCACCTGCGCGGCAAGCCACAGGGCGTTTTGTGCACCGACGGTAATCAGGATCTCATCCGGGCTCGCCAAGATTCCCCGACGCGGCAGAGTATTCCGCGCAATGAACTCCAGCAGCTGCGGATCGTCGCGATCCACCTGATCCGCCGTCAGGCTGTCGAAGTCCCGCTGACCCAAGGCCCGCACGGCGCAGAGCCGCCAGTTTTGCCGATCAAAGAGCGCAGGGTCGACCTGTCCATACAGAAATGGATATTTGTACTTGCGCCAATCCAGCGGCTTCTCGACCTGCAGATTGCCTGAGAACCGCGTGCCAATCGCCCGCGACCAATCCACCGTATCCTGGGAGGAACGCGGCTTAAGCTGCGGCGGCTCCGGCGCGTTCTCGGACACGAAATAGCCGGACCGCCCGGCGGAGCGCAGGTAGTCATCGGCCATAAGCTCATTATAGGCGAGCGTCACCGTGATCCGACTGACACCCAAGTGCTGCGCCAGCTTGCGCGAAGAGGGCAGCTTCTCGCCCGGACGAAACCGCCCCGACAGAATGCCACCGGCGACGATCTGCTGAATTTGCTGTTGTAGCGTGCCCTCGAAGGCGGGGTCCAGAAAGAAGGTCTCGACGGCGATGGACATGTCTGAAGCTGGCCTTAAGCGGGGTCTGATTTGGCTATATCAGACCCCGTTCGCCAGCGGAAGCATCAGACTCTAGAAGTCGACGGCCGTGTATTTCACGTCGAGATAGTCCTCGAGCCCTTGGCTGCCGCCCTCCTTGCCCAAACCGCTTTCCTTCACGCCCCCAAATGGCGCTTCCACGGTGGTTATCAGGCCCGAGTTGATGCCGATCATACCGTATTGCAGCTTGGCGTTCAGCTTGAAGATGCGCCCGATATCGCGGGTATAAGCGTAGCTGGCGAGCCCGAAATCGGTGTCATTGGCCCAGGCAATCGCGTCATCTTCATCGGTGAACCGGAAGATCGGGGCAAGCGGGCCGAAGATTTCTTCCTTGGCGAATTTCATCTCCTGCGTGGCCTCGGTCACGATGGTGGGCTCGAAGAAGCTCAAGCCGTTGCCATGCCGCCCCCCGCCAGAGACCACTTCGCCGCCTTTCGCTTTCGCGTCCGCCACGAATTCTTCCACCTTCTCGACAGCCTCCATGTCGATCAGCGGGCCTTGCTCCACGCCGTCTTTCCGCCCGTCGCCGACCTTCATCGCCTCGACTTTCTCTTTCAGCTTGGCCACGAACTCGTCGTAGACGCCGTCCTGCACATAGATGCGGTTCGCGCACACGCAGGTCTGGCCCGAGTTGCGGAACTTGGACACCATGCAACCCGCGACGGCGGCGTCGATATCGGCGTCGTTGAACACGAGGAAGGGTGCGTTGCCGCCCAGCTCCATCGAGACTTTCTTGACCGTATCGGCCGACTGCCGGATCAGCTCTTTGCCGACCTCGGTGGAGCCGGTGAAGGTCACCTTGCGCACGCGCGGGTCGTCCATGATCGCCCCGCCGATCTTGCGTGCGGAGCCCGTCACGACGTTGACCGATCCTTTCGGGAAGCCCACCTCGTCGCACAACGCGCCCCAAGCCAGACCGCTATAGGGCGTCGCCGTCGCGGGCTTCGCCACCACGGTACAGCCCACTGCCAGCGCCGGTGCGATCTTGCGCGCTAGCATGGAGCTGGGGAAGTTCCACGGCGTGATCATGCCCACAACGCCCACCGGGTGCTTGGTCACCAAAAAGCGGCGGCCATTGGTGGGCGCAGGGACCATCTCGCCCTTGGCGCGGCGCACTTCTTCGGCGAACCAGCGCACATATTGCGCGCCGATGCCGATCTCGCCCATGCTTTCCGCCATCGGCTTGCCCATCTCGACGGTCAGCAACTCCGCCAGCGTCTTCTGGTTGTCCATCAGCGCATCATGCAGCTTCCACAAAAGCCCCACGCGCTCCAGAAGTGGCATATCCGCAAGCCCGTCGAACGCCCCGGCAGCCGCATCAATCGCGCGGCGCGTCTCTGCCTCGCCGCAGGCCGGCACGGTGCCGATCACCTCGCCCGTAGCCGGATTCGTGACGTCGATGTTCTCGCCGCTATCCGCGCCGACCCATGCGCCGGCAATGAAATTCGCCTCTTTCAGATATGCCGTGTAGCTCATGTTCTATCCCTTGCTGAACGCAAATTGTGTGCGCTGTTCATATCGCTCGCCGGGGCGGAGCACCACCTCGGGGAAGCCATCATGGTTGATCGCGTCCGGCCAGACATGCGGCTCCAGCGCGACACCGCCCTGCGGCCCATAGCTGCGCCCGCCCAGCCCTTTTGGACCGATCTGCATCTTGTACGCATCATAAACCTGCAGTCCCGCCTCGGTCGTGCGCATCTCCATCGCAACCCCGGAACGGGTAGAGCGCAGCGTACCGATCTTGCGCAAGGCCTGTCGCTCATCCGACAGGCACAGATTATGATCAATGAACACGTCGTCTGCGATGGGCCGTTCTGCGCGGAAATCATAGCGCGTGCCAGTCACGTCTCGGGCCTCGCCGGTCGGGATGAATCCGTCATCCACTACAGTGAACCTGTCCGCGTCGACCTGCATCAGGTGATCCGCTGTTGTCTCACCGCCATCTAGGTTCCAGTAGGTGTGATGGGCGAAGTTGCACAGCGTCGGCGCGTCGGTCTCGGCGGTCAGCTCAATGTCGAAGACACCGCCGTCGAGGCAGGCATAGGTGCAACGCACCACCATGTTCCCGGGATAACCCATCTCGCCATCGGCCAGATCGATCCGGAAAGTGATCCGGTCGTCGGAAACGCTCTCGACCGTCCAGTTGCGCTTTCCAACCCCTTTGCTGCCACCATGCAAATGGTGGCGGTCCTGAAAGTTCTGATCGACTTGATAGCGCACCCCATCAAGCGAGAACTGCCCCTCCCCGATCCGGTTCGCGCAGCGCCCGGCGATAGCGCCAAAGTACGGGCTGTCGGTCAGGTAAGGCGCGAAGTCGTCGAACCCCAGCACCAGCGGGGCATCGTGGCCGTCCAGCCGCAAATCCTGCAGCACCGCGCCGTAGGACAGTACCCAGGCCGTCAGCCCGCCGCCCGCGATCCGGTGCTGCGCCACTGGGCTGCCATCAGGCATCTCGCCGAAGCTCATGGTCCCCTCCCCCGCAAATCAATCGCCTGTCCCGACCGTGCGGACTCCTCCGCCGCCTCGCCGACGAGGACGGACCAGTACCCATCCATCAGCGACACCTCCGGCGCGCCTTTGCCACTGCGCACGAGCTCTATGAATTTTTCATGCTGGAAGAAGGTCGAGCCGTGGTGATCTCCCGCCGCCAGAATATGCTCTGGCACGTGCACCACCTCGCGCACCTCTTCCTTGAGCGCTCTGAGCGACATGACGAACTCTGCCTCGCGCTCGCGGCCATCGGGCGAGAACCGCGCGGGCCCCGGCACAAAGGCCTCGACCCGGGCCTTCTCGCCGGTCACCGCGATCGTTTCCTGCCAGAACGAGCCTTCGGCGAACATGCACAGATCCAGCATGCCCCGAGACCCGTTCGCGAAATCGACCACGACATAGGCGTTGTCGATGATATCAGGCATTTGCCCCATGTAGCGCTCGTCGCGGTGGTTCACGTCGACCCCGCCCGACGCGTAGACCCGCACCGGATCAGACTTCAACACCAGCCGCATCAGGTCCCAGAAGTGGCAGCATTTCTCGGTCAGGGTGCCGCCCGTCCGCGCGTTGAAGCGGTTCCAGTCGTCCACCTTCGGCAGGAACGGGAAGCGATGCTCCCTGATCGACATCATGCGCGGCGTGCCCACCGCGCCCTGATCCACCGCCTGCATCAGCCGTTGTAGTGGCGGCATGTAGCGGTACTCCATCGCGACCCAAACGGGCGCGACCCGCCCCTTCGCCATATTCAGCAGATCGCGGCAATCAGCGCTGCTCGTCGCCAGCGGCTTTTCCACCAGGATCGGCTTGTCGGTCGCCAGCAGCTTCTGCATGATCCCCGCGTGGGTGTCATTTGGCGCCGCGACAAGGACCACGTCGCACGCATCAGCCGCCAGCATCTCGTCCATAGACGCATACCCGACCGCGCCGGAGCTCTGGACCGACACGGATCGCATCTGCTCGTTCGGGTCCGCAATTGCTGCGACCTCGGCGCCCTCCAGAAGCGCGATGTTGCGGATATGCTCCTGGCCCATCATGCCGGAACCGATGATCCCGTATCTGATCATGCCGCCCCCAACTCGATGACGGGCAACCCCATCCCCGCCGCGATCCGGCGCAGCGCGTCGCGGTGGTCGCCATAGGCAATGGCCATGTGATGCTCCAGCCCGGAATCCATCACATCGCGCAGAACTTTCTGCGCAGCATGATCGAAGCGCACGACCCCGGATGTCCCGGTAAACGCCATTTCGCTGCGCAGCATTTCACCCCCGGCAATGACGACCTTCGGCACGCCGTAAGCCTGCGAAATCCGGAAAAACGTCACGCGTCCCGGCTTCAGCGTGAACTCGTAGAGCAGCGCCTGTTTGCGGTTGGTGTGTACTGTCGCCATTGGCTCATCATCGGTCATCGAGACGGGGGCTTGGCCGCAATGCCACACGACACCTGTATCGGATTCAGCGTCCATATCAACCAGATCGGCAAGAAAAACAGGGCTATCACAGACTCTCTGCAAGATCGCCTGCGTCACCGCGCCATAGACATCCGCCTCGCAAGCGCAAGGCACACGCGCCTCGCCCATCATCGAGACAGGGCCGCAAACGGCGCCACCGTATTCGGTGAAAGTCTCCGGCCAGCAGCGGATTGCAAAGGCGTCGTAGTCGTTTTCGCTGCGCAGCATTTCAAGCGCGCTGGCAAGACGCAATGAGCGATCCAACTCGCCCTGATCCATGTCCTTCAGGTTCGGCACGGCCGCCACCTTGTCGCGGTAGGGGGCGACCGCAGCATCGTCCAACCCCCGCGCCGCGGCGAACATCTGGTCCAGCTCCAGCTCGTCCACAGAGGCCCCAGTCAGCGCCTCCAACTCCGCCTTGTCATAAGCGCAGGTATCGAACCCCACGGGATGCGCACCGATCCGCGCGATACGCAAATGAGGCACTGGATTCTCCACCGCCGCGACGCCCGGCTCCTCACCGTCAAGGCGCGACACCGCGTTTTTCCCGGCAAGCAAGCCGGCCAAATCCGCATCACCCGGATCGCCATAGAGCCAGCCGAAGCCTACCCCATTGCGGCCCAAGGCATGGCCCGCAAGGTTCAGCCCGCAAAACGCGTTAAGCCGCAGTCGCCCGCCCAGTCGCGGCTCCGGCACCGCCCAAATTGCGAGCGGCACGCCCAGCTTCGACGCCTCCACTACGAAGGCGGCATCCGTAAAGGTCACCTGCAGGACCAACACCAGATCGGCCTGCGCGACCTGCGATAACGCATCCGGCGACGGCTCCATCAGCAGAGCGCGCGGCCCGATGACCTCGTGGCCCTCCGCAGAGGCCAGCGCGTCGATCTTCGCCAGCATGCCCGCCAGCTTTTCCTCGGCATAAGGCACATCGAAGGTTGGTCGCCCCAGCGGCAGCAATCCGATTTTCATCTAGAGGCCCTCGTAGCCGTGACGGAAGCTCGCATCCGCAGGCTTGAACTGCGCGCCGCCCGCGCCCCAGCATGCGTGCTGGTCCCAGGGCGTAGCTTTCGCATCCGCCAGGGCCGAGATTTCGGCCATGTAGGCCGCGCTTTCGCCTTCAAGGCCCGCGCGTATGGCATCCCAATCGGGAAACGCCTGAAACGCATCCAGCCAGATCGCGCGGCCCGCCAGGAAACCCGACGCACCAGCGGCAAAGGCATGCTCGAGGATCGCCTTGAACTCCGGCTTGCCCGCGCCCGCGCTCAGCATCACCCAAGGCCGCCCGGCAAGACGCCCCATCTCGTCGAACAGGGCTTGAACACCGTCGGTCTGGGCAACATCCTTGGCTGGCACCGGGCTTTCCAGCTTGAACACATCCACGCCGAAATCCGCGCCCGAGAACGCTTCCACCGAGCGCAGCACATCGTCGGCGCGCTTGGTGTTCATCTCGATATATTCGCTGGTCTGCTCAGTATCGCTGTCGAGCGGGTGCACCAGCAGCTCGAACAGGAACGGGATGTCATATTTGGCGCAGGCCTCGCCGATGCGCTTGGTCCAATCCCGCTGATGTTGGCAGACAGTCGGGTCTGCGTCCGGGCGATACCACGCCAGCACCTTCACGGCATCGCCGCCCATCCGCTTGATCTTGCCCACGTCCCAGTCGTCGATCATGGAGGATTTGCGGCCATTGCCGGTCTCTTCGAACAGCGAATCCTCCAGCGTCACGATCAACCCCTTCGTGGGCGACAGGTGTTTCAGCCCCACAGGGATCGCGTAATGCGGATCGAGCAGCATCGCGCTTGAGCCCTCTTGCAGCGTCTCAACCAGCATCGCCTTGAACCGCGCGACGTCCTCATACGGGGCCGCGTCGGTGCCGTAATGGGCGGCAATTGGGCCTTTGATCGGCGGGCGCTGGTCCACCGCGGTCATCTTGAATAGCCCGCCCGCATCGGCCATGCGGCGCATGCCCCAAAGTTTGCCTGCCGTCAGTTCCATTGGTCTCTCTCTTTCAGAAATTCGATCACTTGGTCCCGGGTCGGCGTCGCGCGGCGACCGCCTGCCCCTTCGCATTTCAAACTCGCCGCCGCTTGCGCGAAACGCATGGCGTCGCGGGTGGTCCTGCCCTCGGCCAGCATCAGCGCGAAGGCACCGTGCCACACGTCCCCTGCGCCGAGCGTGTCCTTGACCACCACCAGATGCGCGTCCAGATGCCCGGGCGCGTCGTCGATCCAATCCACTCCATTCGCGCCGCGCGTTACCGCCACGAAAACGCCCAAAGCGCGGTGCGCCTCCTCGAGGTTCCGATACGTGTCGTCCAAGCCCTGCTCCGAGAACACGATATGGCTCGCCGCGCGCATCATCGCCTCGCTTACCGGTGCCTCGCCATCGAGCACACAAGGCACGCCAAGCTCTCTCCCTCGCGCGAAGGCCGCCAGCGTGGCCTCTTCCCATCGCGTGTCAGCCAGCACGGCGTCGGCGGTGAATTGGCACGGCTTCGGCACTTCGCACAGCCCCTCGCCGCGGAACGCCATGATTTGCCGCTCACCCGCCGCGTCCACATAGACCGATGACACCGCCGACCGGCCCGGGGTCAGCTCCAACGCGGTCAGGTCCACGCCCTCGCGCCGCAGGTCATCGCAGACCAGATCGCAGACCTCGTCCTGCCCGAAGCGCGCCAGCAATTGCGCGTGACCGCCCAGGCGTTGCACCGCCACGGCGGCGTTGGCGGCACATCCACCGCCCACCAGATCCAGCCCGTCGGCCTGAAACTTTTCACCGCCGACCGGCAAACTCTCCATCCGATAGACAAAATCCAAAACGGCGCTGCCCGCCACGAAGACCCGCGCCATCAATCCACCGCCAGCCCGCTGGGCACCGTCTCTGGCCGCCCGAGCCGCCCATAGCGGCTGTCGCCGCCGCTCAGCGCATGCATGAAGGCCACCAGATCGGCCACCTGCGCGTCTGTCAAATCGACCGGCGTAATGTCGAGTTTGGCGCGCTGTCGCGCCATCTCGCGGCTGTCACTCTGGATCACGAAATCGATCTTCTCGACCGCCGGTGCCTTTGGCAGCCGTGCCATCGCGGGCGTCCACTGATCGAGGCTCGCGCGCGGATCGAGGTGGTGCCGTATGATCCCCTCGAGCGTCGGGAAGGCCCCATTGTGCCCGTAGGGCGCAGTCAACGCGACATTGCGTAGGGACGGCGTGCGAAAACGGTATGCATCGTCCAGATCGTTGCTTTCGGCCATCCGCCCCACGTCGCGCGGGATCGGATCAAACCGCCGCGTGCGGCCCGGCCCGAAGGCGGGCAGGCCAATGGCGTGGAAATCGTGATCCGTCTGGAACGGCCCGGAATGGCAGGTTGAGCAGCCCGCCTCGCCGTAGAACAGCTCCGCCCCGCGGGTCTGTGCGGGCGTCATCGTTCCCAGATCATAGGGACTGTCGAAGCTGCGCCATTCGCTGTCCATGAACGACGCCAGCGCGTTCACGATATCGGCGATCTTGGCTTCCTGGACCCCGATCTGTGTAAACATCTCCCGGTATGCCGGGATCGCGCGCACGCGCTTCGACAGGATCGGCCATGCGTAGTCGATCCGGTCATGGATCGCGCCCGCGACCTCGTTTTCTTTTGGATTGCCGGCCATCTCGAACTGCGCGGTCAGCGGGAACAGCGCCTGTGCGGCCAGTAAACTGTCGAGCCCTTCGGGCAGCCATTCCTCGGCAGGTGAGTTGATCCCGTTGCCGTAATCTTCCGACGCGGAGACGCGCCCGTCATGGAAGAACACCGTGAACTCCTTGGCCCCGATGTTCCAAAGCGCGGGCGCGTGGCGCGGCACGCGTTTCTTGATCCCGTCCGGCCCGACGACGCGCTGCGGCCCCAGACCCACGCCGCCTTCGCCGATCCCAAGGCTCAAGCCATCGGCAGAGAACAGGTCATGGTGGTGGCAGGTCCCGCAAGAAATGTTGCGATTGCCCGACAGGATCGGGTCGTAGAACAGCAGCTGGCCCAGCTTCGCCTCGGCGGTGTCGAACTCCGGGTACATCTCTGGCGTAACCCGCTCCCACGCCATTGCAGGCCCGGCGATGCAAAGGCACACTGCCCCAAACAGGAGAGAGACATGCGCGCGATTGCCCTTTTGCTTTTGATGGCCCTGCCCGCCCACGCTGATATCGAGAAGGCCCGCGACCTGATGGAGTCGAGCCAGTTTGAGGCCGCCTATGAGGCGCTCTGGCCCGCCGCCCGCTCCGGCAATGCCGACGCCGAAGAGCTGATCGGCGTCATGTACGCCCTTGGTCTTGGTGTCGAAAAGGATCCGGTCCGCGCCTTCGAGTGGTACTTGCGCAGCTCCATGAAGGGCCACCCCGGCGCGCAGTCCGGCCTCGGCTGGTACTACGAGGTCGGCATCGGCACCGGCATCGATCTGACCCGCGCCTACATGTGGTACGCGCTCAGCGCCATTGGCGGCGACCCCGACGCGGCGATCTCCCAAGAGGAGGTGGTCAAGAAGATGACGAAGGCGCAAATTGAGCATGCCCATGAGTTGATCGCAGATTACAAGGTTTGGATGTATCCGTTCCGGTAACGGTTTCATCTTGGCTCAGATAGACCCGCGCGCAGGCCCATGTGAGGCAAGACGAAGCGGGAGCACCAAAGCCCCCGCTTCACCTTTGAACACTTAGTTCAGGTCTTTGGCCAGATCGGCGTCGATCTCTGCCTCTGCCTCAGCCACGGCTGCGGTCAGGGCGTCGAAGATTTCCGGGCCGCCGTCGACATTGGCTTTGAACCAGTCAAACACCGGGGCGGCTGCCTCTTTGAACGCGGCCTTTTCTTCCGGGGTCGGCACGTAGAGATTGCCGCCGCCTTCCACGAAGTCCGCGTAGGCCTGGATCGACTTGCGCTTGGGCGAAGCGAAGGTGGCCTGTTGCAGGGCGGCAAAGCCGTCTACCACGACGCGGCGCATGCCCTCATCCATCGACATGAACTTGTCGTTGTTCATGAACCACAGCGCGCCCATGTAGGCGTGGCCGTCCAGCGTCACATATTGCAGACCCGCATCGGGGAATTTCATGCCCATGATGTCGGTGATGCCGTTCTTGGAGCCTTCCACAACGCCCGTCTGGAACGAGGTGAACAGCTCGGGCCACGGGATCGGCGTGGGCGCTGCGCCAAGGGCCTTCACAAGCTCTTGCGGCAGGTCGGCCACCACGGTGCGGATTTTCAGGCCTTCCATATCAGAAGGCTTCTGAATGGGCCGCTGCGTGTTGGCGAAGTTGCGCCAGCCGCCGGTGTTGCCGATGGTCATCAGGCGAATTTGGTCGCCGGAGGCGGCCAGCGCCATCTCACGCATCTTGCGGGTGAAGTCACCTGACAGCACGGCCTCGGCCACGCGGTCGTCGCGCATCAGGTAGGGCAGGTCCAGAACCTGAACGAAGGGGAAGATGCCCGCAGCACCACCGGAGGTGGAGATGTAGACGTCGATCGACCCATCCGCGATGCCCTGCAGGCATTCCGCGCCGTTGGCGCAAAGCTGGGTGCCGATGAACAGCTCAACCTCAATGGCGCCGTTCGATGCCTTTTCGACATAGTCCTTGAAGACGACCAGACCGTCATAGTCCTCGTCGTTCTCGTTAGAGTTGGCTGTCGCGCGGATGGTCATCTTGTGGCCGTCGGCATAGGCCGTGAAGCCCATCGCCGCCATGCCAGCAGCCAGCGCCGCGGTCTTGAACAGTTTTCCGAGTTTCATTTAGGTAATCCTCCCTTTGGATTTCTTGATTATGCGATGAAGCCGAACAGCCGCGGCAGAAACAGCGAGATGGCCGGCACGTAGGTGATCAGGAATATAACCGCGACCTCCACCGCCAGGAACGGCAGGATCGCTTTCGAGATGCTCTCGACCCGTTCGCCCGACACTGAAGACGCCACGAACAGCACCAGTCCCATGGGCGGCGTCGCCAGACCTACGGTCAAGTTGACGGACATGATGATGGCGAAGTGCACCGGGTGCACGCCCAGCTCCAGAAAGATCGGGGCGAGGATCGGGCCAAGGATGATGATCGCGGGACCTGCATCTAGGAACATGCCGACGACAAAGAGCAGCAGGTTGATCAGGAACAACAGCACAAGCGGGTTCTGCGACAGGGTCAGAATGAACTCGGCCAATTGCTCCGGTGCGTGGGACAGCGACACAACCGTCTTGAACGCCATTGCGGCGCCCACCAACAGCAGAACGACCGACGAGGTCAGCGCCGCTTTCAGCAGCACCTCTGGTACGTCTTTGACGCCCATTGAGCGCAGCAGGAACAGCGATACAAACAGCGCATAGGCCACGGCGACGGCACTTGCCTCGGTGGGCGTGAAGACCCCGCCTAAGATGCCGCCCAGAATGATGACGGGCGTCAGCAGCGGGAAGAACGCTTTCAGCGAGGCTTGGCCCTTCTCACCCCAAGTCGCCCGCTCGCGCGAGGCCGGGAAGTCCGCGCCTTTCGCCAGATAGGACGTGACCATCATCAGGCCGACGCCCACAAGGATGCCCGGGATGATACCAGCAAGGAACAACGCCGCCACGCTCTCGCCCATGACGTAGGAATAGATGATCATGATGCCGGAGGGCGGGATGATCGGCCCGATCACCGAAGACGCGGCGGTCACGGCGGCGGCAAAGCGACGCGAATAGCCCTCTTTCTCCATCGCCGGGATCAGCATTGAGCCCAGCGCAGAGGTGTCGGCCACTGCCGAGCCTGACAGCCCCGCAAACAGCATTGACGATAGGATATTCACCTGCGCCAGCCCGCCCCGCAGATGGCCCACACAGGCCTGCGAAAACTCGACCAACCGCATCGTGATACCACCCCGGTTCATCATCTCGCCCGCCAGCATGAAGAACGGGATCGCCATCAGCGGGAAGCTGTCCATGCCGTTGTAGACATTGCGGTAGAGCAGCGCCAAGTCGCGTTCCTGCCCGTTCATCCACAGCAAGATCCCCGGCGCGGCCAGCAGGCCGAAGAACACCGGCAGGCCGATCATCAGGAACAGCAGGAAGAGCGGCAGGAACCAGACCAGCATCTAGTCGGCCTCCATCGCGAACATCGGCTTGACCGGGGGCACGTCGTCCTCGCGGTCAAAGAGCGTCAGGAAGGCGCGCAGCACCAGCTCGATATTGACCGCCACCAGCAGGCAAACGCCCACGAACATGCTCAGATACATCCAGGCAAGCTTGATGCGCTGTATCCCCTCGCCGCCCCAAATGGCGCGCGGTATCTTCAGCGACGACGAGTTGAAGAGCCAGCCGGAATTGACGTGGTTCCAGCCCAATTGCACCGCGGTGACCAGCACCAGCATCGCGACGAGCAGCAAAACAAAGGACAGGATTGCGCCGACTTTCTTCGGCAATAGCTCCGGCACCATGTCGATGGCGACGAAGCCGCCCCAGCGATACGCACTCGGTGCGGCGAGGCCCGCCATCCACAACATCATGAAGCGCGCAGCCTCTTCCGACCACGGCAACGCGTCGTTCAAGACATAGCGAAAGACCACCTGCAACAGGATCACCAGCACCATGAGGCCCATCAGCACGATCGCGATCTGCCGACCCACAGCAAGCACGGCGCTGTTCAGCGCGGCCAGAAGAGCGGTGGCTTTGGCGATAACGAGCATTAATCCTCCCAGACGCGCGTTAGTTTCGAGTTGGGCGCAAGCGAAAACGTGAGTCAAGCATTAACGACGACCAGGTCCACCTCGGCGGCCTCACAAAGTGGCGCGACCCAGCCCGGCACGCCGTCATCGGTGACGACCGTGTGCACGCCCTCCAGCGTGCCAAGGGTCACCGGGGCAGACCGCGCGCATTTGGAACTATCGAGCGCGAGGATCACATGGCGCGCGCCTGCCATCATGGCGCGGCAGACCTGCACCTCGGCCAGATCGAAATCCAGAAGCGCGCCATCTTCCGACAGCGCTGCAGCGCCGATCACGGCGTAGTCGACCCGGAACTGCCGGATGTAATCCACCGCCTCCGCGCCCAGAATCGCGCCATCTGACCGGCGCACGATGCCCCCCGGAACGATGACCTCCAACCCGGGATAAGCTCTTAATTTTGATGCCATATCGACGTTATCTGTCACGACGCGAAGCTGCGAATGGCCCGACAGCATCCGGGCCACTTGGCCCGTGGTCGTGCCCGCATTGAGGAAGATCGCACAGCCTTCCGGGATGCGCCCCGCGACGGCGGCCCCGATGGCCTGTTTCTCGCGCAGCGCGTCCGCCTCCCGGGTCGACAGCGCCATATGCTCGACCCCACCCACCAATGTCGCACCACCGTGAAAGCGCACGACATGGTGCAGCTCTGCCAGCCGCTCAAGATCCTTTCGGATGGTCTGTGGCGTGGTCGCAAAGCTGTCGGACAGGTCATCGACCCGCACGCGTTTCTGCGCCTCGATAAGCCTCAATATTTTTCGCTGCCGTGGGCTGAGCATCGCGTAATCCGATCTTCGAGTCGCGCCAACCTGACGCAATACCGAAAATAACGAAAGTCTTTTGCGCAACGGAGCTTTCGAATTGCGCCCTCTTCCGTACAAATCAGGCAGGTCCGAGGCTGACACCGGCGTGGAATAGGCTAACCTCCGTCCCATCGCCGCGCGCGCGGCCTTCTGGAGATTTGCCCATGGCTCAGACGGATCCCTCCTTCACGCTTGGTGTTGAAGAAGAATACCTGCTTGTCGATCCCGAAACCCTTGATCTGACCGAGGCGCCCGACGGGTTGATGGAAGCCTGTGTCGAAAAGCTGGGCGAGCAGGTCAGCCCCGAATTTCTGCAATGCCAGATCGAGGTGGGAACCGGCATCTGCAAGACGGTCGCCGACGCGCGCGCCGACCTCGCCCACCTGCGCGGCACGATCAAGGAGGTCTGCACCAAATTTGACGTCGCCCCCATCGCGGTGTCGACCCATCCATTCGCGAAGTGGCAGCAGCAGTCCTTCACCGACAAGGCGCGGTATCGCTCGCTTGAAAAAGATCTCGCCGGGGTGGCCCGGCGCATGCTGATTTGCGGCATGCATGTCCATATCGGCATCGAGGATGACGATCTGCGCATCGACCTGGCCAATCAGTTTTCCTACTTTCTGCCGCACCTCTTGGCGCTGTCCACCTCGTCCCCATTCTGGGAAGGCGAGGATATGGGCCTGCATTCCTACCGCTTGTCCGTCTTCGACAACATGCCGCGCACCGGCTTGCCGCCGACCTTTTCGAGCTATTCGGACTATAACCGCTCGGTTCAGACGCTGATCGACGCGGAGATCATCGAAGACGCCACCAAGGTCTGGTGGGACATGCGCCCCTCCGTCCGTTTTCCAACCCTCGAATCCCGCATCTGCGACGTGGTCCCGCGCATCGACCACGCCATGGCGATCACCGCGCTGACCCAAAGCATCATGGCAATGCTCCACGACCTGCGCGGCAAGAACCAGCGTTGGCGCCAATATGAGCGTTTCCTGATCGAGGAAAACCGCTGGCGTGCCCAGCGCTACGGACTGACCGGCGGCATGGTCGATTTTGGCGCGGGCGAGATCATTCCCTTCGCGGACGCGCTGCAAGATCTGATCGAGCTGGTCTCACCGCAGGCAGAGCGGCTTGGCTGTCTCGCGGAAGTGCTCAGTGCCCGCACGATCCTCGAGGATGGCACCAGCTCCGCCCGACAGGTGGCGACTTACGAGGCCGCGATCGAGGATGGCGCAAATCCCGACGACGCCCTGCGGAAGGTGACGCGCGAACTGGTCTCGGAGTTCAGCGCAGGCTTGTAGCGCTTACCGGATGCGCAGCTCGGTCTCGCCGTCAAACACCATCGCCGTTGCGGGATCGTAGCTGATCCCCACCGTGTCACCCTCGTTCGACCGGATATCGCCGCGCTCTTCGATCACGATCTTCTCGCCGGTGGTGCTCATCAGATAAGCGTAAGAAACGCCACCCAATGCCTCGGTTAGCTCGACGATATGGGTGGAGCCATTCGGGTCCACCGCCAGGTGCTCGGGCCGCAGTCCCACCGTCACCGCGCGCCCATCCTCGGGCAGGGTGACCGGGATTTCCAGATCGGCGTCGAGCGCCGGAACCTGCACCTTGCCGCCTTTCACCGAACCACCGAGGAAGTTCATGGCGGGCGAGCCGATGAAGCCCGCGACAAACTTGTTGTCGGGGTCGCGGTAAAGCTCCAGCGGCGCGCCAACCTGTTCGATCCGGCCCGCACGCAGCACGACGATCTTGTCGGCCAAGGTCATCGCCTCGACCTGATCGTGGGTCACGTAAATCATGGTCGCGCCGATCTCCTTATGCAGGCGTGCGATCTCGACCCGCATCTCCACCCGCAGCTCGGCATCGAGGTTCGACAGAGGCTCGTCGAACAGGAACACTTCTGGCCCGCGCACAATGGCGCGCCCGATGGAGACCCGCTGGCGCTGCCCGCCGGACAGGGCGGCGGGCTTGCGGGACAGGTACTCTTCCAGCTTCAGGATGCGGGTGGCCTCTGCCACCTTCTTGTCGATCTCCGCGCGCGGGTGGCCGTTCATCTTGAGACCGAACCCCATGTTCTCCTTCACCGTCATATGCGGGTAGAGCGCGTAGGTCTGAAACACCATCGCCACCCCGCGCTCGGACGGGTCCATCCGGGTCACATCGCGCGCGCCGATATGGATCGAGCCCTCGGTGGTCTCTTCCAGCCCCGCAATCATCCGCAGCAGAGTAGACTTGCCGCAGCCCGAGGGGCCGACGAAGACGCAGAACTCCCCGTCCTCAATGTCCAGATCGACCCCGTGCATCACCTGCACCTCGCCGTAGCGTTTGATCACGTTGCTGATTGTCAGGCCGGACATGGGCGTGGTCCCTCTTGGTTAGGCATTCTGTTTGATCTGGTCGGGAAAGCGGAAGGCTTCGGCGTCCTCGGCGATGCGGGACACGGTCGTCTTGATGAGCGGCAAATGCGCCTCCAGCGAAGCCAGCGTGTGCCGCTCGGTCGTCGAGGTCAGCGACAAGCCTCCCAGCACCCGACCGTTGGCCGACAGGACCGGCACGGCGACGCATATGATACCCGGCTCGTGCTCTTCGCGGTCATAGGCATGGCCGCGGGCGCGGATGGCATCGAGCTCGTCGCGCAACGCGTGCGCGGTGGTGTAGGTGGTGTCCGTGAAGCGGTGAAAGCTCTGCTGGGCGATGATCGTGTCCTGCTCTGCTTCAGGCAGGAAGGCCAGCATCGCCTTGCCGACACCGGTGCAGTAGACCGGCCCGACGCGGCCCGCCTGCGAGTACATCTCGACCGGCACACGGGCGTTGCGCTTGTCGACGTAAAGCACCTGACCATTGTCGAGCTGCGCGACATGAACGGTCTCGCCGGCGCGCTGCGACAGTTCTTCGACATAGGGCTGGGCCACCGGGGCAAGCGAGCTTTGTCGCCACGCCTGATGGGCAAGGCGTACCAGCCGGACCCCCAGCGCGTAGGTCTGCCGGTCCCGGTCGAGGGAGATCATCCCCTGCTGCAACAAGGTCTGGAGCAGGCGGTAAAGCGTGGCCTTGGGGTAATCCGACACGGCAAGCAATTCAGAGAATCGCACCGGGCGGCCGAAACTGGCGACCTGATCGAGGACGCTCAACGCCTTGCCCACAGTGCCTTCAGACCCACCGGCGGTTGTCATATGCCCTCCCAAGCGAACGCTCCTCCTCCCAGAGAAGATGTTGACAAGCCTAAGCGAGTCGCCATTAATATTTCAATATGTAAAACCAAGTTTCATATAATGGAACCTGAAACATAAACGCACAAAACCTTGGGAGGACTTCATGCGTTCATTCTTCAAAGCGTCCACGGCGGCGCTTGGACTTGCTGCCATTGCGGCTTCCGGCGCCTTCGCCGACGGCCATGCCAAGCTCAGCGGCGATCTGCGGATCATCTCCGACATGTCCAACCCAGCGCCGCGTGCGGTGATGGAAGGCCTGGCGGCTGACTTTGGCGCCCTGCACCCTGACCTCAACATCGAGCTCGACATCGTCGACCGCGAAGCGTGGAAAACCCAGATCCGCAACGCGCTGACCGCCAACGCGCCCGACGTGATCAACTGGTATGCCGCCAACCGCATGGGCCCCTATGTCAACGCAGGCCTGTTTGAGGATATCTCCGACATGTACGCCAATGGCGATCTGCCGGGACTCGAGGCCGTCAAGGGCGCGATGACGCTGGACGGCAAGCAGTGGGGCGTGCCCTATACCTACTACCAGTGGGGCATCTACTACCGCGAGGACATCTTCAACGAGCTGGGTCTCGAAGAGCCCGAGACATTCGAGCAAGAGCTGGCCAACTGCCAGAAGATCGTCGACAGCGGCAGGAAATGCTACGCTATCGGCACCAAGTTCCTATGGACCGCGGGCGGCTGGTTCGACTACCTCAACATGCGTACCAACGGCTTTGATTTCCACATGCAGCTCGCCCGTGGCGAGGTCGAGTGGACCGATGACCGTGTGCGCGAAACCTTCGCCAATTGGCGCAAGATCATCGACATGGGCGGCTACATCGACGACCACCAGTCCTACAGCTGGCAGGAAGCGCTGAAGTTCATGACCGATGGCGAGGCCACGGCCTACCTGATCGGCAACTTCGCCGTGGCGCCGATGCGTGACGCAGGGCTGGGCGACGACCAGATCGACTTCTACCAGTTCCCGATGATCAACGATCACCCGATGGGTGAGGACGCGCCGACCGACACGTTCCACATTCCGGCCAATGCCACGAACAAGGACAACGCCCGCGCGTTCCTGCAATACGTGACCTCGGCCGAGGTGCAGACGGCGATCAACTCGGGCGACGCGCTCGGCCAGCTTCCGGTCAACGCCAATTCCTCCGTGGATGCGGACGAGTTCCTCGAGCAGGGCTTCGAGATGCTGTCGAACAATGCCACCGGAGGCGTGGCGCAGTTCTTCGACCGCGACTTCCCCGCCGAGATGGCGTCGGTCGGTATGGAAGGCCTGCAGGAATTCATGGTGTTCCCGGACAACCTCGACGATATCCTGGCCCGTCTCGAAGACGCGCGTCAGCGTATCTACAAATAAAATCCACCATAGGATGGGTCCTCAGGACCCATCCTACCTCTCAATCCATCCGCAAGCCCTGAGCCCCAGAGTTTGCGCATGTGTTGACCCACAGCCGAGAAAACAGGGAGCCCCCAGATGACCGACATGGTGAGCCCGCCGATCCCACCCCAACGCTCCCGCGGCTGGTACAAGCGCAACGAGATCGCGGTCACGCCATGGCTCTTCCTGCTGCCGGGCATCCTGTTCTTCGCGGTCTATGTCATCATCCCGATCTTCCAGTCCTTTTGGATCAGCTTCCACGAATGGGACGGTCTGGGCGAGAAGGTCTGGGTCGGCACCGGCAACTACGAGCGCCTGCTCGGCGGGGACCGCAAGTTCGAGGTCTCTTTCTGGAACAACATCAAGTGGCTGTTCCTCTACCTGCTGGCGATCCCCGCGGGCCTGTTCATCGCGTTGCTGCTGAACCAGACCGTGCGTGGCATCCGGCTCTACAAGTCGATGTTTTTCTTTCCCTTCGTGCTGTCCCAGGTGGTTGTGGGCCTTGTATTCTCTTGGTTCTACTTGCCGCGCGAGGGGTTGCTGAATGCCATCCTCGGCGTGGTCGGCGCGGGGCCAGTCAACATCCTGGGTGACCCGACTCTGGCGACCTACGGCATCATCGCCGCCGGTCTCTGGCCGCAAACGGCCTATTGCATGATCCTCTATCTTACCGGGCTCAATGCGGTCGATCCCGAACAGATCGAGGCCGCGCGCCTGGACGGCGCAAAGGGCTGGAAGATGCTGTGGTACGTCGTGCTGCCGCAGCTGCGCCCCGCCACGTTCATCGCCTTCGTCGTCACCATCATCGGCGCGCTGCGCTCGTTCGACCTGATCTCGGTGATGACCAACGGCGGGCCATTCGGCTCCACCCGGGTGCTCAGTTTCTACATGTTCGAGGAATCGCTCTCAGAGTTCGGCTTCCGCATGGGCTACGGCGCGGCTATCGCGGTGGTGCTGTTCTTCATCATGCTCTTCTTCATCGCGTATTTCCTGTACTCGATGTACCGCGACGAGAAAGGGGCCCGCTGATGTTCCCGACCCCGATCGAAAAGACCTCGCGCACGTGGCAGCTGACCTATCAGGCGCTTTTGCCGGTGGCGCTGGCGATCTGGCTGCTGCCGCTGATCGCGGTGGCGACCTTTTCCATCAAGCCCGACGCAGACTTCACCAACGGCAACTACTGGGGCCTGCCCTCGTCTTTCGAGTTCTTCACCAACTACGGCAAGGTCTTTTTCGAGAGCGACATGCCGCGCTATATGCTGAACTCGGTTCTGATCACGGTTCCCACGGTGATCGGCGCAGTGGCGCTCAGCTGCATGACGGGCTTCGCGCTCGGGGTCTACAAGTTCAACGGGAACCTCTGGATTTTCTTCATGTTCATCGCGGGCAACTTCGTGCCCTTCCAAATCCTGATGGTGCCGGTGCGCGACCTGTCGGTCGACTTGGGGCTCTACGACACCAAGCTGGGGCTGGTGCTGTTCCACGTGGCTTTCCAGACCGGCTTCTGTACGCTCTTCATGCGCAACTTCATCCGTGCCCTGCCCTATGCGCTGATCGAGGCCGCGCGGGTCGAGGGCATCTCTGAATGGCGCATTTTCTTCTTCGTGGTCATGCCACTGATGAAGCCCGCGCTGGCGGCACTGGCCGTGCTGATCTTCACCTTCATCTGGAACGACTACTTCTGGGCGGTTGTGCTGACCCAGGGCCCCGACGCGCAGCCGGTGACCGCAGGGATCACCTCATTCAACTCGCAGTACCGCGCCGCATATCACCTCATGAGCGCAGGCTCGATCGTCGCGGCCTTGCCGCCGGTGGCCATGTTCTTCCTGATGCAGAAACACTTCATCGCGGGCCTGACCCTCGGAGCCGTTAAGTAATGATCGACGAGACGTTTCAGGCCTGGCGCCTGGATGACGTGCGGCAGACGCTTGTGCTGGCCGCACGCCGAACCCGACTGCCAGAGGTCGTCTACTGGGGCCCGCCGCTGCCCGCGGAGGAGGACCTCGCAACCCTCTTTCATGCCCACGCGCTGGACGTCACCGGCGGGATGCTCGACGAGAACCCCGACCTGTCGATCTGCCCGGAAGCCTCGCGCACGTTTCCGGGCCAGCCCGGCCTGATCATCCGCTCCGAAGGTGGCACGCCGCTGTTGCCGAAGTTCTGCTATGACAGGGCCGACCAGACAGACGACACGCTTACCTTGCGCTATAAGGATGCCGATCTGGGCCTGCATTATGCGGCCCAGTTCAAGACCGATCCCGACACGCGGGTCATCACCTGCAAGGCTACGCTCGACACCGATGCGCCGGTGCATCTGCATTGGATGGCGGCACCGGTCATGCCCGGCCCGCAGCTCAGTGACGAGATGATCGACGTGGCGGGCCGCTGGACGGGGGAGTTCCAGCTCAACCGCACCGCATGGTCGCCGGGGATGCGCTACCGCGAGAACCGCACGGGCCGCACCGGGCACGAGCATTTCCCCGGCCTGATCGTCCCCTGCCGCGGCGCCACCAACACCCTAGGACAGGCCTACGCCTTCCACTACGGCTGGTCCGGCGGGCACAAGATGATCGCCGAGGAATTGCCAGATGGGCGCCGCCAGATTCAGTTCGGCCACGCCGCAAGGATGGAGGTCAACGCCGCCACACATTTCTCCTCCGCCTCGCTTTATATCACCTTTTCGGATGACGGCCTGAACGGCTGCGCCGTGGCGTTTCAGCGCCACCTGCGCGACCGTATCGTGACGCCCGCCAATGACCGCCCGCGCCCTGTGCATTACAACTGCTGGGAGGCGGTGTATTTCGACCATAAGCTCGACGTGCTCAAAGACATCGCGACCCGCGCCGCCGATCTGGGGGCTGAACGGTTCGTGCTTGATGATGGCTGGTTCGGGCAGCGCGACGACGACACCACGTCGCTGTCGGATTGGGAGGTCGATCCGCGCAAATACCCCGACGGGCTTGGCCCCCTGATTGACCACGTCCACGCGGCGGGCATGTCCTTTGGCATCTGGTTCGAGCCGGAGATGATCAACCCCGACAGCAACCTGCACCGCGCCCATCCCGACTGGGCCTTGGGCTCTGAGGATCAGACCCTTGGCCGCCAACAAAAGGCGCTTAACATGGGTCTGCCCGAGGTGCGCGATTTCGTCTACGACCGTATGGCCGCGATCCTGTCGGAATACCCGATCGACTACATCAAGTGGGACCACAACCGCGTTCTGCCCGCGCCTGACGCGGACCAGACCCGCGGCTCTTATGCGCTGATCGACCGGCTGCGCGCCGATTTCCCGGCCGTCGAGATCGAAAGCTGCGCGTCGGGCGGCGGACGCATCGATTTCGGCATTCTCAAGCGCACCCAGCGGGTGTGGCTGAGCGACAGCAACGACGCGCTCGAGCGGTTGAAAATGCAGCACAATGCGGCGTTGTTCCTGCCCATGTCGGTCACCGGCTCCCATGTCGGCCCACGCCGTTGCCATACGTCCGGCCGCGTGCTCGACATCTCGTTCCGCGCCTGGGTCGCGGCCCAGCGGCATATGGGGTTCGAAATGGACCCGCGCGAGCTGGACCCCCGCGAGGAGGCCGTGCTGCGCGAGGTCACCTCGTGGTGGAAGCACAACCGCGACTGGTTGATCCCCGCTGATATTCTGCGCCTCGACAGCGCTGATCCGGCAGTAATCGCAGAGCAGCAGATGGCCCGCGACCACTCCCGTTTCGTGGTCTTCGCGGGCAAGGCCGGCACGTCGACCCAGATCGCGCCGCGCCCGCTGCGCCTGACCCGGCTTGAGCCTGACGCGCGCTACCGTGTGACGCTGGTCAATCGCAACAACATCGCCCCACCAGCCCTGTCCCGCGGCAACCCGATCCTGAAAGAGCGCAGCATCGAGGTCTCGGGCACGTGGCTGATGACCCAAGGCCTGACACTGCCATGGTCCTTCCCGGAAACGATGTGGGTGCTTGAAGGGGAAAAACTGTGATGGACGTCAAAAATGAGACCGTTACAAATACACCTCGGAGGCTGACATGACGAAGATTGCCACGTTCCACGACCTAGAGGGCGCATCCGTTTTCATCACGGGCGGTGGCTCCGGCATCGGCGCGTCGCTCACGGACGGCTTCCTCGACCAAGGCGCCAAGGTGGCCTTCATCGGTCGCTCGGATGCCTCTGACTTCGTGGCCGAGATGCACGAAAAGCATGGGGCTGCACCGCTGTTTATACAAGGCGACATCACCGACACCGATGTTCTGACGGCCGCAATTGCGCAATCCGCCGAGGCCCACGGTCCGATCACCGCCCTGGTCAACAACGCCGCCAATGACAAGCGCCACACCACCGCCGAGGTCGACGACGACTTCTTCGACCGGATGATGGCGATTAATCTGAAGGCTTATTTCTTTGCGTGCCAGGCAGTTTTACCGCAGATGAAGGACGCAGGCGGCGGCTCGATCATCAACTTCTCTTCGATCAGCTACATGATGGGCAACGCGGGCTACCCGCTCTACACCGCCGCCAATTCCGGCATTAACGGCATGACCCGATCGCTTGCCCGCGAGTTCGGCCCTGATCGCATCAGGGTCAACGCGCTGGCCCCCGGCTGGGTCCTGACCCAGAAGCAAAAGGACCTCTGGGTCACGCCCGAAGGGCTCGACTCCCATCTCGACCGGCAGTGCCTCAAGGACACGCTCGATCCAGACGATATGATTAACGGCGTGCTCTTCCTTGCCTCCAAAACGTCCAAAATGATGACCGGCCAATCGCTCGTGATCGACGGCGGTGTGGTCGTCACCGGCTGATGAGCGATGATGTAAGATATCCTGACTGGATCGCGGTCGACTGGGGCACCTCGAACCTGCGCGTCTGGGCGATGACGGCAGAGGGCGAGATGCTGGCACACAACGGCTCCGACGCGGGTATGTCGACACTGGAGCCCGCAGATTTCGAAGTCACTCTGTTGGCTCATATCGCCCCGTGGCTTCCGGCCGGGCGCACCACACCCGTGATCGCGTGCGGCATGGTCGGCTCTCGCCAGGGCTGGGCCGAGGCACCATACCGCGCCGTACCCTGCCCCCCGTCCGGCGTGCTGATTGACGTGCCCTGCAAGGATGCCCGCATCACGATGCACATCCTGCCGGGCCTCAAACAGGAAAAATCCGCCGATGTCATGCGCGGCGAAGAGACCCAGATCGCGGGCTTTCTCGCCAGGGAGCCGCGCTACGACGGCATCGTTTGCCTGCCCGGCACCCATACGAAATGGGCGCAAATCTCGGCGGGCGAGGTCGTGTCGTTCCAGACGTTTATGACCGGCGAGATGTTCGACCTTCTCAGCCACGCCTCCGTGCTGCGGCATTCCCTGGGCGAGGGCAAAGCGCTGGATGAAGCCAGCTTCGCCGATGCCGTGTCCGACACGATGTCCCGCCCCGAGGCGGTCGCCACGCAACTGTTCAAGATCCGTGCAGCCGACCTGCTGTTCGGTGCGTCAGAGGCCGTGTGCCGGGGGCGCCTGTCCGGTCTCTTGCTCGGGCTGGAGCTTGCCGCCGCACGCCCCTACTGGCTGGGCCAGCCTGTCTGCCTCGTGGGCGCGCCCAGCCTGAACACGCTCTATGCCAAGGCGCTGGTGATCCAGGGGCTGGAGGCCCCGCAATATGATGCCGATGAGATGACCCTCTGGGGCCTGTCCGCCGCGTACAAGGAGAGTTTCTCATGAGCCGCACCCTGATCGCCATTCTGCGCGGCATTACCCCCGACGAGGCCGTGCCGGTCTGCGAGGCCCTCATTGACGCGGGCATCACCTCGATCGAGGTGCCAATGAACTCGCCCGACCCGCTGGACAGTATCGCGGCGATGGCGCGGGCCTTCGGCGACCGCGCCCTGATCGGGGCTGGCACCGTTCTGACCAAGGGTGATGTGGCCGGCGTCGCAGGCGTAGGTGGCAAGCTGATCGTGTCGCCCAATGCGGATGTGGATGTCATCAAGGCCACCGTTGCGGCGGGCTTGCAAAGCTGGCCCGGCGTCCTGACGCCCACAGAGATGTTTGCGGCCCTGCACGCAGGCGCGACGGGCCTGAAGATATTTCCGGCCTTCAAGCTCGGCCTCGACGGCCTGAAGGCCGTGCGGGCGGTGCTGCCTCCCGATGCCCCGGTCTATGCCGTGGGCGGCGTCGGGCCAGAGGGGTTCGCGGACTGGAAGGCGGCGGGCGCGGACGGCTTCGGGATCGGCTCCGCGCTTTATAAACCGGGTCGCTCCGCCGATGAGATCAGCATCATCGCCAAGGAAATGGTCGCGGCCTACGACGCTGCCTTCTCGTGAGCTGGAAGGTTCACGACGACCGCGCTTGCGTGCTGGGCGAAGGCGCCTTCTGGCATCCCGGGCTCGGCAAGCTGTTCTGGTGTGACATCATGGGCCGCCGACTTTTGTGCGATGAAGGGCGGGTCTGGTATTTCGAAGAACACATCTCTGCGCTTGGCTGGGTCAACGACCGCCTCTTGTTTGTCGCATCGGAAACCGGACTGGCAACTTTCAACCTGCAAAGCGAGGTGTGGTTTCCGATCTGCAGCCTGGAGGCCGACGAGCCCAAGACACGCTCCAATGACGGACGCGCTGACCCCAAAGGTGGCTTTTGGATCGGGACGATGGGCAAGAACGCCGAACCTGACGCGGGCGCAATCTACCGGTTCCACAAGGGCGAGTTGCGCCAGCTTTTCGCCCCGATCACAATCCCGAACGCGATCTGTTTCTCGCCCGACGGCGCCTTCGCCTTCTTCGCCGATACGTATTTCGGGCGCGTCATGCGCGTGGCGCTGGACCGCGACGGCTGGCCCTGCGCGCCGCCGATCAAATACCTTGACCTTGCGGCAGAGGGTTTGAACCCTGATGGCGCGATCATCACCGCCGAGGGCGACATGCTGCTCGCCCAATGGGGGGCCGGGCGCGTCGCGCAATACGGCCCCGATGGCAGTTTCAAAGCTGCGTTCGACCTGCCGACAAGCCATATCACCTGCCCGGCCTTGGGCGGTTCAAACTTTTCGACCTTATTTGCGACCTCCGCCCTGCAGGGCCTCAGCGAGGCCACCGCGGCAGATCAACCCCACGCCGGGTGCACGTTCGCTATCGAGACGAGCCTGACCGGCCTTCCCGCCCCGAAAGTCCTGCTATGAAACGCACACTTGGTGTCTGTTATTACCCCGAACATTGGCCGGAGGATCTCTGGCCAGAGGATGCCGCGCGCATGGTCGAGGCGGGCCTGTCTTGGGTCCGCATAGGGGAATTCGCCTGGTCTCGTTTGGAGCCGTCCCCGGGAAATTTGCAGCTCGACTGGCTCGACCGGGCAATTAAGGTGCTCGGCAATGCCGGGCTGAAGGTGATCCTCGGCACGCCCACCGCTACGCCGCCGCGATGGATGGCAGACAAGCACCCCGACATGTTCGCCCGTGACGCCGGGGGGCATGTGCGCGGCTTCGGCTCGCGGCGGCACTATTGCTTCTCCCATCAGGGCTACCGCGCCGAGAGCCGCCGCATCACCGAGATCCTCGCCAAACGCTACGGCGCGAACCCGCACGTTGCGGCGTGGCAAACCGACAACGAATACGGCTGCCACGACACGGTGCTCAGCTACTCCGACGCGGCGTTGGCCGGATTTCGGGACTGGCTGTCCCAGAAATACCAATCCCCGGACGCGCTGAACCGCGCCTGGGGCAATATCTTCTGGTCGATGGAGTACGCGAGTTTCGACGAAATCGGCCTGCCCAACCTGACCGTGACCGAGCCGAACCCGGCCCACGTCATGGATTTTCGACGCTACAGCTCGGATCAGGTCGTCGCGTTCAACCGCGATCAGACCGAGATTCTGCGCCGCCACACCGACGCGCCGCTGATCCACAACTACATGGGGCGGGTCACGGAGTTCGACCATTTCGATGTAGGTGCCGACCTCGATATTGCGTCGTGGGACAGCTATCCGCTGGGCTTTCTCGAGGACCGGATGGAGGATAGCGACGCCCACAAACGCAGCTTCGCACAACAGGGCGACCCCGATTTTCAGGCTTTCCATCATGACCTGTATCGCGCCGTCGGACGCGGGCGCTGGTGGATCATGGAGCAACAGCCGGGCCCTGTTAATTGGGCCCCGGTCAACCCCGCGCCCTTGCCCGGCATGTGCCGTCTATGGGCGTGGGAAGCGTTTGCCCACGGGGCTGAAACCGTGTGCTATTTCCGCTGGCGGCAGGCCCCGTTCGCGCAAGAGCAGATGCATGCCGGACTATTGCGCCCGGACTCAGTGGCGGCTCCGGCCTTGGGCGAGGCCGCCGACGTGGCGCGCGAAATCGCGGCGATGCCGGATGTCGGCACGGTGGAGGCAAAGGTCGCGCTGATCTTCGACTACCCGTCGAACTGGGCTTGGGAAGTGCAACCACAGGGATCAGCCTTCAGCTATTTCCGTCTGGTCTTCGAGACCTATCGCACCCTGCGCAGTCTCGGCCTCGATATCGACGTGGTCGCCCCAAGTGGGGTCTTGCAGCGTCACAAACTGGTGCTCGCACCCGGCGTTTTCTCGGGCGCGCAGATCCCGGATGACTGCCGCGTGATCTTGGGTCCGCGCTGCAATTCCAAGACCCCGGACTTCAAAATCAACGCCTCCCCCATTCCGGGCGTGACCGTGTCCCACGTCGAAAGTTTCCGCGCCGACATGCCCCGCGCACTGCCGGACGGTGGCGCGATGATCCATTGGCAGGAGCATCTCGAAACCACGCTTCCGGTGCACGAGACCAGTGCCATTGGCGAGGCGGTGTTGGTGGGGGGTCGTGCGATGTATCTCGCGGCGTGGCTTGATTTCGAGGCGTTGCGGCGGGTGTTTCGCACCCAATGCGAGGCCTGCGGGATCACGACCGTGGATCTGCCCGAAGGGCTGCGCCTGCGCCGCACTCAAACGCATCAGTTTGTGTTCAATTACGGGCGGGATCCGGTGTCGTGGCGCGGGCAGAACATCGCGCCCGCAGGGGTCTATTGGACTGAATTATAACAAAAAACCCGCGAGGCCATAAGGCGTCGCGGGCTTATTGGTGGCGTTAGGTGGACTTGAACCACCGACCTAACGATTATGAGTCGTTCGCTCTAACCAACTGAGCTATAACGCCAATGGGCGGGGGATATTAAAGCCAAGGCGTCGGGTCAAGCGGGAATCGCTGAATTAAGGTTTCCTAACGCGCGGGCCATTAACCTTCGTGAACGGCAAGAGGGAGAGCTTCCGGTGGCATTGTTGGACGAGCTGAAAACCATCGTCGGCGCGGCGCATGTTCTGGTCGATACAGATACGGCGAAATACGATCATGACTGGACGGGGAAGTATCAGGCGACGCCAATTGCTGTCGTGCGCCCCTGCTCGACCGAGGAGGTCAGCGCCGTTGTAAAGGCCTGTGCTGCAACGAAAACTCCCATCGTGCCGGTGTCTGGAAACACCTCCCTTGCGGGCGGCACCTATGGCAAGGACGCGGTGATGGTGTCGATGGAGCGGATGAACGACATCCGCGAAATCCGCCCCGATGCCCGCATCGCGATCGTCGGCGCTGGCGCGGTTTTGTCGTCGATCCACGAGGCTGCGGATGCCCATGATCTGGTCTTTCCACTGACTTTCGGCGCCAAGGGCTCCGCGATGATCGGTGGCGCGCTCAGCACCAATGCGGGCGGCTCGAATGTCGTCAAATACGGCTCAACCCGCGGGTTGTGTCTGGGATTGGAAGTCGTGCTTCCCGATGGGCAGATCATGAATTTAATGTCGGAATTACATAAGGATAACTCCGGCTATGACCTGAAGAACCTGATGATTGGGGCAGAGGGCACTTTGGGCTTCATCACCTCTGCGGTGCTGAAGCTTTTTCCGAAACCCCGGGCCTATGCGACCGCGATGGTGGCCGTTCGCGAGATGGGTGATGCGTTAACACTGCTTAATGACCTGCAAGAGGCCACAGGCGGGTTGGTGGAGGCGTTCGAATACATGGACGCGCTCTACATCTCGGATCATCTGGACATGTATCCCAAAGCCCGCGCGCCGTTCGAGGACCGCCATGAGATCAACATCATGGTCGAGATCGGCGCCACTGCGCCAAACCTGACCGACCTGCGCGACGACGGCACGTTGCCCCTGACGGAACTTCTGGAAAACACGCTTGGCGCCATGCTGGAAGACGGTCGCGTCCTTGACGCGTCGGTTGCTCAAAACGAGGCGCAGCGGCGCGAAATGTGGGAGCGGCGCGAAGCGGCAGGCGAGGTGATGCTCATTCGCAAACCTATGATCAACAACGATATTTGCGTCCCCGTAGACAAGGTCGCCACCTTCTTTGAGCGCATAGACGAGCAGCTGGCAGAGCATGATCCGGGCTCACTGCATACCTCAGTCAGCCACTTGGGCGACGGCAATATCCATTTCCTGCTGTTCCCGACCAAAGATGATCCTGCCCATATCGACCGACTGACCGAATTGGTGGAAGACGTGACGCTGGGTCTGGGTGGAAGCTTCTCTGCAGAGCACGGGATCGGGCTGACCAAAAAGCCGTCTATGGCGCGGCGCAAGGATCGCGTGGCTCTGTCGGTGATGCATGCGGTGAAGGCCGCGATTGACCCCGATAACATCATGAATCCGGGCAAGGTGCTGCCGCAGGTGAATTAAACTAGGTTAAAAATTCGCACTGTCGGATTTGCGTCGGATACCTGTCGGACTTGCGTCGGGCAAAGTGTCGGACCCGATTGATTTCGCTGAATTTCTTTGGTCCGCCGCTTGGCGCCTCTGCCAGCCCGGGAAAATCGAGAGCTAAGGCCGGTATTCAGTGCGCACGCCAATCGAAGAAGTTCGCGGGCGCGCGCGCGGTCAGGCGTTCCGCGACGGCGCGGCCCATTTCGGCGGCGTCTTCGATGCTCGCGGTCTCGGCGTCCGTCAGCGCCTCTGACCCGTCCGGGCGCAGGATCTCTGCCCTGAATTTCACGGTGCCGCCGTCGAGTTCCGCCAACCCGGCGATCGGTGTCTCGCACGATCCCTCAAGCGTCGCGAGATAGGCACGTTCGCAGGCGAGGCGCTGGCCCGTGGGCACATCATGAATGGCTTCCAGCATCTCGGCTGTGCGGCTGTCATCGCCGCGCCGTTCGATCCCGATTGCACCTTGCGCGACCGCGGGCAGCATATCATCCGTCGCTATCCCGTGGGCGGGCACGTCGGCAAGGTTCAAGCGGTTCAATCCGGCCATCGCAAGGAATGTGCAGCGCGCGATCCCGGCGTCGAGCTTCTTCAGGCGGGTCTGCACATTGCCGCGAAACTCAACGAGTTTCAGATCGGGACGGCGGTTCAAAAGCTGCGCCCGGCGGCGCAGGGAGGAGGTGCCGACGACGGCCCCCTCTTCCAGCTCGGCAATCGAGGCCGCCGATCGCGAGACAAATGCATCGCGCACGTCTTCGCGCGGCAGATACGTGTCGAGCAACAATCCACCCGGCTGCTCCACCGGCATGTCCTTCATGGAATGCACGGCGATGTCGATCGCGCCGGACAGCAGGTCTTCCTCGATCTCCTTGGTGAACAGGCCCTTGCCGCCGATCTCTTTCAGCGGGCGGTCGAGAACCGCGTCCCCGGTGGTCTTGATCACGACGATTTCGAACGCCGCCTCGGGCAAGTCGAACGCGGCCATCAACCGCGCGCGGGTCTCATGGGCCTGCGCCAGAGCCAGCGGCGAGCCGCGGGTGCCGATCTTCAAAGGGGTGGTCGGGGACGGGAGATCAAGTGCCATAATCCAATCCTTAGATGCGTCAACTAAAGTTGACAACCTTTCTTGACATTCGGGGGGCGAAGACCCGACAAGTATGGGCAAGAGAAGGAAATTTACCATGGCTGCCACCAAGACCATCCTGCGCGCTCTGGCGGGCGAAACGCTGGACACCCCGCCGATCTGGATGATGCGCCAAGCCGGTCGCTACCTGCCCGAATACCGCGCCACGCGGGCCGAAGCGGGGGATTTCCTGTCGCTGTGCTATAACTCCGATCTGGCCGCCGAAGTGACCTTGCAGCCGATCCGGCGCTACGGTTTCGACGCCTCGATCCTGTTTGCCGACATCCTGTTGTTGCCGCAGGCGCTTGGCGCCGATCTGTGGTTCGTCACCGGCGAAGGGCCGCGGCTGTCGACGGTCACGGGGGCCGCAGACTTCGCTAAATTGAAAGGCCCGAGCGACGTGCATGAGCACCTCGCCCCGATCTACGAAACCGTGCGCATCCTGCGCCGCGAGCTGCCGGAAGAGACCACGCTGATCGGCTTTGCGGGCGCGCCCTGGACCGTCGCCACCTACATGATCGCCGGGCGCGGCACCCCGGATCAGGGCCCTGCTCACGCGCTGAAAGCCGAGGATCGCGAGACGTTCGAGAACGTCATCGACCTGCTGACCGACGCGACGATCGAATACCTGTCGATGCAGATCGAGGCGGGCGCAGAGGTGGTCAAGCTATTCGACAGCTGGGCCGGCTCGCTGAAGGGCGAGGATTTCCGCAAATACGCGCTGGAGCCCGCCAAGACCATCATCTCGGCGCTGAAGGCCCGCCATCCTGACACCCCCATCATCACCTTCCCGCGGGAAGCGGGGGACAACTATATCGGCTTCGCCAAGGCCACAGGCGCCGATTGCGTCGCGCTCGACAATTCCGTCTCGGCAACATGGGCGGCGGAGCATGTGCAGGTCGATGGCTGCGTGCAGGGCAACCTTGCCTCGTCGCATATGGTCACCGGCGGCCAGGCGCTCGTTGATGAGACCCGCGCGATTGTCGACGCGTTCTCTGGAGGGCCACATATCTTCAACCTCGGCCACGGGATCACGCCGGATGCGGACCCCGAAAACGTTCAGTTGATGATCGACACGGTGCGCGCCAAGCGATAGAGACCCTCGCTTTTTCACTGGAACCATTTCGCGCCACCGGCGTACTGTTTTGACATGTTCATTCGTATGCTCTGGGCGCTGTGCGCCATCTTCGCCCTGTCCCTGCCCGCCGCAGCCCAAGAGGCCAGCGACGACACGACAACTGTCACCGATCCCGCGCAGTCCGTCTCCGTCGCGCCGGTCGCGCGCGACGAAGAGATCGCTGAGCGTATTCTGGAGATCATGAAAGCCACCGGCTGGTTCAAGTTTAGCCGGGTTGAGGTGAAAGACGGCATCGTCTTCCTAGACGGCCGCACGAACAGCGCCGATCACAAGCTGTGGGCGCGAAATCTGGCGGCGCAGACCCAGGACGTGGTGGCAGTCGTCAACCGCATCACCGTCGTGACAGAGGCCAACTGGTCCTTCGCCCCCGCCCTTGCGGAGATCAAATCCGTCGGCAACCGGGTAGTGACCTCGCTTCCGCTCATCCTGCTCGCGATCATCATCCTGCCGTTTACGTGGTGGCTTTCGGCGCTGGCGGCCAGAGGGCTGCGCCGCTGGTTCCTCAGCGGGATATCCTCGCCGTTCCTGCGCGATATCGTGGCCCGCGCGATCGCCTTGCCGATCTTCCTTCTGGGCCTCTTCGTGGTACTTCAGGTCGCGGGCCTGACGCAGCTGGCCGTGTCCGTCGTCGGCGGCGCGGGGGTCTTGGGCATTGTCGTGGGCTTCGCCTTTCGCGACATCGCGGAAAACTTCCTCGCCTCGCTGCTTCTGTCGATCCGCCGCCCGTTCCGATCCGGCGACTATATCGAGGTCGCAGGCCTCGCAGGCTCAGTGCGCTCCATGAACACCCGCTCGACCGTGCTTCTGAGCCCCGAGGGCAACCATATCCAGATCCCCAACGCCACGATCTTCAAAAGCACCATCGTCAACTACACCGCCTCCGCCAACCGCCGCGACACGCTGATGGTGGGCATCGGCTACGACGTCTCGATTGCCCGGGCGCAGGCCCTGATCCTCGAGGTGATCGGGGCGCATGAGGCGGTCCTGAACGAGCCGGAGCCGATGATTCTTGTTGATGATCTGGGCAGCTCGACGGTCAACGTGAAGGCCTATTATTGGGTCAACGCCCGCGACTTCTCGATCCTGAAGGTGAAATCCGCGCTGCTGCGGCAGGTGACCAAGCGGCTGACCGAAGAAGGGGTCTCCATGCCAGATGACGCGCGCGAGGTGATCTTCCCGCAAGGTGTCCCAGTGCTGCAGCTCGAAGGGGCCGCCGAGCGCTCCGCCCTCGCACTGGCCAATCAGGAATTCTCCGACGAGAAGAAAAGCGCCACCGGTCCTCAGGCCACCGCTGCCGAGGTGCATGCGGTGGAGGGCAATCTCGGAAACGAGCAGGTGGAGACCGAACAGGCCACCGCCGACGCCTCTATCCCCGAAGACGAAAACGACCTTCTGGCCGAAAAGTCCTGACCGGTTTCAGTGCTTCAAAAATACTCTCAGGGGGCCTGGGGGCCAAATAACCCCGGCGGATCGACGCGCCATAAGCGCGGCGACAGGCCTAGTACCACTTGGCGACTGGCGGAAGCGACATCAGCACGGCATTCGCGTCATGCCCTGTCTCCAACCCGAACTTCGTGCCCCGGTCATAAACCAGGTTGTACTCGGCATAGAGCCCGCGGTGCTGCAACTGTTTCTCTTTGTCCGCGTCATCCCAAGGCGCGTTGCGCCATTTCTCTGTGACGCCGAGGAAAGCCGGCAAGAACGCCCGCCCCACATCCTGCGTGAACGCGAAATCCGCGTCCCAGTCTCCGGTGTTGAGATCATCGTAGAAAATGCCGCCGACCCCGCGGGCACGATGGCGATGCGGGACGTAGAAATACTCATCCGCCCATGCCTTGAAGCGCGGGTAGTATTCGGGATCATGCTTGTCGCAATGATCTTTCAGGACATTGTGGAAGAACGCGGTGTCCTCGTCGCGCTCGATGCAGGGGTTCAGGTCGGAGCCGCCCCCGAACCACCACGCGCCCGGCGTCCAGAACATGCGGGTATTCATGTGCACCGCCGGGGTCTGCGGGTTCTGCATATGCGCCACCAGCGAGATGCCCGAAGCCCAGAAGCGCGGATCATCTGCCATGCCCGGGACGCCGCGCGCGGCCATCGCCTTTTGCGCGCGCTCGCCCAGCGTGCCGTAGACGGCGGAGACATTGACGCCGACCTTCTCGAACACGCGACCACCGCGCATCACGCTCATCAACCCGCCACCGGCGTCCGACCCGTCGTCGGAGGTACGTTTGGTCTCCGTAACTTCGAAGCGCCCGGCCTCGAGCCCCGCGAACGGACCTTCGGTTTGGGTGTCCTCCAGCCCCTCGAACGCGGCAACGATCTCGTCGCGCAGGCTACGGAACCAGGCAGAGGCCTGGGCTTTCTTGGCATCAAAGTTGATCGTCACGGAGCTGTCCTGTTTGGTTTACACTATGCTAACACCATGGGCGTAGGCCTGTCACGATCCCTTGCTTGCCGAACGGAGGTATAGATATGCGCCGAGCCCTGTTGCTTCTGATGCTGGCCGCCTGCACCGACCCGCGTCAGGCCTGTCTGAACGCGGCGGTAGAGGATTTGCGCATTGTGCAGGCGCTCATTGCCGATACCGAAGCCACGATCGAGCGCGGCTATGCCATTCAGACAGAGACCCGCACCGCAATCTACACCAATTTCTGCGTCGGCACGGGGCGCAGCGATGTGGGCTTCACGTTCTGCAACTATCCCTATCCGGTCACCACCCGCAAACCCGTGGCCGTCGATCTGAATGCCGAGCGGCGCAAACTGACCTCCTTGCGCCAGAAGGAACGCGAGTTGCGCCGCGACAGCCTACGCGCGCAACAGGCCTGCGAGACGCAATTTCCCACCGGGGCCTGAGCCACAAATCAATTGTGGCGGGAATGTGGCGCGCGATAGCAGGCTTGGACATCTAGTAGCGCACCTGAACCACACCACTACATCTTGCTTTCCGCCGCCCGAAATTTGGGCAAAGCATATGAAAGTAAACTGTTTTCTGAAAATGGCCTTTATGCTAGGTTATCCACAATTGCCGGTAACCGGCTGAAAAAAACAAAAGGGGCCGCAACGTCGTCCCCGAGGCAGATTGGGCAGACGTCGTGGCATTACGTCTTTTGAATGCAGTCCGTGCAGGGCTGATACTTTGTGTTTTCTCGACATTGGGCGGGGCGGCTTTCGCGGCCCCCTACGCAGCCATGGTGATGGACGCGCGCACCGGCGAAGTGCTGCATGCGCGCAACGCCGACACGCGGCTCCACCCGGCATCCCTGACCAAGATGATGACGCTCTACGTCGCGTTCGAGGCGATCCGCCGGGGCGAGATCACGCTGGACACCAAGGTGAAGATTTCCCGCAAGGCCGCGGCAGAGCAGCCGTCCAAACTGGGCCTGAAATCCGGCCAGCGCATCGCGCTGCGCTACCTCATTCGCGGCGCGGCGGTGAAATCCGCCAATGACGCGGCCACCGCCATCGGCGAGGCGATCTCCGGCTCGGAGGCCGCGTTCGCCCGCCGCATGACCAACACCGCCAAGGCCCTTGGCATGACGAAGACCACGTTCAGGAATGCCCATGGCCTGACCGAGAAAGGCCATATGTCGAGCGCGCGGGACATGACGATCCTCGGCCGCCACATGATCTACGACTACCCGCAATACTATAACCTATTCTCGCGCCAGACGACCCATGCCGGCGTCAAGCAGGTCTCGAACACGAACCGCCGCCTACTGAATGCCTATCGCGGGGCCGACGGGATCAAGACCGGCTACACCCGCGCTGCGGGCTTCAACCTCGTGGCCTCCGCAGAGCGTGGCAACGAGCGCATCATCGCCACCGTCTTCGGCGGCACCTCCACCGCCGCGCGCAACGCGCGGGTGGCCGAGCTGCTCGACATGGGCTTCAAGCGCGCACCGTCCCGCGCCAAGCTGCGCAAGCCCCGCCTGCCCGACTACCAAGGCAACACGGTCGAGCCCAAGGTCATCAAGGTGCAGCCCACCATCACCGCCCGCCGCAAGAGCCCGCGTCCGCTGATGCGCCCGATTATGCCGCCTTCTGCAGATATGCTGATGGCCATCGTGGAAAGCGTGGACAACAACGTGAGCCAGGCGCGCGAAGAGGTCGCGACCCGCAACGTGGAGACCGCGACCACCGTCACACCGATCCGCAGGCCGCAAAACATCGTGCAGGCGGCCATCGACACCAGCCTGACGCCCGCCGCCAAACCGAAGGAGCGCCGCGTGATCACGCGGGCCTCGACCTCCGGCGGGCGGCACTGGTCGATTTCACTGGGCCACTACAACACCCGCAACACCGCAGAACGACTGCTGCTGAAAACCGCGCTGCAAGAGATCGGAACGCTCGACGAGGCGCTGCGCAAGGTCGTGAACCGTCCGCGCGGATGGCAGGCCAATTTCGTGGGTCTTTCCAAGGAGAAAGCAGCTCAAGCCTGTCAGCGCCTCAGCGCGCGCGGGCATAGTTGCGAGGTGCGCGGCCCCGGGGCCTGACGCGCTATCCGGTGGCCTTGAGATCCAGAGCCGCCGTCAACAACTGACGGGTGTATTCGGTCTTGGGTGCGGTAAACAACGCCTCACCTTCGCCCATCTCGACCACGTCGCCCTGCTTCATCACCAGCACCTTGTGCGACATCGCGCGCACGACCTTCAGGTCGTGGCTGATGAACAGGTAGGCCAGTCCGTATTTCTTTTGCAGGTCGCGCAGAAGCTCGACGATCTGCACCTGCACCGTCATATCGAGCGCCGAAGTGGGCTCGTCCAGCACCACCAGCTTGGGCCGCAGGATCATCGCACGCGCGATGGCGATGCGCTGCCGCTGTCCGCCCGAGAACTCGTGCGGGTAGCGGTGCATCATCTGCGGCTCCAGCCCGACCTCGGTCATGATATCGGCCACCATCTGCCGCTGATCCATGCCTGCCGCTGTGCCGTGAACAGACAGGCCTTCGGCGATGATCTGCTCGACCGTCATGCGCGGGCTGAGCGAGCCATAGGGGTCCTGGAACACGATCTGCATGTCCGCGCGCAGCGGGCGGAGTTGCTTGTTCGACAGCCCTTGCACATTGTCGCCCTGAAAGATGATCGGCCCTTGGGATGAAATCAGCCGCATGATCGCCAGCGCCAGCGTCGTCTTGCCAGACCCGGATTCACCCACGATGCCCAGCGTCTCCCCCCGCCGCACCGACACGGTCGCGGCGTTGACCGCTTTCACATGGCCGGTCGTACGCTTCAGCAGACCGGTCTGGATCGGGAACCAAATTCGCAATTCCTCGGTCGAGACGATCTCTTCCGCGCCGTCCGGCACGGGGCCGGGCACGCCTGTCGCCTCCGCATCGAGAAGAAGCTTGGTATAGGGATGCTGCGGGTTGTCGAAGATCTCCGCCGTTGGGCCTGTCTCGACGATCTTGCCGTGCTGCATCACGCAGACCCGATCCGCGATCTTGCGCACCACGCCAAGGTCATGGGTAATGAACAGCAGCGACATGTTCTCGCGCCGCTTCAGGTCCGCCAGCAGCTCCAGAATCTGCGCCTGAATGGTCACGTCGAGCGCGGTCGTCGGCTCGTCGGCGATCAGAAGCTCCGGCCCGTTGGCGAGCGACATGGCGATCATGACACGCTGGCGCTGCCCACCGGACAGCTGGTGCGGGTAGCTCGACAGCCGGCTCTCAGCATCACGGATGCCGACCTTTTCCAGCAGCTCGATCACCCGGGCGCGCGCCTTTTCACCGCGCAGGCCCTGATGCAGCGTCAGGCTTTCGGTGATCTGCTTTTCAAGCGTGTGCAGCGGGTTGAGCGAGGTCATCGGCTCTTGAAATATGAAGCTGATGTCATTGCCGCGCACAGCGCGCAGCTCCCGCTCGGTCGCCCCCGCCAGATCCCGCCCGTCATAGGTGATCTCGCCCGTGACCGTCGCGCTGTCGGGCAGAAGCTGCACCGTGGACAGAGCCGAGACCGACTTGCCGGACCCGGACTCGCCCACCAGTGCCACCGTCTCGCCGCGATCGACGTGGAAAGAGACCCCTTTGACCGCCTCGGTCGTCTCGCCGTCCTGACGGAAAGAGACCCGCAGATCCCGCACGTCCAAAAGCCTGCTCATTGGAAGGTCTTTCTCGGATCGAAGGCGTCGCGCACGCCCTCGAAGATGAACACCAGCAGCGACAACATGATCGCGAAGGTGAAGAAGGCGGTGAAGGCCAGCCACGGCGCCTGCAGGTTCTGCTTGGCCTGCAGGGTCAGCTCGCCCAGCGACGGGGAGGATGAGGGCAGGCCGAAGCCCAGAAAGTCGAGCGAGGCCAACATCCCGATCGTCCCGGTGATGATGAAGGGCAGGATCGTCAGCGTCGCCACCATGGCGTTCGGCAGCATGTGGCGGAACATGATGACGGTGTTGTTCACGCCTAAGGCCCGCGCCGCCCGGACATACTCGAAGTTGCGCGCGCGCAGGAATTCCGCCCGCACCACGCCCACCAGCGCGGGCCAGCCGAACAGGATCGCAAGGAAGACCAGCAGCCAGAAACTTCGCCCCAGGATCGCGAACATGATGATGATCACATACAGCGACGGCGTCGCGCCCCAGATCTCCAGAACGCGCTGGAAGATCAGGTCGGTGCGGCCCCCGAAGAAGCCCTGCACCGCCCCCGCGGCGATGCCGATGATCGACGAGAAGAAGGTCACGACCAGCGTGAAGACGATGGACAGCCGGAAGCCGTAGATCACCCGCGCCGCCACATCGCGAGAGGTGTTGTCCGTGCCCAGAATGTTTTGCGCATCGGGCCGCGCGGGGGCCGATCCGTCGCGGTCCACGATGGTGTTGTAGCTGTAGGGAATGGGCGGCATCAGGATCCAGCCCTTGTTGATCTGCTCGCCGCCGATTTCGCCGTCCTGCGCGTCATCGATGAAGCCATCCGGGTCGTCGAAACAGTCCTCCAGCCCGCCCGTGATGATCAGGCACTGTACCTCAATATCGCCGTAGGGAGCCTCGGTGCGGAAATCGCCGCCAAAGGCCGTCTCGGGATAGAAGCGGAAGGTCGGGAAGTAATACTCGCCCTGATACTGCACCAGAATGGGCTTCTCGTTGGCGATGAATTCTGCCAGCAAGGACAGCCCGAACAGGATCGCGAAAATCCAAAGTGACCAAAAGGCCCGCCTATTGCGCTTGAAGTTGGTCCAGCGGCGCTGATTGAGGGGCGACAGCGTCATGTCTCGCGGCTCTCGAAGTCAATGCGCGGATCGACGAAGACATACATCAGGTCCGAGAGGATCCCGACGAGCAACCCGATCAGGCCGAAGAAATAGAGTGTCCCGAAGACCACGGGGTAGTCCCGCGCCACCGCTGCCTCAAAGGCGAGCCGCCCGAGGCCGTCGAGCGAGAAGATCGTCTCGATAATCAGGGATCCGGTCAGGAAAATCCCCAGGAACAGCGACGGGAACCCGGCGATCACGATCAGCATCGCATTGCGGAAGACGTGGCCGTAAAGGACGCTCGATTCCTTCAGACCCTTCGCTTTCGCCGTAGTGACATACTGCTTCTTGATCTCGTCGAGGAAGCTGTTCTTGGTCAGCAGCGTCAAGGTCGCGAAGGCCGAGATCGTCGTCGCCAACACCGGCAGCGCGATGTGGTGCAGGTAGTCGAGGATCTTACCAAAGAAGCTCAGCTGGTCGAAATTGTCCGAGGTCAGCCCCCGCAGCGGGAAAATTTGCAAGTATGACCCGCCCGCAAACAGCACCAGAAGCAGGATTGCGAACAGGAAGCCGGGGATCGCGTAGGCCACGATGATCGCACCGGATGTCCATGTGTCAAAGGTCGAGCCGTCGCGCACCGCCTTGCGGATGCCCAGCGGGATCGAGACGACATAGGCGATCAGGGTCGACCACAGGCCTAGCGTGATCGAGACGGGCAATTTCTCCCACACCAGTTCCAGCACACCGACCGAGCGGAAGTAGCTCTCCCCGAAGTCAAACATCAGATAGTTGCCCATCATCGTCAGGAAACGCTGGAGCGGCGGCTTGTCGAAGCCGAACTCCTTTTCCAGCTGCTCGATGAAATCGGCAGGCAAGCCTTCGGCCCCGGCATATTCGCTGGTGCTTGAGCTTTCGAGACTTTGCGCGCCCGCGCCGCTGATCCCCTCGAACACATCACCGCCGCCTTCCATCTGGGCGATGATCTGCTCGATCGGACCGCCGGGGACGAATTGCGTGAGCGTGAAGTTCACGACCATGATCCCGATCAGCGTCGGGATCACCAGCAACAGGCGTCGTAGGATATAACTGCCCATGGCGGCTCCGGGGTCCTGACTGTCGCGGCGCTAGCGCAGGGCGCCTGCGGCGCGCAGCTGCTCGCCCGCTTCGGCGTCATACCACCAGAAATCGTAGAGCCCGACGCCCAGTTCAGGCATGTTTTCGGGGTGACGATACTGGTCATAATAGGCCAGCCAGAAGTCCTTGTTGTACCATTGCGGGATCGAGAACCCGACATGGCGCAGCACCCGGTCGAGCGCGTGAACGCGGGTCTCGAGGTCCTCGAGCGTGTCGGCCTCGATGACCTGCGGGATAATCCGGTCGACCGCCTCGTTGCGCAGCCGCATCAGATTGCGCGAGCTGTTATCCGCGGTGGCGGAATGGAACCACTGGAACAGCACCGTGCCCGGCTCGAACCCCATCTGGAAGCCCTGGTTGGTCATGTCGAACTCACCGGCGCGGCGGCGCTCTACATACTGGGCGGACTCCATCCGCTCGAGACCCGCATCGATGCCGATGCTCTTCAGGTTCTCGACATAAGGATTGATCACCCGGTCATAGAGCGGGTTGAACTGGATGATATTGATCGTCAGCGGCTCGCCGTCTTTGCGGCGGATGCCGTCGTCGCCCGCGATCCAGCCAGCCTCATCAAGCAGCGCACCGGCCTGCCGGAAGACGCGGCGGCTTGGCTTTGCGCGCTCTGGGTCCTGGACGACCGGGACGTAGGCTTCTTCGGTCAGGATCGACTCCGGTAGCAGGCCTTCGGCAACCAATGGCTCAAGGATCGCCAGCTCGCCTTCATCCGGCGCGCCGGTTGCTGCAAGGGGCGTGTTCGGCCAGAACGAGACCGGCCGCGCGAACAGCCCGTCAAAGAGCTTGGCGTTGGTCCATTCGAAGTTGAACATCAGTGACACGGCCTCGCGGGTGCGCGGGTCCTGCCACTTCTCGCGGTCAAGGTTGAACACGAAGGACAGGGCCTGCCCGACATTCCCATCGGGGAGCGTTTCCAGTTTGACATGTCCATCGCGCACGCCCGGGAAGTCGTAGTTCACCGCCCAATCCTTCGCGTCACTCTCCGCACGGAAAGTGTATTCGCCGGCCTTGAACGCCTCGAATGCGGCGGAGCGGTCGCTGAAATACTCGATCCGGATCGCGTCAAAGTTGTTCTTGCCCACGTTGAACGGGTGGTCATTGCCCCAGTAATCCGGGTTGCGCTTATAGATCACCTGCCGGTTGAACTCGTACTCATCGAGCATGTAGGGCCCAGTGCTCATGAACAGCCCGGTGGTGGACTCGTCGAGCCGCGCGCCGGTTTCCTCGAACCACGCTTTCGACCAGACGGGGGTGCCGCCCGCGAAGCCCATGCGGTCGCGCTTCGGCGCGTCGTCGGTAAAGGTGAACTTGATCTTGTAGGGGCTCAGCACCTCGACCGTGTCGATCCATGTCGCGCGCACGGTGCGGTATTCGGGAATGGCCTGCTCGAGGATCAGGTTGAAGCTGAACTCAACGTCATCGGCCGTCACGCCGGTGCCGTCCCAGAACTTGACGTCCTCGCGCAGGGTGAAGGTCACGTAGCTGAGCTCTTCGTCGTATTCCATCTCGGTGCAGATGAAGCAGTAGGCGCCGTAAGGATCATCGAGGGTCGAGGTCAGCAACGCCTCCGACCCGATGCTCGCAAGCGAGGCCGCTCGGCCCGCCCGCGCATAGGGGTTGAACGAATTGAAGTTGCCCAAGGCCCAGGTCGAGATCTCCCCGCCCTTTGGCGCATCGGGATGGACGTAGTCGAGATGGGTGATATCCGCGTCGTATTTCAGCTCCCCGAAGCTGGAATACCCGTGACTGACAATTGCCTCCGAATGCCCGTCGGCCCGCACCATCGTCGCGGCCCCAAGCGCCACCACGGCAGACAGGCCAAGACCCAGGATCCAGCCGCTCTGCGCGCGGGGATGTTCGAGGGCAACGGCACGAGAATGGGGGTGGCGGCGGCGATCATCAGCTGTCATTGGGGGCAGTCCTCCGATTTTTCTGGTCGTCCCGGGCTTCTTTGCGGGCCCGCGTCTTGCCTCGTATATACTAGGGCAGAGAAAATGGCTTTCACATAAAACTCAAGCGCCGATTGCGCGAATGTGAGTGGAAGTGGGTCGTAGACATGAAAAAGGCCGCCCAGGGGCGGCCTTGTTTGCTTGTGTAACTGTGCGGCAGGCTTACCCGCCGATGCTGTCGAGATACGCAATCAGGTTGGCGCGATCTTCGACCTTGTTCAGACCGGCGAAGCCCATCGTCGTGCCGGGGGCCCACTCGCGCGGGGCCTCAAGGAAGCCATTGAGGTTCTCCGGCGTCCACGCCTGGTCCTTGCCCGACAGCGTGTCGGAGTAGCCAAAGCCATCGACTGCGGCAATCTCGCGGCCAACGACGCCATACAGGTGCGGGCCGGTGCCATTCGCGCCGTCTTCAAGCTTGTGGCAGGCGCGGCACTTGTTGAACACGCGCTCGCCCTTGCCGGCATCAGCGGTCTCGAACACGGCTGCGAAGTCGACCTCTTCCTCGACTTCTTCGACCTCATCGCCGCCTTCGACTTCGATGACATAGGCCTGTTGCTTCTCTTCGCCGTGGCCGCCGCCACCGTGATAGATGGTTTCCGCAGCCCAGCTGCCCAGCAAGAACACCAGCAGCGATCCACAGACCGCGCCAAGCGCTTTCGTCAAAGTCATCGTGTCGAACATGGTTGTCTCTCACCTCGTTGGCGTTTGGCGGGTATGTAGTGCCTTCCCAATAGGGAGCGCAAGAGCTACACACCGCGACCAAACGCCCATTTATGCGGAAAAGTTGCATGATCCAGAAAATAGCCTTCCAGGGCGAGCTTGGTGCTTACTCCCACGAGGCCTGCGTCGAGGCGCGACCCGATCTAGAGCCCCTGCCATGCAGCACGTTCGAGGCGGTGATCGAGGCCGTGCGCTCGGGCGAGGCCGCTCTTGCGATGCTGCCGGTGGAGAATACCACCTATGGGCGTGTCGCCGATATTCACCGTCTTCTGCCTGACTCGGGGCTGCATATTGTTGACGAGGCGTTCGTCCGGGTCCGCATTGCCTTGATGGGCAACTCCGGCACGTCGCTTGACGACATCAAACTGGTCCGCGCGCATCTGGTCCTGATCCCGCAATGCCGCGGTTTTCTCGAATCCCATGGCATCCATGGCGAGGCCAGCGCCGACAGCGCGGGTGCCGCAGCAGAGCTGGCCGCACATCCGGAGGCGGGCGTGGGTGTGCTGGCGTCCGAGATGGCCGCGCGAACCTACGGTCTGGACGTGCTCGCCCGCGACATCGAAGATCAGGACACAAACACGACGCGGTTCCTGATCATGTCCCCCGAGGCGAACATGTCGCCGCGCGGTGACACCCATATGATCACATCCTTCGTGTTTCGCGTGCGAAACATTCCTGCCGCGCTCTACAAGGCGATGGGCGGGTTTGCCACCAACGGGATCAACATGACCAAGCTGGAAAGCTACATGGTGGATGGCGAGTTCACCGCGACGCAGTTCTACGCCGATATCGCCGGGCACCCCGAAGATCCAGCGGTCAAGCGCGCGATGGAGGAGCTGGCCTTCTTCACCTCGGAGATCAAGGTGCTCGGCACCTACCCGGCGGCTTTCCCGCGTGACTGACCTGCGCCGCCCCAAGGTCGGCGCCATCGCGGTGGTCCTGCACGAAAGCCGCACGATCCTCGTCCAGCGGCGAAACCCGCCCAATGCGGGTCTGTGGGGTTTTCCGGGCGGCCATGTCGAGCTGGGCGAGACCGCGCTCGACGCCGCCGCCCGCGAGCTGGTCGAGGAGACCGGCGTGATCGCGACCCCGCGCCGCTATCTCACCAATATCGACGCGATCCATCACACCGGCGATGAGGTCGCCCATCATTTCCTGCTGGCTGCCGTGCTATGCGATTACGTGTCTGGCGATCCTGTTGCCGATGATGACGCCTCCGCAGCGGAGTGGGTCACGACGCAGGACGCCCTGAGCGGCGGGCGCGAGATGTCACCGAACGTGGCCAGGGTTCTGCGCCTTGCCCTTGCGGAGCGGCGCTGAGCCTCAGGCCCCCGCGGTGCGCAACGTCTTCTTGTGACGCTCTTCGAGATCGGTGGCGAAATGCGCGATCCGAGTCTTGTAGCGGCGATTGAGCGTGTTGCGGGCCAGCTTGGCCGATTGCATCAGCAGGCGGGCCGACAAGGTTTTCGGGCGCACGTCCAACTCGATCCGCATTCGGGTGCGAGCGCGCGACAGAGCCACCAGCTCTACAAGGAACCCGGCCTCGATATTCTTTGACAGGACTTCGAACCGCATCTGGTTGGGCGCGTCATATTCCGCAAGCCGCGCGTCGAACTCGCGCAGCTTGCCGCGCAGCTTCGCGCGGGCGTGCCAGGTCATGCCAACTCCGGGCCGATCCATCTTATCGGTGCGCGCGACCTCCGCCCCATGGCGCAGAATGGCGCGTTCGAACGCGTCGTAGTCCGACAGCATCGCGAACACGTCGTCTATTGGAACCTCGAGGTCTTCTTTCGTTGAAAACTTCATAACCGCCCGCTTCTTCTTTGCTTGTCAGTCTAGAGTATCCCGTAACCAGTTAAGCAACAGGAAATGCGCGATTGCGCCATTGCGCGCCGGTTTCATCTCTGGATTGTTGCCTGCAAACGTCTCCATCATCTCCTCCCGGGTCACCCATCGCGCGTCTTCGATCTCGTCGGGGTCGATCTTGATCTCGGTCGAAATGGCGTGGCCTCGACACCCAAACATAAGCGACGCCGGGAAAGGCCAGGGCTGGCTCGACAGGTATTCGACCCTGCCGATCTCGATGCCGGCTTCCTCGAATGTTTCGCGGCGCACGGCGGCCTCGATGGTCTCGCCGGGCTCCACAAAACCCGCCAAGCAGGAATACATGCCCTCGGGCCAGCCGGGCGAGCGGCCCATCAGCACCGAGTTGCCATGGGTCACCAGCATGATCACCACCGGATCGGTGCGCGGGAAATGATGCGCGCCGCAGGAGGCACAATCGCGCTGCCAGCCCGCGTTCGAGATTTGCGACTTCGCCCCGCAACGGGCGCAGAAGCCGTGGGTCTCGTGCCAGCTGCCGATGGCCTTGGCCGTCGCGATCAGCTCTGCGTCGCGCGGCTTTAGATGGGTCATGATCGCCCGCAGCTCCGAGAATCGCGCATCGGCGGGCATGCCGGGATAGTGCTGCTCGGATGGGTCGAGAAACTGGTTCAGCGTGTCGAGGTTCTCGTCCGGCTCCCACCCCGACACATCCCGCGAGAACCGCGCGATGCCGTCGTCAAAGCCAAGAAACAGCGGCGCCTCGTCGGCCTCCTCAAAAATCTCGTGATCCGCCACCTGCCACGCCGGGCGATCCCGCCCGTCGCCTGCAATCAAGGGCTTACCGCGCCAGATCGGCAGCACACCGGTGTCGGGCTTGGCCAACAGGGCCTCCAACGCCGCGGCATCGCCGCGCAGATGGGCCGCCCGGTCCAGACCGGAGCCGCCAAAGGTGACCGTTTCCGCAAGTTTCATATCGCTGCCCCTCGTTTGGGGCAGAGAAATGCACTGTCTTGCAAGAATGGCAAGCGCCGCTTATATCAACACTCGAGGGGTTGGCGCGGGCAAGTGCCTCGCCAACCTGGTCAGGACCGGAAGGTAGCAGCCACAACGAGCCCCACTTGGGTCGATGTCCAACCTCTCACCCTATCCTATCCCGCAGTCACTCCGATCTCTGCCAGAGTCAGATCGGCCCCGCCGAGCACCCGGGCAACGACCTTGTCATAAAGCAGGATTTCCGCGCCGGAGCCATCCTCGATATCGCGGATTGTGACATCCGACGCATCGTCGAGGCCGTCCAGATCGAGACTGTCTAAATTGGCGACGAAATCCTCGATAATGATCGGCTGCGGCTCCGCATCCCCGATGGCAGGCGGCAGATACAGCGTGATTGTGTCCGCACCGCGCCCGCCCTGCACAGTATCGCCCTCATCCGCATGGATCGTGTCATTGCCGAAACCGCCACGGATCAGATCCGGCGTCGGCACGGCTTCACTGTCATCATCCAAGCCGATCAACAGGTCCGCCCCCTGGTTTCCGATGATCCGGTTCGCACCGAACCGATCCGACAGCGTGTCGTTCCCGGCACCGCCGCGCACGGTGTCATCGCCAAGCTCCAGCAAGCCCAATGCCCGAAGGTGCTCCGGCTCGTAATCCTCGAGAAACGGATTGAGGCCATAGGTATCATCACCGTGGCCCAAATCGACGCGGTCATTGCCCGCGCCACCGGCCACCAGATCGTCGCCGTCACCAGCAGCGATGATATCGGCCTCGCCGCCCCCGACAACCACATCATCCCCTGCACCGGTATCGATGCGCAACGCGCCGTCGATCCGGGTGGGATCCGGCAAACTGTCGTCAAATTCAGCCAAGACGTCTTCCAGCGTATCAGCATGCTCGTCGGAGACGACAAGGTCGCTCTGGTCGGTAAAGGGCTCCAAGTCCGCATCCGGCCCCGTCGACGGATCATCGCCAGAATTGCCGCCCGCAAGGGACGGCAGGGCCGTCAGCCCGAAGGACAGCGAACCCACGATGAGGGCCAGAATTCCCAGCATGTGATTGGCTCCCGATGTGCGCAGCGTTCGAGCGAGCACACCAGATCCGAAGGGCAATCCTGTGGCGAAGTTAAGGGTTTGTTAAGAATTCAATCCGCGATGATATCGGGCCAGCAGGCGGAGCTGGCCGGGTCGAACACCCCGATATGGCCGATCTTGCGCAAACCATAGGCCGCAGGGCGCAGCGTGGCTTGGGTTTTGCGCGCCTCGTGGTGGCGTTGCATGACCTTCCAGACCGCTTTCGGGGGGACCATCACGTCATCCTCGACCGCGACCATGCGCAACTCGCCGGAGAAGCCGCGCAGGTCCTCGGGCGGCAGCGCGCCCCACAACGCTGTCGAGGCGAAATCCCGCCGCGTGCACAGCGCGCGCCATTGCCAATAGACCTGCGTGGGCAGATCCTGGCCGAAGCCCAGCCGCTTGCCCGGCAGATACCCCGCAACAGACGTGCTAAGCGGCCCGCCGCCATACCAGAAAAAGCGCGCGAGCGCCTGATAGGGCCAAGGATGCTCGGACACATGCACGAAGCCGCTGGCAACGCCGATCGCACGCTCGATCTGATCCAGGTCCTTTTGATAGGACAAAAGCAATCCGCCCAGCGAGTGACCAATGACCCAGACCGGTGAGTCGGGTAGATGCGCACGGGCAGCGTCCCGGGCGGCCTGCGCATCGTGGATGCCCCAATCGAGCATGGTCGCATTGGATTGCCGCATCGGGCCGCGGGCAGACGATCCGAAATCCCGGTAGTCATAGGTCAGGCAGGCGATGCCTTGGCTGACCAGCCATTCCGCGAAGGGGCGATAGAAACGCTGGCGCACTGCCGTTGCCGCATTGATGATCGCGACCGCGCGCGGCGCGCGAACGGGGCGAAACAGCCGGCCCTGCAGTTTCTGGCCGCCGGACAAGATCGCAAGGTCGGTCTGGATCACGTCGGAGGCGCTGGCGATCTGGATATAGGACATGGGCTCTCCGATCAGGGGCGGGCTGGACTAGACTGATTGGTCTAATAGCAACTCTAGACCATTCGGTCTAGGCATGAAATAACCGAACAATCATGTCCCAGACCCTGCCAACCCGCGAACGCCTTGTAATTCAGGCCGCTCTGCTCTTTCAGCAAAAGGGCTATCACGGTGTCGGCATGGCAGAAATTCTGGAGGCGGCGGACGCCCCGAAAGGCTCGCTCTACCACCACTTCCCGAAAGGCAAATCCGATCTCGCCCTCGCGGCCGCGCATTTCGCCTCCGATCAGATGCTGGTGATCCTTGATGCCGCCTTTGCGGAAGGCGATCTTGCCCATGGTGTCACGACCTTTTGCTACAAGATCGCCAAGCTCTTCGACATCAACGGCAAATGGATCGGCTGCCCGGTCAGCGCGACTTTGTTCGAGAGCCCGACGAACGAGGAATTCAAGGACACCGTGCGCGTAATCTTTTCCAAGTGGCTCGACGCGACCTGCGCTCACGCGACCGCCAAACGCGCGACGCAGGCACAGGCCAAGGTTCTGTCAGAGACCCTGTGGATGCTGCTGCAAGGCGCCTGGACCCTGTCGCGGGTGCAGGGCTCGTCCGATCCGATCAAGCGGGTCCCGGCGCTGGTTCTGCGCGCTTCCGAGGTGGACCTTACCAGGCCAGAAGCCTAACCTCGCAAAAGCGACTCGAGGGGGACTTTCATGAGCGACAGCGACGGCGGCTATCAGGTTCTGGCGCGCAAATACCGCCCGGCGACTTTCGCTGATCTGATCGGGCAGGACGCCATGGTCCGCACGCTCAAAAACGCGTTCGAGGCGGGCCGCATCGCGCAGGCTTTCATCATGACCGGCATCCGCGGCACGGGCAAAACCACCACCGCGCGGATCATCGCCAAAGGCATGAATTGTGTGGGTCCCGACGGGCAAGGCGGACCGACCACGGAGCCATGCGACGTCTGCGACAATTGCGTGGCCATCGCCGAAGGCCGCCACGTGGATGTGATGGAGATGGACGCGGCCTCGCGCACGGGCGTGGGCGACATCCGCGAGATCATCGACAGCGTGCACTACCGCGCGGCCTCGGCCCGCTACAAAATCTACATCATCGACGAGGTGCACATGCTGTCCACCTCCGCCTTCAACGCCCTGCTGAAGACGCTCGAGGAGCCGCCCGAGCACGTCAAATTCATCTTCGCCACGACCGAGATCCGCAAGGTGCCGGTCACGGTGCTGTCCCGCTGCCAGCGTTTTGATCTGCGTCGCATCGAGCCTGAAGTGATGATCGCGCATCTGGCCTCGGTCGCTGCGAAAGAGAATGCCCAGATCGCGGAAGACGCGCTGGCCCTGATCACCCGGGCGGCTGAAGGCTCGGTCCGAGATGCAATGTCGCTGATGGATCAGGCGATTTCCCACGGCGCGGGCGAGACCACGGCATTGCAGGTGCGCGCCATGCTGGGCCTGGCCGACCGGGGACGCGTGCTGGACCTGTTCGATCTGATCATGAAGGGCGACGCCGCGGGCGCTTTGCAGGAACTGTCCGCGCAATACGCGGATGGGGCCGATCCAATGGCCGTTCTGCGGGATTTGGCCGAGATCACCCACTGGGTCTCCGTCATCAAGATCACGCCCGAGGCTGCAGATGACCCCACCGTCGGCCCGGACGAGCGCACCCGTGGGGCGCAAATGGCCGAGGGCCTGCCGATGCGCGCCATGTCGCGGATGTGGCAACTGCTACTTAAGGCGCTCGAAGAGGTCGCCGCCGCCCCCAACGCGATGATGGCGGCAGAGATGGCAATCATCCGACTGACCCACATGGCCGACCTGCCATCACCGGACGAGCTGGTGCGCAAGTTGCAAGACGCGCCGCCCCCGGCTCCACCAACGCCGTCGGGCGGTGGAGCCTCTGACGGGGGTGGGATGGCAACCGCGCGGGCGATGACGACGACCCAGACGGTCTCCGCCGGGGGCGGGACATCCGCCGCGCTCGATGTCTCGCCCGAGACCGCGCTGGCGCGCTACCCGACATTTCAGCACGTCACCGGGCTGATCCGCGCCAATCGCGATGTGAAACTGCTGGTCGAGGTCGAGGGCTACGTGCAGCTCGCCCATTACTCCCCAGGTCGCATCGAGTTCGTTCCGACACAGGACGCCCCCCGCGATTTGGCCCAGCGCCTTGGCGCGCGGTTGCAGCAATGGACCGGGCAACGCTGGGCCGTGACGGTGGTCAACGAGGGCGGCGCGCCGACGATCGCGGCCGAGCGGGACGCAGAGATCAACGCGCTCAAGGCAGAGGCCGCGGCGCATCCGCTGATGCAGGCCGTCATCTCCGCCTTCCCGGGCGCGAAGATCCTCGAGGTTAAAACGGCGCAGGACCTTGTGCAGGAGGCCGCGGTCGAGGCCTTGCCCGAGGTCGAAGACGAGTGGGACCCGTTCGAGGATGGCTGAGCCACAAAGCGCAGTGACCATGCGCGGTTTCGCAAGGATCTTGGCGGGTCGGCGCATGGTCGCACTGCCTCCTACCGTGATGGCCTCCATCTCGCCCGCCTGGGCTGAAGTCTGCGACAAGGCCCGCCCGTCCTGGGACGGAGCGCCGGTCTCAGCGCTGCAAGAAGCCGTCTTCCTGTTCTCCACCGTGCCGGCACTAATCCTGGTTATGGCATCGGCGCTCGTGTTGCGCTTTCGCAGCCAGTGGGGCGGGCTCGTGGTCGTGCTTTTGTGGACCGGGCTGGTCACGATGCTGACCATGGTCGACCCGTCCGGTCTGGATGAATTGGCCGTGACAGAGGGCTGCGTCGGCTCCCCGGCCTTGTTCATCAGCGTTGTCGCTGCAATATGTGTGGCAATCGTACTCTACACCCTGCCGCGCGAGACGCGGCTCTGACCTCACGGGAGACAGCAATGCTTAAAGGACTGGGCGGGCTCGGCGATATGGCCGGGATGATGAAAAAAGCCAAGGAAATGCAGGACAAGATGGCCCAGATGCAGGAGGACCTGCAAAACATCGAGGTCGAGGGCGAAAGCGGTGCCGGTCTGGTGCGCGCGAAGGCCACTGCCAAGGGGGTGCTCACGGGCCTCGAAATCGACCCGTCGATCTTCAACCCCGAGGAGAAAGAAGTGGTCGAAGACCTGATCCTCGCCGCGATCAAGGACGCCCAAAGCAAAGCCGCCGACAAGGCCGCCGCCGAGATGGGAAAACTGACCGAAGAGATGGGCATCCCGGCGGGCATGAAGCTGCCGTTCTAGGATGCTCCGCGGCGCGCGTTTCCGCCTCGTTCGGGTGGTGACCGCGGGCGAAATCCCTTAAGTCTGGCAGCATGAGCAACTCCGACCTCGATAACCTCATCGAAATCATGGCCAAGCTGCCCGGGCTCGGGCCCCGCTCGGCCCGTCGTGCGGTGCTGCATATGATCAAGAAGCGCGCCCTGTTGATGGTGCCGCTTGCCGATACACTGCAGCAGGTCGCTACGACCGCGCGCGAGTGCCTGAACTGCAGCAACATCTGCAGCGGGACGGATTTGTGCGACATCTGCAGCTCCGAGAAGCGCCTGAATGGCGAGATTTGCGTGGTCGAGGATGTCGCCGATCTCTGGGCGATGGAGCGCGCGGGCGTCTTCAAGGGGCGCTACCATGTCCTGGGCGGCACATTGTCCGCGCTTGATGCCATCGGCCCCGAAGAGCTGCGCATCCCCAAGCTGATGGACCGGGTCGCCAGCGAGAACGTGCGCGAGGTCATCCTCGCCCTGAACGCCACGATCGATGGTCAGACGACGGCGCATTACATCGCAGGCGAGCTGGAAACCCGAGGCGTCGCCGCAACCTCACTTGCACAGGGCGTGCCGATCGGGGGCGAGTTGGATTATCTCGACGATGGCACGATCACCGCGGCCCTGAAGGCGCGCAAAGCCGTCTGAGCAACATTCGCTTCGCTACATGGAAGTTTGATTTGGGCCTCTGGGTGCTTTTGGGTTAGTGTCCATGAGATTTCGAAGCAGGCACCATTATTTTGAGGGTGGAGATGGCCAAGGTCGGCGACACGGAGAGCCTGACGTGGCGGGTCACACCGGACCTGCTGGCCGTCGTTGACGAAGGGGGCATCTTTCTGGATGTGAACCCGGCTTGGATGCAGACACTTGGGCGAAGGCCTGACGAGCTAAAGAGCCGTCCCTTTCTGGAGTTTCTCCACCCCGACGACGTTGCGGCGACCGAGGATGCCTATCTGAAGCTGCAACACGGCGTCCCGATCCTGAAATTCGAAAATCGCTATAGGCATAAGGATGGAAGCTACCGCTGGCTGGATTGGAATGCGGTGCCCGAGGGCGATCTGATCCTGTGTTCCGCGCGCGATATCACCGAGGCCAAAAAAACCGCACTAGATCTGGCCTATAGCTCTCAGGAAGCGCAATTCCGTGACCAGTTTATTGCCGTGCTGGGCCACGATATGCGCAATCCGATGGCCGCGATTGCGACCTCGCTGCGGATTGCGCTGGAGGAAGAGCAAACTGAGCGCGCAAGGAAATTCCTTGAGATGGCCCGCGAATCGGCCGCGCGCATGTCGGAGCTTATCGACAACGTCACCGACTTCGCCCGCGCCCGTCTGGGCGGCAATATCGGCGTAGAGCCCCAGGATGGCATCGCCCTTGAGCCGGTGGTCAAGAGCGTCGTTCAGGAGCACAGATTGACCGCGCCCGACGCGCTGATCGCAGAACTTTATGACTGCCCGACCCCCGTGCGGTGCGATCCCGACCGCGTCAGGCAAATTGTCTCGAACCTCGTGGCGAATGCCGTCCATCACGGCGAAAGCGGCCACCCGATCGGAGTGCGCGCGTCCGAAGAGAACGGCCGTTTTGTGTTGAGCGTCGTCAATTCCGGACCGCCGATCCCCAAGCGCACCCAAGAGGTGCTGTTCCAGCCCTTCGTGCGCGCCGAATTCCGATCGTCGCAGAATGGTCTGGGCCTGGGGCTTTACATCGCCAAGCAGATTGCCGAAGCCCATGACGGCACGCTGACCTTCACCTCCAGCGAGGAAGAAACCGAGTTCCGGTTCGAAATGCCGCTTTAGCCCCGAAGCCCCGTGACCAGCGCCGCCAGTCCCGACAGATCAGGGATCGCGCGAAAGCGGGGGTGATCCACCGGGGCCTCCGCCTTCTCGATCTCCCACTCGTAGCGCGCGGGCACGTGCACACCCCAGCCGCCGGCCTCAATCGCGGGCACCACGTCGGATTTCATCGAATTGCCCACCATCAGCGCACGCTCCGGCCCGTCGCCGTGGCGCATGAACGCCCGGATGTAGGTCTGGGGGGTTTTCTCTGCGACGATCTCGACAGCATCGAACATCTCACCCAGCCCCGATTGCGCCAGCTTGCGCTCCTGATCCAGCAAATCGCCCTTGGTGATCAGGACCAGTCGGTGATCTTCGCCCATCGCTTCGACCGCGGCGCGGGCGTGGGGCAGCAGATGGATCGGGTGGCTCAGCATCTCTTGTCCGGCCTCGATGATCTGCTGAATCACCGATGCGGGCACGCGGGCGTCGGTCACCTCGATTGCGGTCTCGATCATCGACAGCATGAAGCCTTTGATCCCGAAGCCGTATTGCCCCAGATTGCGCCTCTCCGACTGCAGCAGACGCTGGGCCAAGTGGTCGGGCTCGGCATAGTCGCGCAGCAGGTCGAAGAACAGGTCCTGGGTCAGACGGAAGAACTCTTCGTTCTGCCACAACGTGTCATCTGCATCGAAGCCAATCGTAGAAATACCGCGCGTCACCCGAGCTGCCCCTTTTCTGGACTCACACGGCGCTTATATAGTAGGCCCTGCCACCTGACAGCTTTAAGCCTGAGGGATTCCCGCTCGTGAGCCAGTTTGAGATCAAGATGACTGACAAGGATGATGACGCCGAGGGCGACATCTCCGTTGTCACCAAGACCAAGCCGAAGACGGCTAAGCCGCCGCTCTACAAGGTCTTGCTGCTCAACGACGACTACACCCCGATGGAGTTCGTGGTGCTGGTGCTTGAGCGCTTCTTTGGCCTCAACCACGCGCAGTCGGTCGAGATCATGCTGACGGTGCACAAGAAGGGGCTCGCCGTGGTCGGCGTGTTCGCCTTTGAGATCGCAGAAACCAAGGTCGCGCAGGTGATGGATTTCGCCCGTCGCAACCAGCACCCGCTGCAATGCACGATGGAGAAAGAGTAGGCCGCAAGGCCCGCCCTTCGTCATGATCGATACCCGCTTCTCGCTCGCCCTGTCGCAAGGGGTGATCCCACGGCCCGACGGCGCGATGGCCGTGATCAACCCCGGCGCGGATGTTGACCTATCCTTCGGCGATGTCTCGCAGATCGTGCAGACCTTCTATCCCACCTGCGCGGCCCTCAAGGCTCGCGCTTTCGAGCCTGCGCCGACCCTGTCCGGCCCCGCCACGGGCGCTTTGATCTTCGCCCATCGCGCCAAGCAGGCATCGTTCGATCTGATCGCCCGCGCCGTGGAGGCCGTCACCCCGGGCGGCCTTATCGCCATCGAAGGCGCCAAGACCGACGGGATCGAAAGCATCCTGAAGGCGGCCAAAAAGACCTTTGCGGACGTCGAAACCTACTCGAAAGCCCATGGCAAGCTGATCTGGTTCACCCGGCCCGACACCTTGCCGGACCTCGCCGATTGGCACGCCACGCCGCGTACGCTGCCCGGCGGTTTCGTCACAACCCCGGGCGTCTTCTCCGCCGACGGGATCGACAAGGGCTCCGCCCTGCTGGCGCAGCACTTGCCGCCGCTGTCGGGCCGGGTCGCGGATCTTGGCGCCGGTTGGGGTTACCTGTCCCGCCAAGTGCTGACCTCCGACAAAGTCACCGAGCTTGCCATGATCGAAGCCGAGCACACGGCGCTGGAAAACGCCAAGCAAAACATTGCCGATCCCCGGGCGCGCTTTCACTGGGACGATGCGACCACCTTTACCGGCGCCCCCTTTCAGGCAGTCGTCTGCAACCCGCCTTTCCACACCGGACGCGCCGCGACCCCGGAGCTGGGCCAGCGTTTTATCGCCTCCGCCGCCCGGCTGCTGGATGAGCGCGGTCAGCTCTGGATGGTCGCCAACCGCAACCTGCCCTACGAGCAACAGCTGCAGGAGCGCTTCGTGAAGGTGCAAACCGTCGCCCAAGACAATGGCTTCAAGATCATTCACGCAACGCGCCCGCGTCGCGACACTGGCCCACGCCGCTAAAACCCCGTAATCTGATCGAACCCGAGACCGGAGCCCGCCCATGTCCTTTTCTATCGCCGGCAAGACCGCCATCATCACCGGGGCCGCCAATGGGGTGGGCCTGGCCGTGGCACGCCAGTTCATCACCATGGGCGCTAACGTCATGATGGCCGACCGCGACGAGGAGCGCCTGCGCGCCGAGGTCGACGATGCGAGCGACGAAGAGGGCAACGCCCGAATTTTTGCCTGCGACCTGCGTGAAAAGCTCAGTCAGGCCAACCTGCTTTCCGCCACACTCGATGCCTTCGATCGGGTGGATATTCTCGTCAACGGCTCACGGCAGGTCATGTCGACCGACCCGCTCGACACCGAGGATGACACGATCGAGCAGATGCTCGCCCAGAACCTCATGTCCGGGCTGCGGCTGAGCCAGTTGGTCGCCAAGCGCATGATTAAGCAGGCCGAGGATGACGAGAGCGACGACAACAAGGGCTCTATCGTGAACCTTTCTTCCATTGCCGCGCGCCGGACCCGGCCCGGCCTGATGGGATACTCCATCGCCTCTGCCGCGCTGGACCAGATGACCCGCACAATGGCCATCGCACTTGCACCGGAGCGCATCCGGGTCAATGCCGTAGCGTTCGGCTCGGTTATGAGTTCAAGTCTGAAATATGCGCTGAAAGAGACGGACGGCCTGCGTGACGATATTATCGAGCACACACCGCTTTCCCGCATCGCGTCGGCCAGCGAGGTGGCCGACGCCGTGCAGTTCCTCTGCTCCCCCGGCGCGGGCTTCATCACGGGCGAGATCATCACCGTTGATGGCGGTCGTGCGCTACTCGATCCGGTCGAAACCGCCGCGCACTGACGCGCCGAAGCTACAAGCAATATATGTGGGCCTCTGAGGGCTCACGCCTGCCACGTGCGCCAAGAATCACGCGCGCTTGGGGGCCAGAGGCCATCCAAGCGCACAATCAGGTCACAGCGCGATACGGTAGCGGGCGAAGCCCTCGGGGCCCTCTCCGGCAGGCTCGATGGTCACACCCTTCACGTCATCAATGTACTTCGTGGCCGCTGGCCCAGTGTCAAACAACACCGACGTCCCCTCTAGAGGTTTGAAGGTCCAGTTCGCATCGGCCTTCGGGTCGATAGTCCCCTGCTCCACAATGTAGCGCAAGATCACGTCGCGGTTGGTATCAGGGCCCTCAAACACGACCGTGTCGCCCATCGCACCGGGGAAGCTGCCCCCGCCGGAGGCCCGGTAATTGTTCGTGGCGATGATGAACTCCTGATCCAGGTCGAGCGGCGCGCCGTTGTAGGTCAGGTTCACGATCCGAGAGGCATCCGGGTTCGCCATCTCGCCCTTGGCGGTGAACTTCGATGGCTGGGACAGGTCAATCTGGTATTCCACCCCGTCGATCACGTCGAAATTGTAGCTGGGGAAGTCCGGGTTCAGCAGAACCTGATCCCCCGCCCCCGGCTCCACCTGGTTGAACATGCCCGCAGAGCGTTCCAGCCAGTCCTTCACCTGCGCACCGGTCACGCGAACTGCCCGCACCGTGTTGGGGTAAAGATACAGATCAGCCACGTTCTTGATCGCCACGGCCCCCACGGGAACATCGGTGAAATACTCCGGCCCACCCCGGCCACCGGCCTTGAAGGGCGCCGCCGCGGACAGGATCGGCAGGCCTTCGTGTTCGGTGCCCAGCAGCTGGTCCTTGATGTACCACATCTGGGCGTTGGACACGACCTGCACCGACGGATCATCAGCCACGAGCGCGAAGTAACTGTGGAGCGCCGCGTCGGTCTTGCCCACGGCCCGGCGCACATAGGCCAGCGTCTCTTCATGCTCCTGCGCGACCGAGGCCAGAACAGCCTCGTCGCTTTCCACCAGTGCGGTGACAGAGCGATCTTCGTTCCGCTTCGAGATCGGGCGCGCCTCGCTTTCGTGGCTCACGATCTTCCATTCATCGCCGGAGCGTTCCAGCATCAGGTCGATCACGCCCAGATGCGAGCCCCAGAAACCGCCCATGGCGGCGGGCTTGCCGTGGATCGTGCCCGCGGCGTGGTCGACGCCCGCGAAGCCCTCGTATTTCGGCCCCGGGAACACCAGATGGCTGTGTCCGGTCAGGATCGCATCGATCCCGTCGACCATCGCCAGCGGCACGGACGCGTTCTCCATCCCATCGACCTCATCCGCCGCGCCGATGCCGGAATGCGACAGCGCGATGATGATATCCGCGCCCTGCTCTTTCATTACCGGCACATGAGCGCGCGCGGCCTCCAGAATGTCGCGCGCCTGCACGTTGCCCTCCAGATGCTTGCGGTCCCAGTTCATGATCTGGGGCGGCACGAAGCCGATCAGACCGACCTTGATCGGGTGCGTCTCACCCGCGCCATCCGTCACCGTCCGGTCGAGGATCACAAAAGGCGGCAACAGCGTCTGGTCCTTGGTCGGATCGCCTCCCATTTCCTTGACGACATTGGCCGAGACGATGGGGAACTGCGCCCCCGCCAGCGACTTGGTCAGGAACTCCAGCCCATAGTTGAATTCGTGATTGCCCAGCGTCGAGGCGTCGAAGCCCACGGTGTTCATCGCCTCGATCACCGGGTGCATGTCGCCATCCTTCATGCCGCGCTCGTAGGCGATGTAGTCGCCCATCGGGTTGCCTTGCAGGAAGTCGCCATTGTCGAGCAGCATCGAATTGGTGGCCTCTGCCCGGATCTCCCCGATGATCGACGCCGTGCGCGCGAGGCCCACCGTGTCGCGGGGCTTATCGGCGTAGTAGTCGTACGGGTAGACGTGAACGTGCAGGTCGGTCGTCTCCATGATCCGCAGATGCGCCTGATTGGCGGCGGCGTGCACCGAGAACGGATGGACTGCCACCAAGGCGGCCGATCCGGCCAAGAAGCTGCGACGGTTCAGATGTGGAAATGTCATGGTATAGTCCCCCGGAATGAATGGATCTGCCTACAGTTGGCGGCATGGAGCGCGAGAATCACAACACTATTCTGCCACAGGTACGGATTTTGCGCCCTTTTTTGCCGGAGCCTGATCGGCGGATAGTCACTTCAGGTCGAAATTCCAGTGTTGCAGACACCGGACCTCTGCGGCAGTAGGTGCGCGTGTAACGAAAAGGTGAGTCCCATGTCCGACCCCGCCTCGCGTCTCGAAGGAAAGCATGCCCTTGCCATGAAGGTCTCTGGCCTCGGCACGGGCACCGTCGACTACCTTGGCGACACGATCACGCTCGATGCACGCGCGGCGGAGATTTTCGATCTGGCCGCCAACACGCCACTGTCGCGAGACGCGCTCCATGACCGCATCCATCCCGAGGACCGCCCCGACATCGACCACCGGGTCGACCAGCTTCTGCACCCTGATTACGAGGATGTCATCGACGTCCAGCATCGTATCATCACAAACGATGGCGAGGTGCGTTGGGTCAATGCCCGCAAGCAGGTCGAGTTCGCCACGCCGGACAAGGGTGGCACCCCGGTTCCGGTCTCCGGCCTCGTCGCGATCATGGACATCACCCAGCACAAGCGCGATCAGGAGCAGATCGAATACCTGCTGCGCGAGCTGAACCATCGCTCCAAGAACATGCTAACCGTTGTGCAGGGCCTTGCGCGACAGACGTTCAATTCCGGCCCACCAGAGACGTTTCAGGACAGGTTCTCCAGACGTATCGACGGGCTTGTCTGCAACGCTGACGCGCTGGTGCGCACCACGTGGAGCCACGCGAATCTCGACGATCTTGCCCGCGCGCATCTGCGGGCCTTTACGGATTTCTCCGATGACCGTGTCACTCTCGATGGTCCCCCGGTCCGGCTTCGCCCGGATGCGGCCCAAGCCATCGGAATGGCTTTGCACGAGCTGTCCACCAATGCGGTGAAATACGGCGCGCTGTCCAATGACACCGGCACCATCCGCCTGACCTGGCAGGCCCCGTACGGGGGCGACGACCAGATCGAGCTGGTTTGGGAGGAAAGTGGCGGGCCGCCGGTCACGGCCCCGACCCGCAACGGCTTCGGGCAGACGGTCATGACCGACATGGTCGCGGCCACCGTCGATGGCACGGTGGAGATGGATTACCCCGAGACGGGCCTCATCTGGCGCCTGCGCATGCCCGATAGCAGTCTTAAGTAACAAAAAACGCCGCGCTCCAAAGGGCACGGCGCTTTGTAAAAAGGCTCGTCGAAAAGACGCTTACTTTTCGTCCTCATCGGCGCTCGGCGCGTCAGGCAGGTTGAACAGGCTGTCGGCGTCGACCAGCAGTTCTTCCTCGTCGTCTTCATCGGCATTGCTGTCGTCGTTGCCGGTCAGGCTAAACGTCTCAAGGCCCGAGATCGCGGTCGGCAGCGCCGGCTCCGCCTCTGGCTCCACGCCCAGCGACTGCTCGGTCGAGACAAGCTTGCGGCGCTCCTCGTCAGACATGACCTCGCCATCCTTGGCCTTCTTGGCGTTGGCCTTCTGCACGGCAGCGTCGAGCTCGGACTGTTTACACAGGCCCAACGCGACGGGGTCGATCGGCTGGATGTTCTGGATGTTCCAGTGGGTGCGTTCGCGGATCGCATTGATCGTGGGCTTCGTGGTGCCCACCAGCTTGGAGATCTGGCCGTCGCTGAGTTCAGGGTGGAATTTTACCAGCCACAGGATAGAGGCCGGGCGGTCCTGACGCTTGGACAGCGGCGTGTAGCGCGGGCCACGGCGGACCTGCTCGCCTTCGGCAGCGGCGTTGTACTTCAGCTTAAGGCGGTACTTGCGGTCCTTCTCGGCCCGGTCGATTTCGTCCTGGGTGAGCTGGTTGTTGGCGATCGGGTCAAAGCCCTTCACACCCGCAGCCACGTCGCCATCGGCGATGCCCTGAACCTCCAGCTCATGCAGGCCGCAAAAATCGGCGATCTGCGGGAAGGTAAGTGTGGTGTTGTCCACCAGCCAAACGGCAGTGGCTTTGGCCATAATCGGTAGCGCCATGGGTCGTCTCCTTTAACGTCTCGTCAGACATATCTTTCCCGTCACCCGGCTTAGGGGCTGTCCCGGTTGGAACAAGTTCGTGGTGTTGGGGAACTTGCAGGGTATATAGGGACGGATTGCGCGAAGGGGAAGAGAAAATGCGAAGGTTGCTTGTCGCACTTTGCATGCTGGTGGCGCCCGCATGGGCGGATGGCGAGCGGGCCGGAAACTTCGACTATTACGTGCTCGCCCTCAGCTGGTCGCCGACATGGTGCGCGATCGAAGGCGATGCGCGCGGGTCGGACCAATGCGATGAACGCCATGACTACGGCTGGACGCTGCACGGGCTGTGGCCACAAAACGAGCGCGGCTGGCCGTCCTATTGCCGCACGTCCGAGCGCGACGCCCCGCGCGGTCTGACCCGCTCGATGACCGATATCATGGGGTCGGGCGGGCTGGCGTGGCATCAATGGAAGAAACACGGCCGATGCTCCGGCCTGTCGGCGGAGGACTACTTCGCAGCCTCAAGGCGCGCTTACGCCGCCGTGACGCGCCCGGAGGTCTTTCGCAAGCTGAAAGATCCAGTGAAATTACCCGCGAAGGTCGTGGAAGAGGCGTTCCTGAAGGAAAACTCGGACCTTTCGGCAGATATGCTGACCGTGACCTGTCGCGACCGCCGCATCCAGGAGGTGCGCATCTGCCTGACGAAAGAGCTAGTGCCGCGGCGTTGCGGCGCGGACGTCATCCGCGACTGCACGATGACCGATGCCTTGCTCGACCCGGTGAGGTAGCGCTCAAGGCGCATCGGCGTGAGAGGACTGAAACGGATCCCGGAGATGCCTGAGGCGATATTGGCGCGGCGTCGTCCCGTATTGTCGACGGAACAACCGGTAGAAATAGCTGTTATTGCCGAAGCCGCAGGTCTCGACCACGTCGTCGATGGAGCGCTCGTCGCTGCGCAGCATGTGGGCTGCGAACTCGATGCGAATCTGGTTGATATATTCCGACGGCGACAGGCCGGTGATCGACTTGCAGGTGCGGCAGACATGTTCGTGGCTGCGCCCGGCCGCGGCGATGAAGCCCGCGGTGCCCTTGCTGAAGACCTCTTGCGACTGCGCCGCGCTGCAGGCTTCGGCAAACCAGCGTGGGTGGCGGTTGCTGACGCCGCTTGATGCGTCGGCGACGCGGTTGGTCAGCACCAGCAAGAATTCCTCGATCCGCGCGAGTGAGCGATGCGCCGTTTGCAACTGCTGCGCCACGTTGATCGCGCGCGCGAACCGCGCGGGACCCAAGCGGTGCATATCCGGCAGGGCAGAGGTGGCGTCAAAGAACTTCCCTGAAAGCACGTCACTATAGCGCTGTGTCAGGTGCTCTGCGGTTTCCCGGCGAAACATCACGTTTATGATCTGGCAGCCCTTCGCCCTGTCCGCGCGGAAGGCATGCACATCGGTGGGGCGCACAAAGGCCAGATGCCCGGGCTCAAGCACCTGAGTCTCGCCATTGATCCAATGCAGCGTCTCGCCGCTTTCGATCAGGAACACCTCGAAAAAATCATGGTCATGGGCCGCGTCGGGAAAGCGCGCGGCAAGGCGTTTTCGCGCGAAGTGAAAGGCCTCGTCCGGCCGGATGTAGTTGCCGATCTGGAAGGTCGTCTTCTTCATGCGACAACATTAGCAAACAAAATTGCGACCTAGGGAGCCGAAAATCAAAATAGTGCAGAAAAAAGTCAAACTACGTTGCTGACAAAAGGGGCCGCAAGGCGGATCGTGGTCATGAGGGGGGACTTCGATGTTGGACATTGTTCCGAATCTGAGCTTTCAACCGGTTGACCCGGAGAAAGCAAAAGTTCTGTCAGCCGCAGATATTGCCCACTACAATTCCAAGGGCTTCGTGCAGCCTTTCAACATCTTCGGCGTCGCCGAGATCACGGAGATCCGCCGCTATATCGACGGCCTGATGCAGGACATGGGCCCCGACGGCGCCTACGGCATCAACTGCTACCAAGCGCGACTTTCGGGCCTGTGGGATATCGCCACCGACAGCCGGATTGTCGATCTGGTGCAGGACATCATCGGCCCCGATGTGCTGTGCTGGGCAACCGCGATCCTGTCGAAGAAAGCCCATGACCCGAAGGCAGTACCTTGGCATCAGGACGCGTCTTTCTGGGCCCTGAGCCCGGCGCGCACCGTGACGGTCTGGCTCGCCATCGACGACGCCGATGCCGAGAACTCCGCGATGCGCTTCATCCCCGGGACCCACGACAAGGGCGCGATGAAGGTGCAGGCCACCGGCGTGAACGCGGTGTTCCACAAGGAAACCGCCAATGTAGAAATGTTAGGCGCGCCGTTCACAAACAGCCTGAAGGCGGGGCAGATCTCGCTGCACGCGGATATGCTGGTGCACGGCTCCATGCCCAACACGAGCGACCGACGGCGATGCGGGTTGACCCTGCGCTACTGTCCGCCAAGCGTCGAGATCACCGACCCGGCCTGGGCCAAGGGGGTAGAAGCGATCCTGTGCCGCGGCGCGGCGGGCAAGTGGCGGACCCATCCGCGCCCCGACAACAATGACATCACGCAAACCTTAAGCCCGCATGTCGTGGGGAACAACTGAATGAAGCTGACCTGGTTCGGACACGCCGCCTTCGGGCTGGAGCCCGACGCGGGCCCCACCATCATCACCGATCCCTACACGCCCGAAGGCGTCGGATACGCGCCGATCACACAAGCGGCGGACCTCGTTATCATTTCATCGGATGATGACAGCGCCCATTGCCGCGCCGATCTGATCGACGGCGATCCGGTCGTCGTGAATGCCCTCACCGTAGCGCAGAACGGCGGCGCGACCGAGGCTTTGGGCGTCGAGGTCACCGCGATCGAGGCGGCAGAATGGGATCACCACCCCGAACATGAGGTGCCGGGGCAGAACGGCATGTACCGTTTCACCCTTGATGGCATCCGCTTTGCGCATATGGGGGATGTGGGCAACCCGCTGACTGACGCGCAGCAACGCTTCTTCGAGGGCACGGACGTGCTGTTCGCGCTGGCGGGTGGCTACCTGACGCTGGAGCTGCCGGACCTGATGGAGATGATCCACCGCATGCGCCCAAAGCTGGTCATTCCGATGCATTTCCGCACGCTGACCTACAGGCCGCGCAACACGATGTGGATCGAAAGTTTCCTGAGCCATTTCAAGGAGGACGACATCGATTTCGCCTTCGGTGCGACCCATGACATCAAGAAAGACGATATCCCCGAGCGCACCCGCGTTCTGGTGATGGACTACGTTCGCTGACGCGGACGCAAGAGGGGGCGAATGCCCCGCAAAGGGAGGAAAACATGATACGAAAGACAACTCTTTGGGCAGGCACCGCCTTGGCTCTGGCCGCAATGGCGGGCGCGGCCTCGGCGCAGGATGTCGCGCGCGAGAACACGGTCATCTTCGACCTCGACCGCACCATCCAGGACCCCGAGAATTTCAACTGGATGACCCCGGGCACCAAGCGGATGCATGGCGCGCACCAGACCATGTGGGAGCCGCTTTTCATCCTCAACTACGGCACCGGCGCCATCGACCCATGGCTTGCCACGGGCTTTGACAGCAACGCCGACAGCACCGAGTTTACCATCACCCTGCGCGACGGCGTCGAATGGTCCGATGGCGAGGCATTCAACGCCGACGACGTGGTGTTCACCGTCAACCTCGCCCTGACCAACGAGGAAATCTCCAGCCGCGAGGCCTCGACCATCCGCGCGCAAGTGGCCTCGGTCGAGAAGGTCGATGACCTGACGGTGAAATTCACCCTCAGCAGCGCCAACCCGCGCTTCATCGTCGAGAATTTCGGCGTGCGGATCTTCGGCTCGTTCCTGATCATGCCCGAACACATCTGGGCTGGCGAAAATGCGGCGACCTTTACCTTCAACCCGCCCATCGGCACCGGGCCCTACACCTTCACCTCCGCCGCGTCGAACCGGGCGATCTGGGATCGCAACGACGACTGGTGGGGCGCCAAGACCGGCTTCATGGACCTGCCCGCGCCGCAGCGGGTGATCTTCCTCGAATCCGGTGGCGAGGAAAGCCGCGCGCAGCTCATGGTCTCGAACCAGCTCGATGCGGCGCAGAACGTCACCATCGGCACGTTTGAAGCCATCCAGGCGCAAAATCCCAATGTCATCGCATGGCATGACGGCTACCCCTACGCCGCCGCTGACCCCTGCGCGCGCCAGTTGGAGATCAACACCACCATCGCGCCGTGGGACAATGCCAACATGCGCAAGGCGGTGGCCCGGATCATCGACCGCAGCCAGATCGTGAACGTGGCCTATGAGGGCACCACAGAGGCTAGCCGCACGATGTTTGCGCAATTCGGCTCCATGGCGCCCTTTGTCGACGCGGTGGTCGAGGCGGGCTACGGCCTTCCGGCGGCGGCGGATGTCGCGGCCGGCCAGGCGCTGATCGAAGCGGAAGGCTGGGTGAAGGAAGGCGACTACTACACCAAGGACGGCGAGACGCTGTCGGTCGACATCCACGTGAACTCCGCCTCTACCGAGTACACCCGCACCATCGACGTGATCGTCGAGCAGCTTCAGCGCGCGGGCATCGACGCCAAGGCGGTACCGGTCGAGAATGGTGTCTTCTGGGGCGAGGTCCTGCCGTTCGGGGCCTACGAGATGTCCTATAGCTGGCTGTCCTGCGGCTCGGTGAACGAACCATGGGCCTCGATGGGCCGCTACACCGTCAAGGACGTGGTGCCCGTCGGCGAACGCTCCCCCGGCTTTAACAATACAAGCCGCTGGGATGGCCCCGCCGCAGAGGCCTATTCGGCGATCGTCGATGATATTGCTACGCGCGCCTTGGGCGATCCCGAGGTGCCTGCGCTTGTTGCCGAGGCGTATCAGTATCTCGACGCCGAGCTGCCGTTCATCCCGCTGGTTCAGGCGACCAAGCTGTTGCCGATGAACACCACCTATTGGACCGGTTGGCCGTCAGAGGCGAACTACTACAACCATCCGTTCTTCTGGTGGAACTCGACCCATCAGGTCATTCACAACCTCCAGCCGGCCAACTAGGCCGGGTGCGTGGGGGGCTGGTTTCTCCCTGCCAGCCCCCATTTTTTCGATGGAAGGAGCGGCACAGCCTGTGCCGACAATCCGATCATGTCTTTGGCTCTAGAACGTCCAGTCGATCCTTTCGTGGCAGCGCGTCGCGACCCCGGCGCCGTCGTCCAGCGCTTCGGTGAGGAGGATCTGGTGATGCTGTTGCGCTGGCGCGACGTGCGTGCGGCGGCCAGAGACCACGCGCAGTTTGACAGCGCGCAGCGGGGCCGGGTTCCGACACCGCCAGAGCACGATATTCGCCCCTTTCGCCAACTGCCCATTGAGACCAATCCACCTGAGCACGCCCTCTGGAAAGCGATCGTGTTGCCGTTCTTTCGCCGCCCGGTGAACCCGGACATCATACCGGAATTTCAGGATGTTTTGCGCAGCCACATGCAGCGACTTCTTGACGGAGGGGACGTCGAGGTCGTGCGCGACTTCGCGCTGCCGGTCCAGTCAGCGGCCTTGGCGGTGCTGCTCGATACGGATCGCGACATTGCCCGGGTCTGGCAGGGTTGGGGCCTGCATGCGTTGCGCAGCAATGGCAAAACCGACCCGGCAAAGGCCGCGCGCTTTCTGACGTTCATCGACGAGATGCTGGATCGCGGGCAATCCGACCCTGACATGGGTCTCTTTGCTGCGTTGCATGAGGCGCAGTTTGAGGGGCGGCCCCTCACCCGCGATGAGATGCGCGGCCTTTGTCACCTTGCCCTTGCTGGCGGGCGGGACACACTGATCCATGCCATTTCCGGGACGCTGGCCCACTTGGCGGCGCACCCCGACGACCTGCGGCGGCTCCGCGGCGCGCCGTCCTTGATCCCGCTCGCCGTGGAAGAGCTCTTTCGGGTTCTCTCCCCGCTGGCCATGATCGGGCGCGTCTGCCCGCATGGGCACGAGGTCGGACCCCTGCATATCGCGCCCGACGCGCGGGCTGGATTGTGCTGGGCGGCTGCAAACCGTGACCCGCAGGTGTTCGACAACCCGTTAGAAATACGTATCGACCGTGCCCCCAACCCGCACGTCGCCTTCGGGGCTTGCACCCATACCTGCCTCGGGGCTCCGATGGCACGGCTTATCCTGCGCAGCTTGCTGGCTGAGATCGTTCGGCATGTGGCCGCAATAGCAGTCATCTCGGCCACCCCGCGCGCATCGCCATTTGGCACGCCGTATCTTTACGACAGCCTGACACTCCGCCTGACAAGGATCGAGGACCCATGAGACGCATCCCGCGCGACTACCTCCTCAACCGACTGGTGACGCTGGTGCTGACGATCCTGATCGCTGCGACGATTATCTGGATCATCCCACGCCTGTCCCCCGTGGACCCGGCAGAGATCGCCCTGGGCCGGATGGCCGCGGGCGCCGGGTCGGTGGCAAATTCGGAGGAAATTCTGGCGCAACTGCGCGCGAACATGGGCATCGATCAGCCCTTCATCGTGCAATATCTCAAGTACATCTCCGGCGCGCTGGTGTTCGACTTCGGCCTATCGACGGCGGCCTTCCCCACCCCGGTCTCCACGCTGATCATGAACGCGTTGCCCTGGACGCTGGGGCTGATGATTCTGTCGCTGATCATCACCTTCGTGATCGGCAACCTACTGGGCGCGCTGATGGTGTGGGAGCGGTCGCCGAAGCTGGTGAAGGTCGCCATCCCGGCGGCGATGGTCTTCACCTCGATCCCGCCGATCCTGTCGGGCCTGCTGCTGATGTGGATCTTCGCAGCCAAGCTGCAATGGTTTCCGCTGACCGGCGCCTACAGCATCTTCGTCGAGCCCGGCTGGACCTGGAGCTTCGTGCAATCGGTGCTCTACCACGGGTTTCTCCCGGCGTTGTCCATCGTGGTGGTCACCTTCGGCTTCTGGGCGCTCGGGATGCGCGGGCTGATGATCACCGTGCAGGGCGAGGATTACGTCAAGCTGGCCGAGGCCAAGGGCCTGCGCCCCCGCTACATTCTCTACCGCTACATGATCCGCAACGCGATCCTGCCGCAGATCACGGCCTTTGCTCTGAAGATCGGGCTGCTGATCGCGGGGCAGGTGCTGGTGGAGCGCATCTTCGCCTATAACGGCATGGGCAAGCTGCTTTACGATGCAATCCTCAATCAGGATTTCCCGGTCATTCAAGGCGTCTCCTACGTTATCATCCTGATCACCGCGCTGTCCGTCTTCCTCGTCGATCTGCTCTACCCGTTCATCGACCCGCGCATTCGGCACGAGGCGAATTGAGATGACCAGTCAGGACAACATCCCACCCACCCGGGCCGAGCGCAAACAGGCCAAACGGCTCAAGCGGTTCGACAACCCGTGGATGAACCCCAAGCTGTTGTGGGGTGCGGGGCTTTTGCTGGGCATCATCGCGCTCGGGATTTTCGGACGGCTCGTGTGGAACCTCGATCTGGTGTTCACCGGGTCCAGCCCGCTGAAGCTGCCGCCGCTGGGCTTTGAGAACCTGCGCCGCCAGCCCGGCGTGCTCGATCACCCGCTTGGGACCGATGGCGGGGGGCGCGATCTGCTGGCCCTGATCATCATCGGTGCGCCAAACACGCTGTTCGTGGGGCTGCTCGCCTCGCTCATTGGCATGTCCATTGGCATCTTTCTGGGCTTCTCGGCGGGCTTTCTGGGCGGGCGGATCGACGATGTGATCCGGGTCGGGGCGGATGTGATGATCACGATCCCGCCGCTTCTGATCCTCGTCGTGTTCCAGTCCGCCTTCGGGGACGTGACCCTGACGATGATGGCGCTGCTGATCGCGGGCTTCGTGTGGCAATCGCCCACCCGGCTGATCCGCGCGCAGGTGCTCTCGATGAAGCAATCGGGCTATGTGCAGATGGCGCAGCTCTCCGGCGCCTCCACCGGTCACATCATGTTCCGCGAGATGATGCCGAACCTCGTGCCCTACCTCTTCGGCTCTTTCATCGCCTCGGTCACCACCTCGATCGTGACCGCGGTGGGGCTAGAGGTCTTGGGCCTCGGCCCGCAGCGCATCCCAACCCTTGGCCGCACGATCTACGAGGCGATCAACGCGGGCGCGCTGATCCAGAACCTGTGGTGGTGGTGGGGCATCCCGACCCTGCTTCTGGCGGTCATATTCATCGGGCTTTTGCTGATCAACCTTGGACTGGACGAGGTCTCCAACCCGCGCTTGAGGAAGCTGTCATGACCGACAAACCCGTTCTGACGCTGCGCGATCTGTCGATCGAATTTCCGACCCCGGCCGGGATCGTGAAAGCGGTCAAGCACCTGGACCTGACCATCGAGACGGGCCGACGCGTGGGCTTCGTGGGCGAAAGCGGCTCGGGCAAGACGACGACCGCGCTGGCGGTGATGCAGATGTTGGCCGAGCCCGGACGCATCTCGGGCGGCACCATCGATCTGGCGGGCACGGACGTGCTCGCCCTGTCGGAAGAGGACATGCGTCAGACCCGCCTGTCGCGCATCGCCTACATCCCTCAAGGGGCGATGAACTCGCTCAACCCAGTGATGCGGATCGAGCCGCAGATGTGGGACGGCATCATCGCCCACGAAGGGCACGTGGACCGCGCCGCCCTGAAAGAGCGCTCGGACGCGGCGCTCGTCAGCGTCGGGCTGCCGGTGCACACGGCGGAGCTGTACCCGCACGAGCTGTCGGGTGGGATGAAGCAGCGGGTCTGCATCGCGATGGGGATCATCCTCAACCCAGAGCTCATCATCGCCGACGAGCCCACCTCGGCCCTTGATGTGGTCACGCAGCGGCAGGTGATGCAGACGCTCAAGGACATTCAGCGCACCATCGGCTCCGGTCTGATCCTGATCGGGCACGATATGGGGCTGATGGCCCAGTCGGTCGACGAGCTTGCGGTGCTGAAGGACGGCGAGCTGGTCGAGCACGGCACGGTGCAGCAAATCCTGGAGGCGCCAAAGCATCCCTACACCAAGGACCTGATCTCCTCGGTGCCGCTGGTGGGCGGGGAGAGCTTCCTCAACCCCGATCGTGGCGCGGCTGCCCCCGCCCGCGACAGCAGCGAGCCGCTTTTGCGCTTTGAGCATGTCCGCAAGGATTACGGTGCGGTCACGGCCCTGCATCCGATGTCTTTCACGCTGCAAGGCGACACGCCGCAGATCATTTCTATTGTCGGCCAATCCGGCTCGGGCAAATCCACGATGGGCTCGATCATGCTGGGCTTCAACCCGCCCAGCGAGGGCCGCGTGCTGTTCGAGGGCCAAGACATCCAGTCCATGTCGCAGGCGCAATCGCTGGATTTTCGCAAGAACGTGCAGGCGGTGTTCCAGGACCCCTACGCCTGCTTCAACCCGTTCTACCGGGTGAACCACGCCCTGAAATTCCCTTTCAGGAAATTCGGCCTGGCAAAGAACGAGGCCCACACCCAACGAGCGATGGAGGAGGCCTGCGCCGCCGTCGGGCTGGACCCCGATCTGGTGCTGCAACGTTATCCGCACCAGCTGTCGGGCGGCCAACGCCAGCGCCTGATTGTCGCCCGCGCGCTGATGCTGTCGCCCAAGCTTTTGATTGCGGACGAGCCGGTCAGCATGGTCGATGCGTCCCTGCGCGCCTCGATCCTCGCCAACATCTACGATCTGAAAGACAAATACGGCATCTCGATCCTCTACATCACCCATGATCTGGCCACGGCCTACCATGTCAGCGACTACGTCATGGTGCTGTTCAAGGGGCATGTCGTGGAAGCCGGACCACCCAAAGAGGTCATCGGCGCGCCACAGCACCCCTACACGCAGCTTCTGATCGACTCGATTCCCTGGCCCGACTTGAGCCGCGCTTGGGGCGACGGGCGACTCGATTGGGACCCGGCCGAGAAAGAGGCCGCAGCGGCCAAGGTCGATGCAGTCTACCGCGGCGAAGTCACCGGGTTCGATCTAGCAAAGGCGGCCCGGCGCGCATGACGGGGACCTGGCCCTTCATTGCCGAAAAGATCGCAACCCGCCTTGCCCTGATCGCCCCGCATATCCACCGCAAGCAGCAGCCGCTGCCCAAGTTTCGCTTTCTGCCGCTTCCCAAAGCGGATGTGAACGCACCGATTTTTGGCGATGCCGCGGATTGGGAGACGATCCCGCATAACAGCTACTGGGGCCGCGCCGACCAGAATTTCGTAATGACATGCACCTTTCAGGTGCCGGAAGGGTGGGACCCGGAGCGTGTCGCGCTGCAGTTCCCGCTCGGGGTGATGGGCGATATCTTCAACCACCCGGAGGCGTTGGTCTATCTCGACGACCAGCCGATCGGTTCTGCGGACCGCTACCACCACACGATTCCGCTGCCAGCCTCTGCCAGTGACGGCGCGCCGCACATACTGACCCTTCACGGCTGGACCGGGCTCGCGGGCTGGCCCCCCGACCCGGACAGCGCGGCAAAGCTTTTCATGGGCCGACCCGCGATTGTAGAGCGCGACCCGACGCTTCTGGCCTTTCACCAACTCGCGGAAACCACGCTCGACACCGCGCGCGCGCTCGACCGCGACGATCCTGTCGCCGGCAAGCTGCTCAAGGCGCTTGATCACGCCTTCATCACCCTCGACACGCGCGACCCGATCGGCGACGCACTTTACGACACCGCCACCGATGCGCTGATGGGCCTTGAGGGGGATATCGCCGAGGCAGGTACGCCGCTCGACGTGACGCTCCACGGGATCGGCCACGCGCATATGGACATCGCCTATCTCTGGCCGATCTCTCAAATCCGGCTCAAGAACGCGCGGACCTATACCAACGTTCTGCGGTTGATGGACGAGGACCCGGACTATCGGTTCTCCCACTCCCAGCCGCAGCTCTACGCCATGCTGGCCGAGGACTACCCGGCGATCTTCGAGAAGGTGAAAACCCGCGTCACAGAGGGCCGGTGGGAGGTCATGGGTGGCATGTGGGTCGAGCCGGACCTCAACATCCCGGGCCCTGAAGCCCTGATCCGCCAGCTCACCCTCGGTCGCAGCTATTTCCGCGAGACCTTCGGCGAGGTCGACGCACCCGTCCTTTGGCTGCCGGACACGTTCGGCTTTCCGGCGCAAATCCCGCAGCTGATGAAGCTGGCCGGGCTCAGATGGTTCGCCACCAACAAGCTGAACTGGAATCAGGCGAACCCCGTGCCGTCCTCGACCCACCTCTGGGAGGGGCTCGACGGGACCCAGGTACTCGCCCATGTGCTGACCACCCCGCGCGATGTGCAGTACCTGCCCTTTCCCACCAATTACAAAAGCGATCTGAGCGCGCGCGAGGTGCTTGGCACATGGGCACGTTCGACCGCGCCCGACACGATCCGGGACCTGCCGATTTGCTATGGCTATGGCGATGGTGGCGGCGGGCCGACGGAGACGCTTTTGGCCAAGGCCCGTATCTTCGCGGACATGCCCGGCATGCCACGCATCAAGCACAGCTCCGTGCGCGAGACGTTCGAGGCGTTGGAAGCCTCCGAAGCCGAACTGCCGGTGTGGTCCGGCGAGCATTATCTGGAATGCCATCGCGGCGTGCTCACTTCTCAAGGCTGGATCAAGCGCGCCAACCGCAAGGCCGAGGCCGCCCTGCACGAGGCAGAGGCACTCGCGGCCATGGCAGGCCAGACACCCGAGCTTGGGACAGCGTGGCGACTTCTGTGTCTCAACCAGTTTCACGACATCCTCACCGGCACATCGATCGCGCAAGTGTTCGAGGACGCGCGCGCCGACTTTGCAAGGATCATGGACATTGCCGAGACGGCCAGCCTGCAAGCCGCAAACGCGCTGGCCTTAAGGGAGCCCGCGATTGCGAACGTATCGCCGATGTCTGGCCCACGGGTCGCGCTGGTCGGTGAAGATATCAAGGTCGATGGCCAACTGGTCGAAGGCGGTACACTCGTCCATTTCGACACTCTACCCAGCTACAGCATCACTCCGATCACTGCCGCAACGCGGCCCGCCGCATCTGTCACCTGCGAGACGACAGAAGGCGAGGTCACCCTTGAAAACCCACATCTGCGGGTCGAGATTTCCGCGACGGGACAGGTGACACGGGTGTTCGACAAACGCTCCAACCGGGATGTCCTGATGCCCGGTGAGATCGGCAACCGGCTGATCGCGTTCGAGGACCGCCCGATCTGCTGGGACGCGTGGGATATCGACCCGTTTTACGAAGACCGCCCGGAGATCGTGCAAGGGGATACCAAGGTCCGCACTGTCGAGAGCGGCCCCCTGCGCGCCGCGGTCGAGGTCACGACGAAATGGCGCAGCAGCACGATCTGTCAGCGTATTGAGTTGTGCGCCCATTCCACACGCCTCGACTTCGTCTCCGAGGTAGACTGGCACGAGCGGCACACGCTTATGAAAGCCGCTTTCCCGACGAGCATCCAAGCGACCTCGGCCGACTTCGACATCCAATGGGGCCGCATCACGCGCGCCACGACCCGGGACACCAGCTTCGATGCCGCGCGCTTCGAGGTCCCTGCGCAGAAATGGGGCAGTGTCAGCGACGATGATCTGGCCGTCGCGGTGTTGAACGATTGCAAATACGGATACGACGTCTTGGGTGGCCGGATCAGGATCACGCTCATCAAAAGCTCCACCTCGCCCGATCCCGGCGCGGATCAGGGACATCATGAATTCACCTATAGCTTGTTTTCATTCGACCCTGACCGCCCCGAGCTTCTGAATTCCGAAGCCTACGCCCTGAACATACCGCTTCGGTTGATTGACGCGTCGACCCAGCCCACAGGGCGCTCAGTCGGCCTCATCGAAAGTCAAAACTCGGATATTATCGTGCAGACTCTGAAGCCTGCAGACGATGGGAATGGAATGATACTGCGCGTGTTCGAGACGCTGGGACGCCGAGCCACCACACAGTTGAGCGTGGCGAAAAACATCGAGCGGGTCGAGCGTTGCGATATCTTCGAACGCCCCGGCGACGTGTTGGAATCCAATAAGAATAGCGTTGCGCTAATGTTGGGTCCGTTCGAAATTATGACCTTGCGAATGGTGCTATCGCAGGAGCCCGCGCGGTGATCCTGACCCGTTAATTAAGGCGCGGTCAAACATGTCCCGAGCATCACTTTCTTCGCGCCAGAGGCACCGCTTCGCCTGGTGATTCGCTGGTTCAATTCGCAAGAACTCACGACAATTTGTTCGCTTAATCCCCAAAATAGTTCACGGAGCGTTTTGTCATTTCTCATTGATTCAGAGGCTTACAGGTTTCCAATCCCGAAATCGTTTGGTGAAAACGCTTGGAGCGCCGCATAATTCGCCGTGTTGATTTAACAAGTGATCCCAAGGGGGGAGACATGATTTTAAGAACAACGGCTTTAGCAGGCCTTGCGACGGCAATTTTTGCACTGCCAAGCGTCGCGGCAATCTACAACATCACCAGCATTGAGGACGGCTCCGTTCCCGGTTTCGGGTTCAGCATGTTCCATACCCAATCCGGCGGCCAAATGAGCGGCGGAACACTCGAGGATCCCGATCCTCTGGCGCTCGACTCGGGCAGCTACTGGAACACGACAACGGGAGAGATCTCCTTGAGCTTCGGCCTCGTCGGCGGGGGCAACGTAAGTGGAGCGGGAACGCTCAGCCTCGTGCCAAGTGCAGATTTCGGGTCCAATCTGGCGGTTGGCGGCGATATCTCGTTCAAGTTCTCGGGTGCTACGAATGTGGCCGACGGGGACTATGGCTTCGTCTTCGCGGATGGCCTGCAATCAGGTCCGGCGAACGGCGTAGACAACGCTTTCGGTTTCCTCAGCCTATGGGGCGATCAAGGCAACTACCAGTCAGGCTGCTCGGCACCAACGTGCTTCGGCGTTGACCTGCGTCTCGGACTTGAGCTGAGCGACGACAATGAGCCGGAGCCGGTTCCGCTGCCGGCCTCCATGCTGTTCCTGATGGGCGGTCTTGGTGGGCTGGGCGCATTGCGCAAAATGCGCAAGAAGACGTCCTGAACCATCCCAAAGATGAAAATAACGAAGCGGCGCCCCACGGGGCGCCGGTTTTCGTTTAGCTGACTTTCAGTACGATCTTTCCGATATGGCCGGACGCTTCCATATGGGCGTGGGCCTTGGCGGCCTCTTCCAACGCGAACTCGCTGTCCATGACGGGCGCAATGCGTCCTGCTTCGATCAGCGGCCAAACATCTTGCCGCAGTTTCTCGGCGATCCGCGCCTTGGCCAGATTGCTTTGAGGTCGCAGGGTGGAGCCTGTGATCGTCAACCGGCGCATCATCAGCTGCGCGAAGTTAAGCTCGATCTTGGGACCCTGCAGAAACGCGATCTGCACAAGCCGACCATCATCGGCCAAGGCGCGCACGTTTCGTGGCAGGTAGTCGCCCCCGACCATGTCGAGGATTAGATCCGCGCCGCCCTCGGCCCGCATCATCTCGACAAAATCATCCTCGCGGTAATTCAACGCCTGCTCTGCCCCAAGATCGCGACAGGCCGCGCATTTTTCGTCCGAGCCTGCGGTGGTGAAGACCCGCGCCCCAAAGGTATGAGCCAATTGGATTGCCGTCGTCCCGATGCCCGAAGAGCCGCCATGGACCAGAAACCGCTCGCCCGCCTTCAGCCCGCCGCGCATAAAGACATTTGAATAGACGGTGAAAAACGTCTCCGGCAGCGCGGCGGCCTGCGCCAGCCCAAGACTTTGCGGGATCGGCAGGCAATGCGCGCCCGGGGTGACCACGTATTCCGTGTAGCCCCCGCCCGGCAGCAGGGCACAGACTTGCGTACCGATTTCGACCCCCGCGCCTTCACCTGCGGCGACGACCTCGCCCGCGCCTTCCAGCCCCGGATAGGGCGACGCGCCTTTTGGCGGGTCGTACATGCCTGCCCGCTGAAGCGCGTCGGGGCGGTTGACCCCGGCATAGGCGAGCTTGATCAGCACCTCGCCAGCCCCGGGTTGCGGCACCGGAGCCTCCCGCATTTGCAGCACTTCGGGGCCGCCGGGTTCGGTGATCTCCACCACCCGCATCGTGTCAGGCAAGCTCATCTCGTCAGGTCCTTACTTGGGGGTCATGCGGCCGGGCAGGTTCGGGTCAATTCCCGCCTGCGGCGCCTTGATCTGCGACAGCACCCAGTTCGGGCCCGCCATCAGCTTTGAGGCTAGGGGGTTCGCGTTGACCTGCGCCTTGACCTTCTCGAACTGCATGACATTCTCAATTCGGCGGTCGAGGAATTCCCAGGTGGCCTGATGCCCCTCACTCTCGTCACCCAGCCAATAGAGCACCGTCGCCGCGTAGACGCCCGAGAGCGTCGCGCGTTTGGTGTACCAGTTGAAATCCTGCGCGCTGTCGCCGAGCGTGGTCCAGATTGCGTCCGCCGTGCCCCAGATCAGCTTCGCGCCCTCCGCCGCGTTCTGCGGCAGTGCAAAAAGCGTCGAGCCGCGGCGCACGGCTTCCTTGTCCTCGCCCACGGCCTCGAGCCGGAAACGCACGCCCGCAGCGACCCGGTCGCGGAAGCGCATGGACAGCAGGTTCTCTGCCTTAAGCCGCGCCACCATCTGCGCGTCGCCCCGCTGGTGAAACGCAATCGCCAGATCGAGCGCGCCGCGCGGGAAGATTGCGCGGGCTTGCTCCAGCGGCACGTCCGCGTCTGCGGCGGCGGCGCGAAAGGTGTCCTCCGACCAGCCGTCAAAGGCCACGTGGGGCAGGCTTGCGTCGAGAATTGCGGTCTTGGCGTCTTCCATATCGGGGCCCTCCAAAGGCTTGATGTCCTGTGTAGACAAGGTAGGGGCGCTTTGCTATACGGCCACTTCCTGCAATCTTGCAAATCTAACCTAGGAAGGTGGTGACACCACATGCAGGTAAGCGTTCGCGACAACAACGTCGATCAGGCACTTCGCGCTCTGAAGAAGAAACTTCAACGTGAGGGCGTTTTTCGGGAAATGAAGCTCAAGCAACATTACGAAAAGCCGTCTGAGAAGAAAGCACGCGAGAAGGCCGAGGCCATCCGCCGCTCCCGCAAGCTGGCCCGTAAAAAGGCACAGCGCGAGAACGGGTAAGCCCCGCTTTCAGCACCAAATAGCAGCCCCCCGCAGCGCAAGTTGCGGGGGGCTTGCTCTTTTCGGCCTACGTCGGTCGAGGATCAGTTGGCGGGCAGCTTGCTCGAGTTATCGTCCGGATCGTCATCATAGACCTTGCGAGTCGTGACACCGGGGAGCGCCGCGAAAGCGTCCATCGTCCTTACAGGGAAATAGCTGGACCGAACGCTCTCGAAACCGGGCAGGCGGCTGAGGATCTGTCCTGTGGACAGCGAACACGCCGCCTTCGGGACCGCGCCGTATTCGGCGGCCTCGCGGATGGCCTGATCAGCCACAGCGCGCGGCACTTCGATCTCTTGCAGCACCGTGTGGTAGGTCTCGCGGGTGTGGTAGTCGACATAGACGTCGACCATGCGGTCCGTCATCCCGTAATGCAGATCGTTGCGCTCGGGCGCATTGGGGCTCCACCATGTGCCTGCCGGGTCCCAGACCACGCGCTGCGATCCGTTGATTAAAAGCGCCGAATGCCCGCCCGCGCCGGAGCGGTTGTTGATCACGGTGATCAGCGTCAACGTCGCGGGCCCGCCATGCACATAGGTCTTGGCGCGCACGTCTTCTTCCGGCGCCCAGACGGGCTCCGCCCCGCAGGCCGCCAGCATGGCGACCAGCCCGAGGGCCAGGACCGCGTTTTTCATCCGAGTAAGTTAGCCGTTCACCAGCGCCAGCAGGATCAGGAAGATGATGATCCCGATCACCGAGTAGGTGGTGAATTTCACGAAACCATCAAAGGTCTTTTCCTGATCCTTGATGTCCATGGAGCCGTGTTCGTGCTCTTGATCTGTCATTTTCGTCTCTCCAGCGAAGTGTTTGAGCCGAGTTAGCGGATTCTTGGGCCCCTGTCACGAGGGGGAAGCGGCTTGCGGGTGTGGCATGTTGCGCCGCCGCGCCCCGTTGTCCCACTCGGCGAGCACGTAATTCGGCGAAAGCTCAAGCGATCATCCGTTCTCCAAATCCTGTACCAGCCGGAAGCCGATCCGCTTCGGCTCTGGCTGATCGACATGTTTGGGCAAGGCGCGCAGCAGCACGTTCAACTGGCTGACGTGCTGGATCTGCTGGGTCCGCGCGCCGCCGGGGTCAGAGCCGTAGAAGGTGATGATATCAGGGGCGTAGAAGCCCAACCCCTCGATCCGCATGATGCCTGCATCACCACCGGTAAAGCCCATCGCGACCTCGTGGTCATTGTCGAGCTTTTCCTCGAAATTCTTGATGTAGAGGATCAACCGCTCATAGGCCCATTCGGCGGGGCTTTTCTGCTCGACCGGGGTTTTGGAGACGGACGCTGGCAGCTCTTCTTCCTCGGGCGTGGTGCCGCAATCGGTGACGTGGACGACGCCTGCACGGCGGAGTGCAGCACCCTCAATCGCCTCGGCGGTGGTGCGGATATCGTCGTCCATGGCTTACCCTTTGCGCTGGTAGAGATACGCCCCATCATCGCGCAGAACCCGGGTGGCCTGTCCAGCCAAATAAAGGTGAGCGCAGTGGGCCACGCTTTCGACCAGCGCCAGCCCATACTCGCCGCCGCCGATCTCGCGCTTGAAGAGCGGCATGAAGCAGTCATGCGCCGTGCGCGGCTCGGCCAGATGATCCAGCAGACGCGCCAGCGCGCCGTGGTGGTTGTCGATGAGTTGGCGCATCCGGATGGGCAGGCCGGTGAAGGGCAGCTTGTGGCCGGGCAGGACCAACTGATCCGGTGTCGCATGGCCCCGCAGGCGCTCGCAGGCCTCCAGCCAGTCTTCCACAGGGTCCGCGTCAGGCTCGGTCGGGTAGACGCCAAGGTTCGGGCTGATCGAGGGCAGCAGCTGATCGCCGCCTAACACAAGCCCGTCGGCCCAAAAGGTTGCATGTTCCGGCGCGTGGCCATTGCCGATGCGCACGGTCCAGTCGCGCCCGGCGGCGTGCAGCGTGTCACCTTCGCGAATGCGGCGGTAGCCCAGCGGCATCGGCGCGACGCAATCGGCGAAATTGAACGGACGTTCAGCGGCGCGGGCGGCGAAGATATCCGGATCCATTCCAGCACGGGTCCAGAACTGCAAAGCCTCCGGTGTCGGGCGGTCCTGTTCGTCGAGCACCAGCATCCGGGCCATCAGCCAAGCAGTACGGGTCGTTATCAGCTCCGCGCCACGCTCGGACTGGAACCAGCCAGCCATGCCGATGTGATCGGGGTGGTGATGCGTGACGATCACGCGGGCGACGGGTTTGCCCTGCAGCGGCCCCGCCAGCAGCTTTTGCCACAGCGCGACCCCGCGTTTGGAATAAAAGCCCGTGTCCACGATGGTCCAGGCGTCGCCATCATCCAGCGCGTAGATGTTGACGTGGTCGAGCTTCATCGGCAGCGGCAGGCGCATCCACAGGATGCCCGGTGCGACTTCGATGGCGTCCCCCTCCCCCGGGATGTCCGGGAAAGGGTAGCTCAAAGTGTCGCTCAAGCGGCCAGGTCCTCGTCCGTCAGAGCATAGAGGTCTTGCGCGCCCTGGCGCACATGGTCAGCCAGACCGCCATGCTCTGGCAGGATGCGCTGCACGTAGACTTGTGCCAATCGCGCGCGGGCGCTGTCGGCTCCGGCTGCGTTGGCCGCGCAGAGGTGGTAGTAGCCGCCAAGGACCCGCGCAAAGAGGCGCAGATACGGCACGGCACCGGCGAAACGGTCGTTGAGCTCTTGCTCGACCAGCCACTCGGTGGTTTCGCGCAGCGTCTCGGCGGCGGTGAAGACCGGGCCCGCCAGATCGGGCATCGTACCTTTGCACTCCTCGGCATAGGCCTCGATCTCGTCGATCAGCGCGTAAGCTGCCTCGCCGCCATCCATCATCTTGCGCGCCACGAGGTCCATCGCCTGAATGCCGTTGGTGCCTTCGTAGATCGCGGTGACCCGAACGTCGCGCAGGAATTGCGCCGCGCCGGTTTCCTCGACAAAGCCCATGCCGCCATGGACCTGAATGCCCTGCTGCGAGACTTCAATGCCGACATCGGTGCCGAACGCTTTGGCAATCGGGGTCAGCAGGGCTGCGCGCGCGGTCCACTCGGCCCCGCCCGTGGCGGTCTGCATATCGATGGCCGCCGCACAGGAGGCCGCAATGGCGCGGGCGGCGAATACGTCCGCCTTCATCTGCGCCAGCATCCGGCGCACGTCGGCGTGGCCCAGAATAGTGTCGCCCTGCGCCGCGCGGCCCTGCTTGCGGTCCGTCGCGTAGGCCAGCGCGTGCTGATAGGCGGCTTCCGCCACTGCGATACCCTGCCCGCCGACGCCCACGCGCGCGTTGTTCATCATGGTGAACATCGCCGCCATACCGCCATTAGGCTTGCCGATCATCCAACCGGTCGCACCGTCATATTGCATCACCGCGGTGGGCGAGCCATGAAGGCCCAGCTTATGCTCGAGCGAGACGACCTTCAGGCTGTTGGCCACGCCCGGCACGCCGTTTTCGTCCGGGATCAGCTTCGGCACCATGAAGAGCGAAATGCCCTTGGTGCCCGGCACCGCATCGGGCAGGCGCGCCAGCACAAGGTGGCACACGTTTTCGGAGAAATCATTGTCGCCCCACGAGATGTAGATCTTCTGGCCAGTGATCGCATAAGTGCCGTCGCCATTGTCCTCTGCCTTGGACTTCAGCGCGCCCACGTCGGAGCCCGCTTGCGGCTCCGTCAGGTTCATTGTGCCACACCACTCGCCCGAGATCAGCTTGGGCAGGTAGAGATCCTTGATCGCGTCAGAGGCGTGGTGCTCCAGCGCCTCAATCTGGCCCTGGGTCATCAGCGGGTTCAGCTGCAGCGACAGGCAGGCACCGCCCATCATCTCATTAACCGCGTTTTGCAGGGAATAGGGCAGGCCCATGCCGCCATATTCGGGGCTGGCGGCCATGCCGATCCAGCCGCCCTCCGCGATAGCCTTGTAGCCGTCGCCGAAACCGGGCGAAGTCCGCACAACGCCGTTCTCAAGCTTCGCCGGGTGCAGGTCACCCGCGCGGTTGAGCGGTGCCAGAACCTCGTTCGACATCTTCGCCGCCTCTTCGAGGATCGCGGACGCCACGTCGGCAGTCGCCTCTTCGAAACGGTCGGTCGCGGTCACCTTGTCCAGACCAACAACATGGTCGAACAGGAACTGGTACTCGTCGGCAGGGGCGCGATAGGGCATGATAATCCTCTTTCGGTCACAAGACTTGGGTCAAAGCGTTGGCTTTGGCGGCTTTGCAAGCGCAGCCGCAATCCGCTAAAGGGCGGGTCAATCACGTATAGTTGTGCCGCTCACCTTCGCCCGCTTCAAGCGAAACGCCACGTCAGAACAGGCCCCTGCCCAGATGCCCCAACTCGCCACGGAAGTGCTCGACCCCCCCGCGCTGGAGCGCGCGGCGGAGTTGTTGCGGGCAGGCAGCCTCGTCGCTTTCCCCACAGAGACCGTCTACGGCCTTGGCGCGGATGCCACCAACGGGACCGCTGTTGCCAAGGTCTACGAGGCCAAGGGCCGCCCCGCATTCAATCCGCTGATTGTGCATGTGCCGTCCCTGGTAGAGGCAGAGCAACTGGCCATTTTCGACGATACCGCCCGCGCTTTGGCGCAGGCCTTCTGGCCCGGCCCCGTGTCGCTTGTCGTGCCGCTCAAGCCCGACCACGGCCTGTCCTCGCTGGTCACCGCCGGGCTTGATACAGTCGCCATCCGTGTGCCCGCGCAACCTTTGGCGGTGGCGCTGCTGCGCGCGGTGGGTCGGCCCGTGGCGGCTCCCTCTGCCAACCCATCCGGTGCAATCAGCCCTACCACGGCCGCGCATGTGCTGGATGGTCTCGGCGGGCGGATCGACGCTGTTCTCGATGGTGGTCCCTGCGCGGTCGGGCTTGAAAGCACGATCCTGCGCGCATCGCCCCCCGCCCTTTTGCGCCCGGGCGGGCTTCCGCTGGAGGCCGTCGAGGCTGCTCTCGGCACCCCTCTGACCCACGACACGTCACCTGACACCCCGTCCGCGCCGGGGCAGCTCAGCTCGCATTACGCGCCTGACGCTATGGTCCTGCTGAATCAGAGCGATGGTCCGCTGATGGTGGGCTTTGGAAAGGTCTCCGGGACGCGCAACCTGTCTCCCAGCGGCGACCTGCGGGAGGCTGCCGCGAACCTCTTTGCGATGTTACGCGAGTTGGACGCGATGCCGGGTGACGTGATCCACGTCGCCCCGATCCCGATGACGGGTCTGGGTCTGGCGATCAATGACAGGCTGGCGCGCGCCGCAGCACCACGCGGCTAGGCGGAGCCGCCACCGGGGGACAGCAGCAACGGGTTGATCCCCATCAGCTCCAGGGCGCGGGACCACTTGGCGTCGTTGTCGGGTGAGAAGATCAGCTCCGCGTCTGCATCGCACATCAGCCAGCCATTGCGCTGGATTTCGCCTTCTAGCTGGCCCGGCCCCCAGCCCGCATACCCCATCGCGAGGATGCAGCGGTCCGGCCCATCGCCTTGGGCGATATCCTCGAGAATGTCGAGCGTCGCGGTCAACCCGTATCCACCCGCCACGCGCATGGTGCTGTTGCGGCTGAAGTAATCGCTGCTGTGTAAAACGAAGCCGCGCCCGTAATCCACCGGCCCGCCCACATGCACCTTGATCTGATGCTCGCGGCGGGCTTTTGGGATATCGAGCTGCTTAAGCAGGTCGTTAAATCGCAGATCACGCGACGGCTTGTTGATAATCAGCCCCATGGCGCGCTCGTCCGAGTGGTCGCACATGAAGATGACCGAGCGGTCAAACCGCGGGTCCCCCATGTCGGGCATCGCGACAAGCAGCTTGCCGGTGATCTGGGTCGAATCGAAAGCCATGCAAGCAAGGTGGGGTCTGGTTTGCCCCCGTGCAAGCGCAGGAAGGTCACAGGTCAGGTTCCATGACATTTCATCGCTCAATCGTGAGTTTCTTGTGGCGCAGTGGGCTGTTATGCCAAATCTCATGAACTCGGCCAAAACCTCATTCTTCTGCGCCACAGCTGTGGCGGTCGCAATGACGCCCGCCACAGCTGCGGCACAGGTTTTGGCCGATAACGCCTCGGACGTGGTCGAGGTCAGTCTGCTACCCGGCTGGAGAGAGGCCGACGGCACTCACATGGCCGCGCTGCGCATTACACTGGCACCGGGATGGAAGACCTACTGGCGCGCTCCTGGAGACGGCGGTGTGCCGACGCGCTTTGACTTCTCCAAATCGTACAACCTTGACGAGGCGCGTGTCCTTTGGCCGACGCCCGAGGTCTTTCGGCAGAACGGGCTGCGTTCCATCGGCTACCGCGATGAAGTCGTCGTCCCGCTACAACTTGATGCGCAGGCCGACGCAGATGACATCACGCTGCATGCCTACATGGATTTCGGTGTCTGCGCAGATGTTTGCCTGCCCGTGAACATGGTTCTCGACCACACCTTCGCCGCGGGCGAGGTTTCAAATGTCGATTTGATCGAGGCGGCGTTTGCCGATCGACCCGCACCCGCGGAAACTTCAGGCCTGCACTCAATCGAATGCGACATAAGCTACGGCCCGGAGCAGGCGGAGATTGCGATCAGCATGGAGCTGCCGCAGCTGCCCGGCCGCAACGAAGCACTGGTGATCGAACCGTCCGACCCGTCGCTTTGGGTGAGCGAGCCCAAGGTGACCCGCGACGGTGACCGCCTAAGCGCCAAGGCGTACATCGCGAAGCCCACGGGCGAGCCGTTCACGCTTGATCTGTCCCGCACGCGGATGACCGTTCTGACGACACAAATGGGCGTGGATATTCCCGGCTGCTAGCCGGTCCGGATGCGACGGCCACCGATGGTGGCATGGCCGATCGCTGCGATCACCCAAGCGCTTGCCAGAACTAGGGCGGATCCCCCAAGGAACAGGGCAAATGCCTGACCCGCGGAGCCACCGTCAAGCGTCGGTGAAAGCAGCGCCCACGCCGCCGGTAGTTCCCCCATAACTATGACCGCGCCAAGTGTCGCCGCAAAGAGCGCCACCAGCACCGCCACCAGACCCAGCGTCGCCCATTTGACCCCGGGGGTCGCGCGCAGTGTCCGTCGCATCGCCCGCGTCTGCCGCGAGACATCCGCCTGCATCGCGATCAGCGACGGCACCACCAGCATCACAAGGAAGAACCCGACGCCAAGACCGTAGCATAGGGTTATCACCGTGGGCTTAAGGAACTGCGCCTGCGCCGAGCTCTCGAACAGCAGCGGTGCAAGGCCCAAAACGGTCGTCAGCGTGGTCAGCAGCACCGGACGCAAGCGGTCCGCGGCGCCGTCGATGATTGCGGGGATCAGGCCGCGCTCTTTGGCGTAGTCGTCGATGGTCGAGACCAGCACGATGGAGTCGTTGATGATGATCCCCGTCATCCCGATCAGGCCCACGACCGTGAACATCGACAATGGCACGTCCCAGGCGTGGTGGCCGTATATCGTGCCCACCAAACCGAAGGGAATGATCAGCATGATCACGATGGGCCGGGTCCAGCTGGAGAAAACCCAAGCCAGCGCCAGATAAATTCCGATGAGGCACAGAAGGAAGCCAAGCCCGGCGTCGGTCAGGAAATCCTGCTCCTGCTCGGCCAAGCCCGACATCTGCGTGGCGACGCCAAAATCCTGTTCGACCTGCGGCAGAAGCTCGTTCTCAAGCAGCGCCATGATCTCTTCCGCGCGCACGGGATCGTCCTCCGACAGATCGCCAGTGACCGAGACCAGCCGGATGCCATTCTCCCGCCGCACGGTCGAGAAGCCGGTCTGCGAGGTGACCGACACGATATCGCTCAGTGGCACATACTCCCCTGCCTCCGCCCGCAGGAAGGTGCGTTCCAGGAAATCCGCCGTCAGCTCGCCGCGCGGCAGCTCGACCCGGATCGTGGCAGAGCGTGGCCCGTCAGGATAGGTGGCGGCCTCGATCCCGTTCAGCCGGTTGCGCAGCACCCGGCCCAGCTCGTCAATCGTAAAGCCAAGCGCCTGACCCTGTGCTGTAAGATCAAGGATCAGCTCTTCCTTGTCATAGGCCAGCGTGTCCTCCAGCGCGGAGACCTCCGGGAAGCGCGCAAGCAACGTTTTCAGCTCTTCGGCGGCGGCCTTCAGCGTCTCCGCCTCGGCCCCGTAAAGCTGCACATCAATGGCATCACCGCCGGGGCCGGAGCGCCAGCCGCGGAAGCTCACCGTCTCCAGCATCGGGTGGCGGCGCACCTCGTCCTGCAGCTCGCCCAGGAACTGGAAGCTGGAATAGGGGCGCAGGTCGGCGTCGATCAGCTCAATCGCGATGGAGCCAAGCTGGTCGGTCTCCTTGGTTTCCTGTCCCGCAAGGCCGCGCCCGGTGGTGCCGCCAATTTCCGCAAGGACGTAGTCGATGGGATTGCGGCCATGCTCCTCTTCGTAGCGGGCGGCCAGATCGCGCGTCGCCCGCTGCATCTCCCGCATCATCTCGAACGTGTCATCGCGGGTGGCGCCGGGCAGCATCGAGAAGTTGCCAGAGATCGAACCGCGCTCCGGCGCGTTGAAGAACCGCCAGGTCACGTCGCCCTTGATGAAGAGTGCAGCCTGGCTTGCAAGGATCGCTAGCGCCAGCGCCATTACGGGGTAGCGCGCCCAGATCACGCCCGCGATGAACGGGCGGAACAGCTTGGCGCGGACCCACTCGAACCCGGAGTTTACCGTGCGCGACGGCCAATCGTACCACCGCTCCTTGGCCGAAGACGCCAGCGCGTGCGCCATGTGGTTGGGCAGGATCAGGAAGCATTCCACTAGGGACGCGATCAGCACCACGATCACGGTGAACGGGATATCGATGATCAAATCGCCGAACCGCCCCCCGACCGCCACGAGGCCAAAGAAGGCGATGATCGTGGTGACGGTCGCCGCAAAAACGGGCGATGACATGCGCCGCGCCGCGTTTTCGGCCGCAGACATCGGGTCCTCGCCCAGATATCGCGCGCGGTAGTCGGCATGCTCGCCCACGACGATGGCATCATCGACCACGATTCCGAGCGTAATAATAAGCGCAAAGAGCGAGACCATGTTGATCGTCAGCCCCGCCAGATACATCAGCGCAATCGCACCCAGCATCGCCACGGGGATTCCAGCGGCGACCCAGAAGGCGGTGCGGGCGTTCAGAAAAAGGAACAGCAGCAACACGACCAATCCAAGCCCGACCAGCCCGTTGTCGAGCAGGATGTTCAAACGCCCGGTGATCGCCTCCGAGCGGGTGCGGATCAACTGCACCTCGGTGCCCGTGGGCAGGGTCAGCTCCAGGTCGTCGGCAACCTCCTGCACCTGCGCTTGAATGTCGATGGCGTCGCCCCGGTTGGAACGGTCCACGCGGATGGAGATCGCCGGGTTGTCGTCTACAAAATAGGCACGCTCGCGGTCTGTTCCCCCCACCTCGATCCGGGCCACATCGCCGATCAGCAGCTTGGAGCCGTCGGGGTTCGAGCGCAAAACGATATCCGCGATCTGGGTTGGATCGCGCTTCTCGATGCCCGTGCGCACGCGGGCGTTGGCCCCGTCCACATCACCCGCGGGGTCGGCGGAGGCCTCGCCCCGGATCGCCTCGGCAATCTGCGCCATGGTCACATCATTGCGGATCAGCGAAAGCGATGAGACCTCGACAATCGTCTCTGGCGCGGCCACGCCGCGGATCGTGGCGCGCGTCACCCCGGCGGCAAACAGCCGGGTGACAAATTCATCGGCGAATCGGCCCAGCTGTTCGACCGAGACGGGCCCGGTAATGACCACATCCGTCACCCGGTCGCGCCATGCGCCGCGGCGCACCGTGGGCTCCTCGGCCTCGTCGGGCAGGTTGGTGACGCTGTCAACGGCAACCTGCACCTCGTCGGCGGCGCGGCCCATATCCCAACCCGGCTCGAACTCCAGATCGATGGAGGCGCGGCCCTCGCGCGATGAAGACGACGAGCTTTCCACCCCCTCGACCGCCAGAAGAGCGGGCTCCAGCAACTGCACGATGCCGCTGTCGACATCGTCCGCCCCGGCCCCGTCCCATGTGACATTGACCGACACGCTGTCCACGATGACATCGGGGAAGAACTGCGTGTTCATGCGCGGTACCGCGGCGATGCCCAAGGCTAGCATGATGACAAGGATCAGGTTCGCGGCGGTCCGATGGCGCGTGAAGTAGGACAACACGCCGCCGGGCCCCTTTTTGAACGGCCCGCGCATCCGCTAGCTTCCCATGCGGCTTTCCAGCCGCGTGACCATGTCGGCGGGCACACGCTCTTCCGCCAAGCGTGTCAGCATGCGCTGCTTGACCGCGTCGGGGATGCGCCCATTGCCTTCAACGAAGGCGATCAGGCGGGCGCGGCGATCAGGGTCCAGCTCGACCAGTTCCGGCTCTTCGGGCACACCTGCGGTCGCACCGCGTTGCGGTTTGACCTTGATGCCCGCGCCCAGAAGCTGCGAGCGCTCCGCAACGATCTCGCGCCCGGCAAGGCCGCGCACCCGGACGATCACCTGATCGCCTTGGCGGCGCAAAACGGTAACCTCCCCCTCTTCCAGCCGGTCTTCCTCCCCCAGCACCAGCACCGCGCCGTCAGGCGCGACGGCGGCGGCCGGGATCAGGGCCACCCGATCAAGCGGAGGCTCCTCGATGGACACTGTCACAAAATCGCCGGGCCGCAGGCCGCGGCTCTCATCCAGCTCGGCAAACAGCAAACGGCCCGTTGTGCCTTCCGTCACGGCCGCACTTTCGCGGGTCAGGCGCGCGGGAAAGCTCAAATCGGTGCCGAGCACCTCAAGTGTCACCGTCACGGGTGCATTAATCAGCGCGCCATCGGCGTCCAGCAATCGGGTGTACTGCGCGGTCGAGACCCGAAAGGTCACTTCCAACGCGTTGGGGTCGATCAGCTGCGCGAGCTGCTCATTATTTGCGACCAGCCCGCCCTGCGTCACCGAAACGCCCGACAGCCTGCCGTCGAATTCCGCGTAGATCTCGGTGTCAGCCAACAGGCGCTCTGCATTGGTCAGGTTGATCTGCCGCCGCTCGATCAGCGTGCGGGTCTGGGTCACGCGCGCGTCTGCCTGCTGGATCGCCTGCCTACGCGACAAAACCGCTTGGCGGGCCGACGCGCGGGCCAGCTCCGCGGTCTCCACGGCGGCATCCGTGCCGACCCCACGGGCTTTGAGGTCCTGTTGCCGCTGCAACGCGCGATCCTGCAAGGCAAGCTGGTCCTGCGCCGCCGCCAGATCGTCGCGGGCGAGCGACAGCGCGCTCTGCGCATCCTGCAAATCGGCCTGTGCTTCAACAAGATCGGTGCGGGCGACATCCACGGCCGTCTGGGCATCGGCGGGGTCGATGCGGGCCAGAAGCTGTCCGGCCTCCACCGCTGCGCCTTCGAGGAAATCGGGCGACAGCTCCACCACTGTGCCGCCCACCGGGGCGCGCAGATCAAGCGTTCTTCGCGCCTGAACCTCGCCGAAGCTGGTCAGGATCGGTGTCACAGTGTCCGGCACAAGCTCGATGACCTGCGCGGTGAAGACCCGCTCGCGCGCGGGGCGCGGATTGCTTTCCTTCGACCACCGCTCCTGCAGGGCCGAATAGATCGTGTTGCCGCCCATGGCCAGAAGGCCGGCGGTCAGGGCCAACAAAAACAGACCAACAAGGCTGCGGCGGAAGAATCGCATGGGCGATCAGGCTCCAAAAAAATGTACCCGCTATATGTAAGGCGCGCGGACCGCGTCGTCCAATGAACCTGACACAAACGTGTGAGCCGCCTATTTCCGTCGCTGATGTTCGTCCAATCGCGGAAAAATCTCGACAAAGTTGCAGGGGCGGTGACGGTAATCGAGCTGTTTGGACAGGATTTCGTCCCATGCGTCCTTGCAGGCGCCGGGACTACCGGGCAGCGCGAACAGGTACGTTCCGTTCGCCACGCCGCCCGTCGCGCGCGATTGCACGGCGGACGTGCCGATCTTGTTCATCGAGATGATCGTGAACACCGTGCCAAACGCATCGATCTCTTTTTCGTAGACATCGCGGTGCGCCTCGACTGTCACATCGCGCCCCGTCAGACCCGTCCCGCCGGTAGACAGCACCACGTCGATCTCCGGGTCTGCGCACCAGGCGCGGAGCTGGTTCGCGATCTGGTCCCGCTCATCGGGCAGGATCGTGCGGGCGGCGAGCGTGTGTCCCGCACCCTCCAGCCTCTCGACCAACGTGTTGCCAGAGCGATCATCCTCGGGCGTGCGGGTGTCCGAGACCGTCAGCACCGCGATGCGGACGGGCAGGAACTCGGCGGTCTCGTCAATGCGGCTCATGGGGCTCTTTCCGGGTCAGTTGCTTTGGCAAGGGTCGGCGACAGGCAGGCGGTCGGCCTTCAGGCTGGCATCCAGCGTGGCGCTGAATGTACCATCATCGATCTCGCGCACAAATGGCACCCAGCGCGACATTTCGCGCTCGGAACACAGGCGGCGATCTTTCAGCCGCAGATAGGTTTCGGACATCCTCTGGGCGATCAGGAAGCGCACCTCCCTACGGGGGCGCGGCGGCACATGGTTCTCCGCGATGAACGCGATATGCGCATCGATCGCAGTGTCCATCACCCGCAAGTGATCAGGCCGCGCCAGCCCGCGGCAGGTCTCGGCCATCGCCCGCAATGTCATCGCAAGCTCCAGCGAGCACAGCGCCGGGCGGTGGCCGGAGCGGTCTTCGGCCCTGATCTGAGCACCATGCTTGTAAAGGCGGATATCACCCGGCAAAGCCACATAAGGCGCGACAGGCGATCTAGTCAGGTCCAGCTGCACCTCGCCCGCCACATAAAGCGCGTCCAATTCGTGGGGCTTCGGGGCCAGTTCGTTGCTCCACGCCGTCCCGCAAAGCATCAGCCAAACCGCCAGCGCTCTCACCCGCGCAACCTCGCCTGCAGGCTCAGAAGATCGGCCCAGGTGTCGCGCTTGGCGATGGGCGTGCGCAGCAGATAGGCCGGGTGCAGCATGGGCAGCGTTGGCTTGCCCAGCGCCTCTGACCATGTGCCGCGCAGCTTGGTGATGCCCTTTTGGCCCAAGAGCGCGCCGCAGGCGATGTTGCCCATCAGGACCAGCACCTCCGGCTGCGCCAGCGCCACGTGACGCTCCACGAAAGGCAGCATCATCGCGATCTCGTCGGGCTTTGGGTCGCGATTCTGCGGCGGCCGCCACGGCATGATGTTGGTGATGTAGATCGGGTGCTCCGCCCCGTCGCGACCATGGTCAATGGCGGCGAACATCGCATCAAGCAGCTGGCCCGCGCGCCCGACAAAGGGCCTGCCTTCGCGGTCTTCGTCCCGGCCCGGTGCCTCGCCGATGACCATCACCCGCGCACCCGGCACCCCGTCCGAGAACACCAGATTGCGCGCACCATTCTTGAGCTCGCAATGGGGAAAGGCCGCGACGGCGGCGCGCAGGGCGTCAAGATCTTCCGCCTCGCCTGCCATCTCGCGGGCGACAACGACGGGGTCGGGCCCTTTCTGCGCCGCTGGTGCCGCTGGCGCTTCCGCCTTTACAGCAGGCTTCGGCTTGGGGACTTCCTTCGGGGTCTCGTAGCGATTGATTGGCTCGTCCCCGATGGCCTCATCGGCCCCAAGGTCGATCTGCCACTCCAAGAGCGCCTTCGCCTGATGATAATCCATCGATTCCATGAGGCGCAATCTAGCCCGCCGCCGCACCATTGCCCAGCGAAGCCGCATTGCCTATACGTCGCCCGGAACGAAGGAGGCCGACCATGACATTCCGCGCACAGCATTTGCTGGGGATTGAGCATCTTGGCCCCGATGAGATCAGCACCCTGCTGGACCTCGCCGACCAGTATGTCGAGCTGAACCGCCGCGATGTGAAGCACTCGGAGGTGCTGGCGGGGCTGACCCAGATCAACATGTTCTTCGAGAACTCCACCCGCACGCAGGCCAGCTTCGAGATCGCGGGCAAGCGGCTGGGCGCCGATGTGATGAACATGGCGATGCAGGCGAGCTCGGTCAAAAAGGGCGAGACGCTGATCGACACGGCCCTCACCCTGAACGCGATGCACCCGGACCTGCTGGTCGTGCGCCACCCCCACTCGGGCGCGGTGGACCTGCTGGCCCAGAAGGTCAATTGCGCGGTGCTGAACGCGGGCGATGGCAGGCACGAGCACCCCACCCAAGCGCTGCTCGACGCGCTGACGATCCGGCGCGCCAAGGGGCGGTTGCACCGGCTGTCGATTGCGATTTGTGGCGACATTGCCCACAGCCGTGTGGCCCGGTCGAACCTGATCCTGCTGGGCAAGATGGAGAACCGCGTGCGCCTCGTCGGCCCGCCGACCCTGATGCCTTCGGGCATCTCGGAGTTCGGGGTAGAAGTCTTCGACGACATGCGCGAGGGCCTGCGCGACGTGGATGTGGTGATGATGCTGCGGCTCCAGAAAGAGCGGATGGATGGCGGCTTCATCCCGTCGGAGCGCGAGTATTACCACCGGTACGGGCTCGACCCCGAAAAGCTGGCCTATGCCAAGGATGACGCGATCATCATGCATCCCGGCCCGATGAACCGGGGCGTCGAGATCGACGGGGTGCTGGCCGACGACATCAACCGCTCGGTGATCCAGGAGCAGGTCGAGATGGGCGTCGCCGTGCGCATGGCCGCGATGGAGCTGCTGGTAAAATCCCGGCGCGCCGCCGCCGGTCCGCGCGAGGTCTTGGCGTGAGCGAGCGGGACAGATTGCTTAATGCAGGCGAAGAGATCGTCTGGCAGGGCCAGCGAAGCCCTGCGCTCCGTCTGGAGTTCAAATCACCGATGGAAGGCGCTAAAAGGCAAAACACACACGACCGATGTCGGGTTCGAACTGTTGCAAGACGCCCGTCGTGTTCTCCAGAAAATGCGTGAGATCCAGACGGTCTCTGGCCCAGATGTCGCAGTAAAGGTTTCGGAATGAGTGAAGACCCCAAAGACCCCCGTATGTCCGGTAAGATTGCCACCTATGCCCTCCTTGGCATCTTCGCCTTCACCGGTCTGATGATCTGGCTCGGGAGCTGACAGGTGGTCACCCTGCCTTTCCATCCACTTGAAGTGCGCGAGTCCGAGCATCGCGTCTACCGGCTTTTCACCATTGATCTGGCGACCCATCATATCCCCGCCTTCACCCGGCCCAAGCTCAACAATACCGGCGGCTATGATTACCCGCTGCGCGATGCCCTAGGGCTGTCGGAGCTTGACGACAGCCAGGTTCAGATCCTCAGGCTCAGCGAGCTGGGGGAGCTTGGCCTGACAGGCTACCTCATCGAGGGGCTAGGTATTTCCGAGGCCGATCTCGAAGCCAATGCGGAACGGCTCGATGCCTTGGAGGGTCACGTCGCGGTTCTGCCCTCGCGGGCCTTTTCTGGACCCGCTTTGATCGTGCCGACACCGCCGGTCGCATTGGTCGGCGCATATGCAGAGCATGAGGCGGCAACGGACTTCACCACACTTACCTCTGCGGCGGCGAAACCCGCGCCCCAGCCCGACCCGGTCGCGCCGCCGCCCGTACCCCGTGCGGCGACCCCGCTGTGGTACTGGATCGTGGGCGTGGTCTCTGCGCTGATCATCCTTTACACGCTCTTTGTGATTTTCTTCTCCGGAGGCGCGAGCTGACATGTCCGAGCTGGTTTTGACCAATGCGCGCCTTATCGATCCGGATGCGGGAACCGAGGCGCCGGGCCATCTGCACATCAAGGATGGGCGGATAAACGAAATATTAGCTCAAGATATTGATATATCTGCAAAGTTTACAGCTGTTAACTCGCTCGATTGCGGCGGCAAGGTTCTGGCCCCGGGCATCATCGATATCGGCGTAAAGGTCTGCGAGCCCGGCGAGCGCCACAAGGAAAGTTTCCGCACCGCCGGGCGCGCCGCGGCCGCAGGCGGCGTCACCACCATGGTCACCCGCCCCGACACGATCCCAACCGTCGATACGCCGGAGACGCTGGAATTCGCCAAACGACGCGGCACCGTGATCGCCCCTTTGCGGATCGCGCCGATGGCCGCGCTGACCAAGGACCGTCAAGGGCGCGAGATGGTCGAGATGGGGTTTTTGATGGACGCAGGCGCGGTGGCGTTTTCCGATGGCGATAACGTGGTGACCGACCCCAAGGTTTTGAGCCGCGCAATGACATATGCCCGCTCGCTGGGCGCGCTGGTGATGGGACACCCGCAAGATCCCGGGCTCAGCGCCGGCGCTGCGGTGACATCGGGCAAGTTCGCCTCGCTGCGCGGGCTTCCAGCGGTGTCGCCAATGGCGGAGCGGATGGGGCTGGAGCGGGATTTGGCACTCGTTGAGATGACCGGCGTGCGCTACCACGCCGACCAGCTGTCCACCGCCGCCAGCCTGCCCGCGCTGGAACGCGCCAAGGCTGCGGGGCTGGACGTGACGGCGGGGGTTTCGATCCACCACCTGACGCTGAACGAGCTGGATGTGGGCGACTACCGCACCTTCTTCAAAGTGAAGCCGCCTCTGCGGTCCGAGGACGACCGGCTTGCCATGGTGGAGGCCGTGGCGTCGGGCCTGATCGACGTGGTGTGTTCGATGCACACACCGCAGGACGAAGAAAGCAAGCGGCTGCCGTTCGAGGAAGCGGCCTCGGGTGCGGTCGGGTTGCAAACCTTGCTGCCCGCCGCGATGCGGCTGGTCCATGCGGGTGTCGATCTGCCGACCCTGTGGCGCGCGTTGTCCTTGAACCCGGCCAAGCGGCTGGGTCTGGAGGGCGGCCGCCTAGAGGAAGGCGCGCCCGCCGATCTGGTGCTGTTCGATCCCGACGCGCCGTTTGTGCTGGACCGCGAGACGCTGTTTTCGAAATCCAAGAACACACCTTTCGACGGTCAGCGGATGCAGGGCCGGGTGCTGCGCACCTTCGTGGGTGGCACAGAGGTCTACGCCCGTGCCTGAGATCACTTCCGCCCCCGAATTACTCGCGCTGGTCGCCGTACTGGCCTACCTGCTGGGCTCGGTGCCCTTTGGCCTTGTGATCGCCCGCCTGCTGGGTCTGGGCGATTTGCGAGCCATCGGCTCGGGAAACATCGGGGCGACCAACGTGCTGCGCACGGGCTCCAAGGGCGGCGCGCTCGCCACTCTGGTGCTGGACGCGGGCAAGGGCGGCATTGCCGTTCTGGTCGCGCGGGCTCTCGTGGGTGAGGACGCGGCGCAGCTGGCAGGATTTGCGGCCTTCTTCGGCCATGTCTTCCCGGTCTGGCTGAAATTTCAGGGTGGCAAGGGCGTGGCGACCTATCTGGGCACGCTGCTGGCCCTCGCCTTCCCGGTCGGTTTGGCCGCCTGCCTGACATGGCTCGCCTTCGCGCTGCTGTTCCGTATCTCGTCGCTCGCAGCGCTTGCCGCCGCAGCGCTTGTGCCAATGTGGCTGCAGGTGCTGGGCCTGCCGGAGTTCACCCTGCTCGCCCTTGCCCTTGGCGCACTGATCTGGGTGCGCCATGCGGGCAACATCCGCCGCATCCTCAAAGGCACCGAGAAGAAGATCGCGCTGAAGAAGGAATAGGTCATGAGGCCGTTCGCAGCTTTGAAATCCTGCCTTTTGAAGTCTTTCCGCTGGCGCGGTCGCGCGCCGCGCTCCGAATTCTGGTGGTTCCTGCTGGTCTATTCGGCCGGGTTCTGGGTCGCGCTGATCGAGACGTTGATGCGCCCGGACGAGGTGGTGACCGAGGACGATGTCGGCCCAATGCTGATCTACATGATGGTCTTGTTCCTGCCGATGCTGGCGGTCATGGCGCGCCGCTTGCATGACAAGGGGCTGACGGCGTGGCTCATGTTTTTGCTGCTGCTGCCCTTCGGGCAAGTCGCGCTGTTGATCCTCGCGGCCCTGCCCGGGGATCGTGGCCCGAACGCCCACGGCCCGGACCCGCTGGGTCGCGAGCGCGAGGCGCTGACCTATGGCAGCTCCCGCATCCCGGTGGTGCGCGACGATGACTAGTAGGCGTATTCGTCGTAGATACGGCTCAGGTCACCGCCCCATTCGCCATGGTACTTCTCAAGCAGCTCGTCGGCGGGGGTCTTGCCGCTCTCAATGCTCTCTTTCAGCGCGTTGAGGAAATGCGTCTCGTCGGGCACCAGCCCGCCCGCACCGGGCTTTTCGCGGTTCTTCAGCCCCAGCTCGGAAATAGCGACGACTTCGCGCGCGAGGTCGTGCATCTTTATCCCATTCACCTCTGCCGCGAGCCCATCCACGGAGGCCGCGATGCGTAGGCCTTCGCGGGTCTCGGCGTCCCAGCCCTTGCACAGGTCCCACGCCGCATCGAGCGCCGTTTGATCGTAGAGCAGTCCGACCCAGAAGGCAGGCAGCGCACACAGGCGCCGCCACGGACCGCCATCGGCCCCGCGCATTTCGATGAATTGCTTGATGCGGGCCTCCGGGAACACCGTCGTCAAATGGTCGGCCCAGTCTGACAGCAGCGGCTTCTCGCCCGGCAGCGCGGGCAGCTCGCCCTTCAGGAAGTCGCGGAAAGACTGGCCGAGCGCATCGATATAGACCCCGTCGCGGTAGACGAAATACATCGGCACATCGAGCACGTATTGCACCCAGGCCTCGAACCCGAAGCCGTCCTCAAAGACGAAGGGCAGCATGCCGGTGCGGTCGGCATCCAGATCGCGCCAGATGCGCGAGCGCCATGATTTGTGCCCGTTGGGCTTGCCCTCGAAGAATGGCGAATTGGCAAACAGCGCGACCGCCACGGGCTGCAGCGCCAGCGAGACGCGCAGTTTTTGCACCATATCGGCCTCGGATCCGAAATCGAGGTTCACCTGCACGGTGCAGGTGCGGCGCATCATGGCGGTGCCCATGGTGCCGACCTTTTCCATGTAGTTGTTCATCAGCTTGTAGCGGCCCTTGGGCATCAGCGGCATCTGCTCGTGAGTCCATTCCGGCGCGGCGCCGAGGCCGATGAACTTCACGCCGATCTCGTCGGCCACGGATTTGACCTCGGCCAGATGGGAATTCACCTCGTCGCAGGTCTGGTGCACGGTCTCGAGCGGGGCACCCGACAGCTCGAGCGCGCCGCCGGGTTCCAGCGAGACGTTTGCGCCATCCTTGGTCAGACCGATGATGTTCCCGTCTTCCTCCACCGGTGCCCACTCGAAACGATCGCGCAAGCCGGTCAAAACCGCCTTGATCGAGCGCTCGCCGTCATATGGCAGCGGCTTGTGGGTGTCTTGGCAGAAGCCGAATTTCTCGTGCTCGGTGCCGATGCGCCAAGCCTCACGCGGCTTGCAGCCGTCGCTCAGAAGCTCTGCGAGTTGGTCATGATGGGTGATCGGGCCGCCGCCGGACTGGGGAATGGACATGTGCGAAGGGCTCCGTCTGAACTGTTTGGTCTAGGCGTGCTGGGATTTGCGCGCGATGTCAATGCAACTGCGCCCGCTGTTTCGCCCAGATCACGAAACTCGCATTGGCGGTTGAGCCCATGGCCTTGATCGCGGTATCGAAATCCACGCCTTTGAGCGGGGCGAGCGCATCGAAGAGCTGATCCGCGCCCTCTGCCGAGTTCGGGATCACCAGCCGCCCGCCGCCGTTTTCTTCGAGCAGCCAGTGTACATCTTCCACCGCAGGGCCCTTGTCCGTGGTCAGGATGGTGACCCGTGCGAGATCGTTGATCGACACCGCCCCGCCCTCATAGGGCGCGAAATAGGTGATCTGGCGCTCATCGACCTCGACCACGCCCGGGCCGTCATGGTCTTGCGCGCTGAGCCTGATGCGGCGCCATGCCCCTCCGGCCCATCCCCCACCGATAATGGCCAGGATGATCCCAATGGCCGACCAGAACAGGCTGCTGCTGGTCACGATCCAGATGCCAAGGATGGCAAGGAGTCCGCCCGCGATCACCTCCGCGTAGCGGGTAAAGAACGTAACGATTTCGGGGCGGATCATGTCCAGTCTCCAAGTGCCTGCTGCCACAGCGCCAATGCCGCAACGGCGGCGGTGTCGGCACGCAGGATGCGCGGGCCAAGGCTGATGGCATGGCCCAACTCGCGCAGGCGGGCGCGCTCGGGCTCGGAAAAGCCGCCTTCGGGACCGATGACGATCGCCCAAGGCCCTTGTGGCAGTTGAGACAAGTCGGTGGCCGCGCCCGCGAGCGTCTCGTCGCAGAATAGAAGGTGCCTGTCCGGCGGCCAGTTGTCGAGCACCGCGCCTAGCTTCGCCAGCTCGGCCACCTCCGGCACGTAAGTTCCGCCGCATTGCTCCGCCGCCTCGATGGCGTGGGCCTGCAGCTTGTCCTGGCGGATACGCTCGGAATTGGTGAACTCGGTCGAGACCGGCAGAACGCGCGCCGCGCCCATCTCGGCGGCCTTTTCGACGATGAAGTCGGTGCGCGCCTTCTTGATTGGCGCGAAGAATAGCCAGAGGTCGGGCGGCATCTGCAATGGCAGGGTCTGCGCCTCGCACACGACCATGCCACGCCGCTTGGCGGCGTCGACCACCCGCGCGGTCCATTCGCCATCGCGCGAATTGAACAGCGCAATGCGGTCATCCACCTTCAGGCGCATGACATTGAACAGGTAATTTGCCTGCGGCTGCGTCATCGGGACGGATTGTCCCGCGCCCAAATCGTGGTCTACAAACAGCCGTATCTTCGCGCGTTCCATGGGGCCGACCTTATGACCGAGACAAGCCAAGTTCCAGAGGGGCAAGTCATTGATGCGGTGCCGCAGAACTGGGTGGACACATGGGCCCCGGTCTGGAGCCGCCCCTATCTTCGCCTCAGTCGCGCCGACCGGCCCATCGGCACCTGGCTGCTGCTGCTGCCCTGCTGGTGGGGCGTTCTTCTGGCGGCGGGGGCCGATCCGAAGGGTCTGGCCCTGTTCGATCTCTGGATCATCGCCGGCTGCGCCATGGGGGCGTTCCTGATGCGCGGTGCGGGCTGCACTTGGAACGACATCTCCGACCGGGAGTTCGACGCGCAGGTGGCGCGCACCAAGTCGCGGCCGATCCCCTCGGGCCAGGTCACGGCGAGGCAGGCGGCAGTCTGGATGGTTATCCAGGCTCTGCTGGCGCTTGGTATCCTGCTGACGTTCAAAGCGGCGGCCATCGCGCTTGGGATCCTCGCACTGCTGCCCGTGGCGATCTACCCGTTTGCCAAGCGGTTCACCTGGTGGCCGCAGGTCTTTCTGGGGCTGGCCTTCAACTGGGGCGCGCTTCTGGCCTGGGCGGCGCATACCGGCAGCCTGAGTGCGGCTCCGTTCGTGCTGTATCTGGCGGGGATCGCCTGGACGCTGTTCTACGACACAATCTATGCCCATCAGGACACCGAGGATGATGCCCTGATCGGGGTGAAATCCACCGCGCGGCTCTTCGGGGAAGACAGCCCCAAATGGCTGCGCGCCTTCATGGTGGCGGCGGTGGTCTTGATGAGCGCCGCGGTGATCATCGCGCTGGTGCCCGAGCGCAATGTGATCGCGCTGACCCTTGCGCTGGCCGGGGTCTGGGCCTTTGGCTGGCACATGGTCTGGCAACTGCGCCGCCTCGATACGGATGACCCAGAGAATTGCATGCGGCTCTTTCGGTCCAACCGCGACGCCGGGCTCATCCCCACGCTGTTTCTTGCCGCCGCCGCGCTCCTGTGATTGAACATCGCGCGCGCGCCCGTTACGAACAATCCTGTGCCGCATCCGGCGCAATCGACCACGGTACACTTCGCCCATGAGACTGAAGACTATCGCAGCTTTTGTCGTCGCCGCTGGCCTGTCGGTCGGGGGGGCGTATCTTGCGTCCGGATGGGTTGAGCAGCGCTCCGCCGCGGCTGTCACCTCGACCCTGATCGACGGCGAGCACGAATATATCTCGGTCACGACAGATGGTCTTTTGGTGGCGCTCGGCGGGCAGGCCCCGGACGAGGCCACCCGGTTTCGCATCGTCTCCGCCGTCGGCCGCGTCGTCGATCCCGACCGCATCGTAGACAATATGGATGTCCGGGCCGCGACCCAGATCGAGGCCCCGCGCTTCTCGGTGGAAATGCTGCGCAACGGGGATGGGATTTCGCTGATCGGGCTCGTGCCCGAACGCGGGGATGAGGCGGAAAGCGAAATCGCCATTGTCGAACGGCTGTCGGACGTCGCGGGCGAGGGTGGCGTGACGAATATGCTCGAAAGTGCCAGCTACCCCGTTCCGTTGAATTGGGACCGCGCGCTGGACTTTGCCATCGACGCGCTCCGCGAGCTAGAGCGCTCGAAGATCTCTGTTTCGGCTGATCTGGTCGAAATCACCGCGATATCGAATAGCCCCGAAGATCAGCGCAACATCGAAAGCCGGCTTGCACGGCGCGGGCCGGAAGGCGTGCGGCTCGCTTTGCGCATCTCCGCGCCGCGCCCAGTTATTACACCGTTTACCCTGCGCTTTACGCTGGATGCGGAGGGCCGCGCGGCCTTCGATGCCTGCTCCGCCGACACACCCGCCAGCCGGTCACGCATCCTGCGTGCGGCGACCGAGGCAGGGCAGATCGAAAAGCCCGATTGCGCCATCGGGCTGGGCGTGCCCTCCCCGAACTGGGCGGAGGCGGTCGAGATTGCTATTGCTGGCCTAAAAGATATGGGCGGTGGGTCGCTGACATTTTCGGATGCGGACGTCACGCTGATCGCGCTCGACACGACGCCGCAGGGCACATTTGACCGGGTTGTGGGCGAAATCGACGCCGCCTTGCCCGACGTCTTTTCGATGCATGCGGTCTTGCCGGAAAAGGTCGAGGTGAATGCCGAGGGCGAAGACCTGATCCCGGAGTTCACCGCGACCCGCAGCCCTGAAGGACTGGTCCAGCTGCGCGGCCGTCTCAACGATGACAGCATCGAGCAGATCGTCGGCTCCTTCGCGCGCGCTCAGTTCGGGTCGGACAACGTCTATCTGGCAACGCGTGATGACCCGGGGCTGCCACAGAATTGGGCCGTGCGCGTGCTCGCCGCATTGGAAGGCCTCGCCACTCTGGAAAACGGCTCTGCACTGGTGCAGGAAGACTACGTCGAAATTCGCGGCACAACGGGCGACAAGCAAGCGTCGGACACGATCTCGCGCATGTTGGCCGACAAGCTGGGCGATGCGGAGAATTTCGAGCTGTTCGTGCGCTATGACGAGCTACTCGACACGACGCTGAACATCCCGACGCCAGAGGAATGCGTCAGCCGCATCAACACAATCATCGACGGCGCCAAGATCGTGTTCGAGCCGTCATCTTCGGAGATTACCCCGGATGCCAGCCGCACCATCGACCGCATCGCGGAGATCGCGCGGCAATGCGAGCGGGTGAAGATGGAGATCGGCGGGCACACCGACAGCCAGGGCCGCGAAGTGATGAACGAAGAGCTGAGCCAGCAGCGCGCCGATGCCGTGCTGGCCGCGCTTCTGTCGCGGCGGGTGCTGACGGGCAACATGACCGCGCGCGGCTATGGTGAGGCACAACCGATTGCGGACAATTCGACCGAAGAGGGCCGCGAAGCCAACCGGCGCATCGAGTTCAAGCTGTTGACAGATGCCCGCGCTGCGGCCACACCCGAGGCACCGGCCGAGGATGGCACGGCCGAGACTTCAGAAGAGACCGAGACCCCCAGTGAATAGATCCGAGTTCATCATCGCCACAGCCTTTATCCTGTTCGTGGCGTTCTGCGTGGGCTGGTTCACATGCTGGCTGGTGCAGCGGTTCAGCCGCGTGACGACCGCGGATATCGCAGAGCTCGACGAGATGGCAAAGGCGCTGCATGACGCGGAAGAGACGCGCGATCAGGCGATCACCTACCTGCAGCAGCGCGAGGCGGAGCTGACCAACCAGCTGTCCCAGACAGAGGCCGAATTGAAGGCGGCAATGGACGGGTTGCGCGACGCGCGCCATGAGGCTGAAGAACTGCGCACCTACCTCGAGCGGCAGCAGGGCTAGGCGGGCGGAAGGCCGTTGAACGGCCTTTAAGGCGCGTTGACGCGCCTTACACCCCGCTACGACCAGCGGTCGAGCGCGTCTTCGTCGTCCTGTTTGCTTTCGACCCAATCGGCACCTTGCGCGGTGACCTCCTTCTTCCAGAAGGGCGCGCGGGACTTGAGATAATCCATCAGAAAATCCGCCGCCGCGAACGCATCGGTGCGGTGGCGCGAGGCAGTCGCGACCATCATGATATTGTCGCCCGCTTGCATCAGGCCGTGACGGTGGATCACCAGAACGTCGGCCAGCGACCAGCGCTTTTGCGCCTCTTCACAGATCTGCGTAATCGCGCGTTCGGTCATGCCCGGGTAATGCTCGATCTGCATTTCGCTCAGGCCGCCGGACACATCGCGGGTCACGCCGGTGAAGCTGACAATCGCGCCGATATCGGTGTTGCCGCGGCCAAAGGCGTTCAACTCCGCCCCCGGATCGAACTCGGCCTCTTGCACCACGACCCGCATCGCTCAGCCGCCTGTCATGGGCGGGAAGAACGCAACCTCCCGCGCGCCGTCGAGCGAAGCACCGAAATCGGTCAGGTCCTGGTCCACCGCCACCCGTAGGGATGAGAGATCGGAGAAAGCCAGGGCGTAGCGCTCTTCGCGGGCGCGCAGCTCTTCGACCAGCTCCAGCACGGTCTTGGCCTGCGTCTCAAGCCGCTCCTTGGGCATCCCGATGCGCTCGCGCACCCAGGCGAAGTACAGCACGTCAATCACGACTTCACCTCGTCGCGCAAATACGGCATCGCCTTGCGGAGATAGTCGAACCCGGTGACCAGCGTCAGCACGGCCGCAATCGTCAGCAGCACGGTCCCGATCAGGAAGGTCAGGTTCGCCGCCTCCGAATACCACATCAGCCCCAGCGTATCCTCGGCGCTGCCGCTCATGATCGCCTCCAGCACGGCATTGTCCATGCCGGTCGTCCGGTCGAGGAACTCATGCTCGAACAGACCGGTGGCGAACAGCACGGCGATTGCGACCATCTGCGCTGTGGTTTTCCATTTGGCGAGGTTGGTCACCTTGAGAAGGCCCGCTGTATCGCCCAAAAACTCGCGCAGGCCAGACACGAAAACCTCGCGGAAAATGATCACCGTCGCGGGCAGCAGAATCCACGGGTTCATGCCGGAAAAGCCCGTGATGACGCAAAGGGCAATCACCACCATCGCCTTGTCCGCGATCGGGTCGAGCATCGCGCCGAACTTGCTTTCCTGTTTCCACGCGCGCGCAAGGTAGCCGTCGATCCAGTCGGTCAGCGCCGCGGTGACGAACAGGATCAGCGCGAACCAGTCGGCATAGGGGCGCTGGAAGTAGAGAAACATCACGGCGACGCCGGGGGCGGCCAGCAGGCGCAGAAGCGTCAGGATGTTGGGTATGTTCCACGTCATGGGCCCATGTGTAGCGGAGCCCCGTGGCGGGGGGAAGTCACGAGTTGGGGGGCTGCGCGCGCGTGGTCTTACCCGGCTGGATTTTGACCGGCAGCGCGACACTGCGCGGGGCCTCGACCCCGTGGATACGGGCCAGAAGATTGCGCGCGCCTGTGATGCCCATCAGCTTGCGCGGGGTGGCGACCGTGGTCAGCTCCACCGGCAGCACGGAATTCAGGTCGAGCCCGTTGAAGCCGACGATGCCCATGTCTTCGGGTACGCGCACTCCGCGCGCCTCGCAGGCCATCATGCCACCGAATGCCATGTGATCGTTGAGAAAGAACACCACATCGATCCCGGGCCCGTCCTGCGCCAGCAGCTGCTCCATCCCGCCATGCCCGGTCGCAAAAGCGTTGCCCAGCGCAGGACGCGCGACGGCGACCGATGCGATGCCATCGAACGCCGCGCGCAGCCCCGCGATGCGGGCATCGGCGCGCATGTCGTGGCTCTTGGGCGCGCCGATAAAGCCGGGGCGGCGATATCCCAGCGCGACGAGATAATCGCCGACGTGCCGCCCCGCCTCGAAGTGATCAATGCCGACGTTTAAATCGATCGGATCATCCGTGTGATCCCAAACCTGCAGCACCGGCACACGGGCGTTTTCCAGACGCTCGCGCACCTGCGGGTGGTGGTGGGTGCCGGTCAGGATCACGGCGGCGGGCTGCCAGGACAAGAGCCGCTCGACCCAGGCCTTCTCGGCGTGGATGTCATACTCGGTGGTGTCGATGACGGAGGCATAACCCGCGCTCTCGAACGTGCCGCGCATGCCTTTGAGGATGTCGGCGAAGACCTCCCCCGCGAAGGTCGGAAGCGAGATACCCACGAGGTTGGAGTTGTTGACCGCCAATGAGCGCGCGGCGGAGTTCGGCGTGTAGTTCATCTTGCGCGCGATGCTCAGCACTTCGGCGCGCTTTTTCTCCGAGACGCCCTCGATTCCCCGGATGGCCCGCGACACGGTCATGATCGACACGCCAGCGGCTTCCGCAACGTCTTCAATCTTGGCGGGTTTGCGGGTTCGGGGCAAAGAAGGTTCCTGTCGTTTGAGAGCACGTTACCGAGATTAGGCCATAAGAAACAGAGACCTGAGCGAGATTAACGTTAACGCTAACGTTGTTGCACTATGTTCTCCCTAGCGTCAATCGCCCGAAGCGCCGACACTATCTTACGCTCCGCCTGCGGGGCATCTGCGCGCATCTGGGAGGGTCACGTGCCGAGAATTACCTTTGATCAGGTTCGCAAGGCCTACGGCACCGTTGAGGTGCTGCCTCCCTTTGATCTGGCACTCAATGATGGCGAATTCACTGTGCTTGTCGGCCCCTCGGGCTGTGGCAAGTCGACGACCTTGCGGATGCTCGCGGGGCTCGAAACGCTCTCGGGCGGCGAGATATACTTTGACGACAAGGCGATCAGTACGCTCGAGCCCAAAGAACGCGACATCGCCATGGTGTTCCAAGATTACGCGCTCTACCCGCATATGAATATCGCCAAGAACATGTCATTCGCGCTGCGCCTCGCCCGGGTCTCGAAATCCGAGATCGAGGAGAAAGTGACGAGGGTGGCGAACATGCTCAACATCGGACATCTGCTGGACCGCAAGCCCGCCGAGCTGTCTGGCGGCCAGCGCCAGAGGGTCGCCATGGGCCGCGCACTGGTGCGCGATGCGGGCACGTTTCTGTTCGACGAGCCGCTGTCGAATCTCGACGCCAAGCTGCGCGGCAAGATGCGCACCGAACTCGCAGAGATGCGCGACACCATCGACAAGAACATGGTTTACGTGACCCACGATCAGGTCGAGGCGATGACACTGGGCGAGCGGATCGTCGTCATGGCCGACGGACTGATCCAACAGCAAGGCACGCCAGAGGAGCTGTTCAAGCAGCCGGTCAACAAGTTCGTGGCAGGCTTCATCGGCTCGCCCACGATGAACTTCGTGGATGGCGAGCTGGTGGACGAGAAAGGCCAGATTTGGGTACGCGGCGACGGTTTCATGCTGCCACTGAGCGCCGAGACCTCGTCGCGCATGAAGCAGGGCGCGACAAAGGACGTCACCGTGGGGTTGCGTCCGTCGAGCTTCAGCCAAGACGTGACCACCGGCGCGCCGATCGAGCTGAAAGTGGTCGTAAGCGAATATTTGGGCGCGCAGAGCGTGCTTGTCACTCATTGCGGGGCCGCGGAGGTGCTGGTGGAAACCCAGAGCGCCGCGCCCGTCAAATCCGGAACCATTCAAAGCTTCGGGGTCAACACCGACGAGATCATGGTTTTCGACAAAACGTCAGGGCTGCGGCTCTGATCCAAAAACTAGCATCAGGGAGGAACCAAGAATGCTATCACTCAAGACTATCCTGACCGGGACGGCAGTATCCGTTTCCATGGCAGGTTTCGCAGTGGCCGACGGCCATGGTGGACCCTACGCGCCCTATGCGGGCACCACGCTCGTCATCAACGTCCCGGCACACCCGCATTACAACGCCATGATGAAGGTCTTGCCGCAATTTACCGAAGAGACCGGCATCGAGGTCGAGGTGGACCAGCTGCAATACCTCAAGATGCGCGAGCGCCAGACGCTGGAGCTGACCAAGGATGAGGGCGATTATGACCTGATCTCCTACGTGGTGTTCTCCAAGGCGGATTATGTCTTCGCAGACCAGCTGGAGAACCTTGCGCGTTTCTTCATGAACCCCAAGCTGGCAGACCCGGCCTATGACGCCGAGGACCTGATCGACGGCTATGTCGCCAACATCGGCATCGCGGGCGGCTTCAAGGGCTATCTGCCCGGCGCGACCGGATCGCTGTTCGGTATCCCCTATGGCTCTGAGACCTCGGTGCTTGCCTACCGCAAGGACATCTTCGAGAAGCACGGTATCGCAACGCCGGAAAACTACGACCAACTGCTCGACGCGGCCTGCAAGATCCCTGAAGTCGAAGAAGGCATGGGTGGCATGGCGTCGCGCGCGGCTTCCGGCCACCAAGCCTCACACGCGTTCCTGCTGCACCTTGCCCCGCTGGGCGGGCGCGTGTTTGACGACAACTGGGAGCCGATCATCAACAACGAAGCCGGCGTCGCCGCCGCCAACGCGCTGAAGACCATCGTGGATTGTGGCCCGGAAGGCTCGCAGACCTTCGGCCCATCTGAGGCGGCTGCGGCCTTCAGCCAGGGCCAGGCTGCGATGTTCATGGACTCGATTGCCTTCGCGGCCGGGTTCGAGGACCCCACCAAATCCAAGGTGGCTGGCAAGGTCGGCTACGCGCTGCACCCCGAGGGTGTGCGTCGCGGCTCGCAGACCGGTGGCTTCGGCATCGCGATCCCCAAGAACGCCCAGAACAAAGAGGCTGCCTTCCTGCTGATGCAGTGGCTGACCTCCAAAAAGGGCGATCTGGCTGTGGCAATGGCAGGCGGCAACCCGTCGCGCTTCTCGACCTATGAGAATGCCGAGCTGAACGCGAAATACCCGTATTCCGCGACCTTCGGCGAAGCCCTTAAATATGCCGATCCCGACTGGCGCCCGATCATCCCGACCTGGGGCAAGATCAACGCCGACATCGGCACGACCATGAGCCAGGTGCTGACCGAGGGGCTTGACCCGCAAGAAGCGCTGGACGGTGTCGCCGAGCGTGCGCGTGCCATCATGGACGAGGCCGGCTACTACACCTGGCAATAGTCCCCAGGCGGGGCTTCGCGGCCCCGCACATCAAACACCTCCCCAAGGTCCCGGCGCGCCACAGTTGAGCGTCGGGGCCATGGCCCCCCAAGCCCTCGCACCACGGACCCTGATCTGATGCAAACCGCGAACGTCAACAGGCTGACCCCCTACCTGTTCCTCGCCCCGGCTGCGATCGTGATGGGCGTCGCCCTGCTCTATCCCGTGGGCTACATGATCTACGCCAGCTTCCTTGACTGGAACCCCTCCCAACGCATTGGCGAGGCCGAGTTCGTCGGGCTGCGCAACTACACCAAACTTCTGACCGACGAGGCCTTCCGCGAAAGCTTCTTTGTCACCCTCAAATTCGCCTCGATCGTCGTGTCGCTGGAGATGCTGCTGGGCGTGGGGCTCGCCCTGCTGCTGGACCGCAACATCCGCGGCATGTCCACCCTGCGCACGCTGTTCATCCTGCCGATGATGATAGCACCCATCGTGGTAGGCCTGATGTGGCGCTACATGTACCACCCGACGGTGGGCATCTTTAACCGCACGCTGAAATCGTGGGGGTTCGAGCCGATCCCGTGGCTGTCGGACGGGTCTTGGGCCTTTGCCTCCGTGATCATCGCCGATGTCTGGCAGTGGACGCCGTTCATCTTCATCCTGTCGCTGGCCGCGCTGCAATCGCTGCCGCAATCGGCCATGGAGGCCGCCCGGATCGACGGTGCCAATGGCTGGCAACTGATCTGGTTCGTTAAGCTGCCGCTGATGATGCCGGTGCTGATCGTAACGCTGCTCTTGCGCCTGATCGACGCCTTCAAGGTGCTGGAGGTGATCTTGGTGATGACCAATGGCGGGCCGGGCCTGTCGACAGAAATCCTGTCGCTGCGCATATCGCGCACCGCGTCCGAGTTCCGCGAACTGGGCGAGGCGGCGGCGATGTCGAACTACCTGCTGATCCTCTTGATGATCCTGACGGCGGCGATGTTCCTCTATAACAAGGCGATGGAGGCCCGTGCCGCCCGCCTGCGCGCCGCGGCGGAGGCAGACCTATGAGCGCGAAGACCTACGACAAGCAGAACCCGGCCTTCTACGCCCTGCTGGTGGCGCTGGTCGTGATGGCGATCGGCCCGATCTTCATGATGCTGACCACGTCGCTGAAGCTGAACGTGGACATCACGTCGGACACCTCATCGCTGCTCTTCATGCCGACGCTGCACAATTACGAGACAGTGCTGTGCGACTACCTGTGGTACGAGGCGCCCAACGTCGACTATTGCGACAAGACCTTTGGCCGCGCGCTGGTCAATTCGCTTATCATCGCGCTGATCTCGACCGCGCTGACGCTGGTGATCGGCTGCATGGCCGCCTACGCAATCGTGCGCTTCCGCTTCATGGGGCGCGACACGGTCTCGCTGACGACGTTGATGATGCGCATGGTGCCGCCTGCGGTGCTGCTGGTGCCGGTGTTTGGCATTTGGACCTTTCAATTCGGGCTGGATGGGACGCGTGGGGGGATCATCCTCGTCTATGTCGCAATGAACCTGCCCTTCGTGATCTGGATCTTGCAGAGTTTCATCGTGCAGGTGCCGATCCAGCTGGAAGAGGCCGCCCGCATGGACGGCGCTGGCCCCTTCCAGGTTTTCTTCCTCGTCGTGCTGCCGATCATCAAGCCGGGCCTTGCGGCCGCGTCGATCTTCACCTTCCGGGTGGCGTGGAACGAGTTCCTGCTGGCCAATGCGCTGGCGGATCGAAACTCGCGCACCGTGCCTGTGACCATCGTGAACTCGCTGACCGAGTATGACATCGACTGGGGCGTGATCATGGCGACCGGCATGCTGCTGGCGATCCCACCGATCATCTTCACCTTCGTCGCCTCGCGCCAGATCATCACCGGCATGACCGCCGGTGCGGTCAAGGGCTGATGCTGGAGTGGCTGTTTTCCCCCATGGACGCGACCCGCGGCCATGAGCTGGGTTGGCAGCTGAGCTGGCACGCACGCGCAATGGTCGCGGGTTGGGGCATTTTGGTGCCGTTGGGCATCGTGATCGCCCGGTTTTTCAAGATCGCCCCTTGGCAGGATTGGCCCCGCGCGCTCGACAGTCATTTCTGGTGGAACACGCACCGCATCTGCCAGTATTCGGCCTTTGTCTTGATGTTGATCGGTCTCGCGCTGATCCTGACCGCGCCACCTTTGGCGGCAATCCCCGGCCCCCATTGGTGGCTGGGCTGGGCGGTGGTTATCCTCGGCATTATGCAGGTCGTTGGTGGCATCCTGCGCGGCACGAAGGGTGGCCCGACCGAGCCTGCGCCGGACGGATCATTGAACGGAGACCACTTCGACATGACACCCCGGCGTTTGATGTTCGAATACGTCCATAAGAACCTTGGCTACCTTGCTGTGATCCTGTCTGCTGCCGCGATCCTGTCCGGGCTCTGGCAGGCCAACGGCCCGAACTGGATGTGGCTGACGCTGTGCATCTGGTGGTCCGGCCTGATCGCCGCTTTCGTGGTCCTGCAACGTCGTGGCATGGCGGTCGACACGTATCAGGCGATCTGGGGGCCAGACCCGTCCCTACCCGGCAATCGCCGCCGCCCCATCGGTTTCGGTATTACCCGCCGAGACCAGCAGCCAGGCGAGTAGCCATCTGCGTCACAACGGCTCCGAATTCCTGCGCGATATCGACCGCGAACCCGGCCTCGTCCGCTTGCAGCGGCTCCAAGGTCGCGAATTGGCTGTCGAGCAGGGAGACCGGCATGAAATGCCCCTCACGCTTCGACATACGCGCCTCTATGACTGCGCGGCTGCCCGCGAGATGGGCAAAGATCGTCTCTGGGCACGCGGCGCGGATGCGGTCGCGGTAGGCGCGCTTCAGGGCCGAACATCCAACGAGTGTCGCGCCATCCGCCTCCGCCAGGGCCGCGCCAACCTTGTCGAGCCACGGCGCGCGATCCTCGTCATTCAGGGGCACCCCGGCGGCCATCTTGTCGATGTTGCTTTGCGGGTGCAGATCGTCGCCGTCGAAATAGCGCGCGTTCAATTCCTCCGCTACGGCGGTCCCGACCGAGGACTTACCGCAGCCCGCGACCCCCATGACGATGACCTTCATCACAGCGACGCCGTGATCCCACCATCGACATAAAGCGTGTGCCCATTCACGAAGCTCGACGCTGCGGAAGACAGGAAGATGCAGGCGCCGACCAGCTCGTCGACATTTCCCCAGCGCCCCGCGGGTGTGCGTTTTTCCAGCCATGTGGTGAATTCGGGATCTGCCACCAGCGCCGCATTGAGCGGCGTGTCGAAATAGCCCGGCGCGATCGCGTTGCATTGCAGACCGTGCTTGGCCCAATCCGTGGCCATACCCTTGGTCAGGTTTCCGACCGCGCCCTTGGTCGCCGTGTAGGGCGCGATTCCGGGGCGGGCCAGCGCGGTTTGCACGGACGCGATGTTAATGATTTTGCCCGCCTTACGGTTAATCATATGCCGCGCGACGGCCTGACCGACGTGGAACACGGAGGCGATGTTGGTCTGCAGCAGCGTCTCGAACGCATCCGCCGGGAAGTTCTCCAGCTCTGTCCGGTGCTGCATTCCTGCGTTGTTCACCAGGATGTCGATCGCGCCAGTCGCTGCCTCGAAATCATCGACCGTTTTGCGCACCGCATCGTGGTCGGTCGCGTCAAAAACCAGCGTGTGCGGCGTGTCGAGATCGACCGCCGCCTTTGCCAGCTTTTCGGCATTCCGCCCGTTCAGGATGACCTCGGCCCCGGCCTCTTTCAGGCCTTTTGCCAATGCGTAACCGATGCCTTGCGAAGACCCGGTGACAAGCGCCCGCTTGCCGGTAAGATCGAAAAGGGCTGTGCCTTGGGTCATTGGGTTTTCCTTTAAATATTAACCTGGTTGCGCGTCGATCGCTGCAAGCGCAGCACTGGCGACCGCGATGTCTTGGTCGCCCGTTCCCGAGCCGACGCCGATGCCGCCGACGCACTGTCCGTGCAATATGATCGGAAGGCCACCGGGCAGCCCAGTGACGTCACCATCTGTTGCCAAACCGATGAAAGATCTGACCTGTTCGGGGATGCTCGTGCTCTCCGCCCGAATTGACGCCGCCGTGACCGCTTTTGCTCGCGCACTCTTGAGCGATAGGAATTTTGCCCCACTCATGCGTAGCTCAGCGAGGGTCACTCCGCTGGTATCGACGATAACGATGCACTGGGGTTGGCCGATAGTCTCGGCCTCGGCGACCGCCGCCTGAAGCATGGCGAGCACCGCTGTGTGGGTAAGCTCCAAACTCGCGCGAACATGTGCCATGCGGGACCTTTCAGGTTTGACCGGACTGCGTGTAATCAGTACCATAGTGGCACAAAAATTCCTTGCAGGAAAAGAACTTATGTCATTTTTCGAAGCGGTCGATCCAGTTTTCAACTCCTTTGTTATGGGCAATGCGCCGGTCAAACAACTTGCGACCGGATTCGACTGGGTCGAAGGTCCCGTATGGTTCGGGGATCACGGCTGCCTGCTCTTTTCGGACATTCCCAACAATCGGATCATGCGGTGGTCGGAGGATGGATCCGTGTCAGTGTTCCGCGCGCCTTCGAATTTCTCAAACGGCCACACGCGCGATCATCAGGGCCACTTGATTTCATGCGAACATGGCGCGCGCCGGGTCACCCGGACGGAGCATGACGGATCGATCTCTATCATCGCCGACAGCTTCGAGGGCAAACGGCTGAACTCCCCAAATGATGTCGTCGTGAAATCGGATGGGACGATCTGGTTTACTGATCCGCATTACGGGATCATGACGAATTATGAAGGGTTCAAGTCCGAGCCGGAGCTTCCATTGCAAGTGTACCGCGTTAACCCTGAGACTGGCGAGATTAACGCGATGGTAACCGATATGAACGCGCCTAACGGGCTTGCGTTTTCGCCGTCCGAAGATCTGCTTTATGTCGCGGATACCGGTCGGATGTTCACGGACGATCCGCAGCATATCCGGGTCTACGACTGTAGCGCGGATGGTACACTTTCAAATGGGCGCCTGTTCCATACGGTCGCACCGGGCATGGCGGACGGGTTTCGGATCGATACCGATGGAAACGTCTGGACCAGCGCCGCAGACGGCGTTCATTGCATCGCCCCTGACGGCGCGCTTCTGGGGAAAATATTCGTGCCTGAATTGGTATCGAACGTGTGTTTCGGCGGGCGTGGGAAGCACCGATTGTTCATTACCGCGACCACGTCTGTGTACGCGATCAACCTTAACCGGCAAGGTCTCTGAAACACGGCAAGAGATCGCCTTCGGCTGGTGTCGCCTCGAACACTGCGCGCGAAATCGCGCGGGCAAGACAGGTCGCAGCCGCATGACCGATTTGAGCGAGATCTCCTGTTTTCTGACCATGAGAGACCGCGAAAACCAAATCCCCGTCCATCGGGGTGTGGGATGGGACAATGGCGCGCGCCATCCCGTCATGTGCCGCGATCGCCAAACGTTTCGCCTGTGATTTGCCCAGCTTCGCGTCGGTCGCAACAATTGCGATGGTGGTGTTTGCACCTTCCTGTGCATCGGTTTTCAACGGCAGTCTGGTTTCACCATAAGTGCCAGTATCGGCGCCTAAACCGCCGAATTCTTGGTTAATCTCAAACGGTGCTGCCCAGAATTTTCCACCCGACGTAACCGCCGATCCGACCGGATTTGCAACAACGAGTGCGCCGACGGTCACACCATCATTGAGGGTTAGGGACGCAGAACCGAGCCCTCCTTTCAGACGCGCGCACATCGCGCCGACGCCTGCCCCGACACTTCCGAGACTGAATTCATCCGAAAGCTGAGTTAACGCTTTCTCGCCCAGGTCCGCATAAGGATTGCGGTCCCAATCCTTATCGCCCCCGTTCAGGAGATCAAAGATAATCGCCCCCGGCACGATCGGAACGCGCACGTCCCCGACTGCGAAACCGCGTCCAGTTTTACGCAATCCATTTACCACGCCGGAACACGCGTCCAGACCGAAGGCCGACCCACCGGACAACACCAAGGCATCGACGCTTTGCACGGATTTGTCAGGCTCGAGTAGCGAAAGTTCTCGCGTTCCGGGTGCTCCTCCCATGACGTGAACCGACGCGACAAAAGGCGTATCAGCACTCAGCACCGTGACGCCGGATTTCAGCGTCGCATCGCTTGAGTTTCCAACCTTCAGACCGGCCACATCCGTGATCAGATTTCGCGGTCCCGGACGCATCAGATACACCGTCCACCGTCGACTTCGAGACAGACGCCGGTGATCATGGACGCCTCATCCGAGCATAGGAAACTGGCCGCATTTCCGAGGTCTTCCGGCTGCGAAAACCGGCCCAGCGGGATCGTAGACAGAAACTTTGCCCGCATCTCCGGCGTGTCCTCGCCCATGAAGGATTTCAACAGCGGGGTTTCACCCGCGACGGGGTTCAGCGCGTTCACGCGAACCCCGTCCGGGGCCAGTTCAATCGCCATCGCGCGGGTCGCGGTGATCATCCATCCTTTGGACGCATTGTACCAATTCAGTCGGGGGCGCGGGCTGACACCAGCGGTCGATGCGATGTTCAGAATTGCTCCGGCACCGGCCTTTTTCATTAAGGGAACCATATGCTTAGCCGTCCAAAATACGGACTTGGCATTTACGGCAAGGACCTTGTCAAAATCCTCTTCGCTGACATCTTCCATCGCCTTGGGCAGATGCGTGATGCCCGCATTGTTAACCAAGATATCGATACGACCCCAGGCCGACATCACCGCGTCTGTCAGCTTGGCCACGTCATCACCGGATGACATGTCGCACGCGCAGGACAGCGCACCAACTTCCTCGGCCATAGTCTGCGCCGCCTCGCTATTGATATCCGCGATCATGACCTTCGCGCCCTCGGTCAGAAATTTCGCGACGATGCCCGCCCCGAAACCCGACGCACCGCCGGTCACGATAGCGGTATTACCTTGTAATCTCACAGCTTAACCCTCCCTAGCGCCTCGAAATTATCCATGTTTTGCAGCGACGGTCTTGAGCGCCGAGAAGCCATAAAGCGCCTCGAAACCCTTTTCGCGGCCGTGTCCGGACAAGCCCGTCCCGCCAAAGGGCAATTCGACCCCACCGCCGGCCCCGTAGTTGTTCAAAAAGACCTGGCCGGAGCGAAGCGCCTTCGCCAGCCGCATCTGACGCGCGCCGTCGCGCGACCAGACCGACGCCACGAGCCCGTATTGTGTGCCATTTGCAATTGCGAGCGCTTCTGCCTCGTCGTCGAATGGGATCACGACTTGCACGGGGCCGAAAATCTCGTCCTGTGCCAAGACGTGGGCCGGACTGACGCCCGCGAACAGGACCGGAGCGACGTAGTGACCGCCATCTGGCGCACCTTCGATGATTTGGCCCGAGGCCGCTTTTTCAAGCGAGGATCCTTTCTCCAAAAAACCTTCCACGATCGATTTCTGACGCGCGGAAATTAACGGACCAACGTCCAGATCTGACATCGCCGGACCGACCTGCAACTCGCCATAGCGCGCCGCCATCCGGTCGAGCACCTCGTCGAAAACGCCGCGCTGGACGAGAATACGAGAGGAAGCGGAGCAGGTCTGGCCCGCGTTCTGGACGCCTGCATTAACCAAGAAAGGCAACGCCGCATCGATATCTGCGTCGTCGAAGACCAGTTGAGGGCTCTTGCCACCCAGTTCCAGAGTCACTGGCACGATGTGCTCGGACGCGTACCTCTGGATCAGCTTGCCGACGCCGACCGATCCGGTGAAGGAAACATGGTTAATGTCACCATGGGCGGCGAGAGCCGCACCGGCTTCTGCCCCAAGGCCCGGCACTACGTTCAAGGCACCCTCAGGCAGGCCCGCCTGCCGCGCCAGATCCGCAAAGGCCAAGGCGGTCAGACAGGCTTCTTCTGCCGGTTTCAGGACACAGGCATTCCCCATCGCAAGCGCCGCACCCACGGAACGCCCGATGATTTGCATCGGGTAGTTCCACGGAATGATATGGCCCGTCACCCCATGCGGCTCGCGCAGAGTGTAGACCGTGTATCCGTCAAGATAGGGGATCGTTGTGCCATGGACCTTGTCCGCGGCACCCGCGTAGAACTCCAAATAGCGCGCGAGCGCCACTGCGTCGGCTTTGGCCTGCTTCAAGGGCTTGCCGACATCAAGCGCCTCGAGCCGCGCAAGTCGGTCCGCACTTTCAAGAACCAAGGCGCCCATGCGCGCAAGGATGCGTCCCCGCTCAAAGGCTGCGGCCCGTCCCCATTCGCCCTGTAACGCATCGCGCGCCGCGGTGACCGCGCGGTCGATATCCTCGGTCCCGCCCCGCGCGATTTCACAGATCACGTCGCCTGTGGACGGGTCTGAAAGCTCCAACACTTCGCCGCTTGCGGGATCGACCCACGCGCCGCCGATGAAGCATAAACTCGGGTCGAACCAAAGCTCTTCCACGCCCATTCACCGTCTCCTTCATGATCTTGCGAGGATGCTATAGGCTGGTCGCCCAAAGGGGAACAGGCACTGGCGCGCACGCGCGGAACTTGCTACGCCCTCTCGCGAAACTGCCGAAGGAAAGGCACGACCCAATGAGCGCCACTGCCCGCAAGTCCGCCCCGATGCCTCAAGATATTCTTGCGCGAAAGGGGGGAACGCCCCTGGTGAGCCTGACGGCCTACACGACGCCGATGGCGCAGATGATGGACGGGATTTGCGACTTTGTGCTGGTGGGCGACAGCGTCGGGATGGTGCTGCACGGGCTGCCCTCGACCGTGGGCGTAACGATGGAAATGATGATCCTGCACGGCAAGGCCGTTCGGCGAGGCTTGACCACATCCATGCTGGTGATCGACATGCCGTTCGGCTCCTACGAAGAAAGCCGCGAGCAGGCATTTCGCAACGCCGCGCGCCTGATGGCGGAGACCGGCGCGGGTGCCGTGAAGCTGGAAGGCGGGCGCGAGATGGCGGAAACGATTGCCTTTCTCGTCGCGCGCGGCATCCCGGTGATGGCGCACATAGGGTTAACGCCCCAGTCGATCAACACGCTTGGCGGATACAAGGTGCAGGGTCGCGGCGAGGCGGCGCAGGGCCTGAAAGACGACGCGCAGGCGGTGGCCGATGCGGGCGCGTTCGCTGTGGTCCTGGAGAAGACACCGGAAGGTCTTTCGAACGACATCACCGCGCAGATCCCGATCCCCACGATCGGCATCGGCGCGTCTGCGGGTTGCGATGGACAAATCCTTGTGGTCGATGACATGCTTGGCCTGTTCACCGCGTTCAAGGCAAAATTCGTGAAGCGTTTTGCGCATTTGGGCGACGACGGCCGCAAGGCAATCGAGGCCTACGCGGAAGAGGTCAAGGCGCGGAGCTTCCCGGGACCAGAGCATGTGTTCGCCGACGAGGCCCCGAAGTGAGCGTCCCGATCATCCGCACACTTGCGGAGCTGCGCGAGGCGGTCAGCACTTGGAAAGCCACGGGCGACAGCGTCGGTGTCGTGCCCACGATGGGCGCGTTGCATCAGGGCCATTTGAGCCTTGTTAGGGCCGCCAAGGCGGGCTGCGACCGCGTGATCGTCACGATTTTCATTAACCCAAAGCAGTTCAACAACCCCGAGGATTACGAGAAATACCCGCGCACCGAACAGGACGACGCGCGCAAATTGGAGCCGTTCGAAGTCGACGCAGTCTATGTCCCGGACGGCGCGCAGATGTATCCCGAAGGCTTCAACACGACGGTCTCTGTCGATGGGCTGACGGATGTGCTTTGCGGCGCGCATCGGCCCGGTCATTTCGATGGGGTCGCGACCGTCGTCTCCAAACTGTTCCTGCAAAGCCAGGCGGACCGGGCGTATTTCGGCGAAAAGGATTTTCAACAACTGCAGGTCGTCACCCGCATGGCGCGCGATTTGGACATGCCGATCGAGGTCGTAGGATGCCCAACCATCCGGGAGGAAGACGGCCTGGCGATGTCGTCGCGCAACCTGCTCTTGTCCGACCGCGCACGCACATGGGCCCCGGAGCTGAACGCCGCAATGGAAGAAATGGCCGAAGGCCTGCTGGCAGGCGTCGACATTCAGGAGCTGCGATCGAAGGCTATTGCGCGGATCAAGCGGGCGGGATTCACCGAGGTCGAATATCTAGACCTGCGGGCCTGCGACACGCTTGAAGAGCTTAACGCACCGACCCGGCCCGCCCGCCTGCTGGCGGCCGCGTGGCTCGCCGGGGTGCGACTGATCGACAACATCGCTGTCGGTTGATCAGATCGAAATATCGGCGGGGGCCTGCCCGTCCCGCCAGCGTGCATGGGCCGCTTCGAACCCGGCCTCGAGCGCACGGGTGTAGCCTTCGGTATCGAACAGCGGCAGCTTAAGCCGCTTTGTCTCCAGATGGGTGCGCAGCGCAGCGCGGCGGTCCGGCGCTTGGGCCAATTCGAGGATCAATGCCTCGTATTCTGCCTCGGTCTCGCAAATCAACTCATCCAGCCCCACCGCGCCGAGCAGGCTTGCGCAGACACGCGCCGCGAACTGGCGTCCGCGCAGGGTGATCACCGGCACGCCCATCCACAGCGCGTCGCTGCCGGTGGTATGGGCATTATAGGCAAACGTATCGAGGAAAAGATCGGCATGAGCGTGGCGGGCCAGATGCGCGTCGTTTGAAGCGCGTGGGGCAAAGACCAAGCGGTCGGGGTCAACCCCCGCCGCGATGGCCTGCGCGCGAAGGTTCTCCTTCGCCCAAGCGTTGCTTTCAAGCAGCCACAGCACCGCGCCATCGACCGCCAAAAGCACCCGCATCCAGATCGCCCATTCCCGCAGCGTGATCTTGTAAGCGCTGTTGAAACAGCACAACACCACGCCATCCTCCGGCAAGCCGTGATCCGCCCGGCTCCCGGCGTCTCGCGGGACGGCACGGCGGTTGTCGTTGGGCTGGTAGCAATGCGGCAGCGCGATCAGCGCCTCGCTGACATGGGCGCGCTCGGACGGGGGCACCAGCATCGGATCGACCACGATGTAGTCCATGAAACCCGCCCCGGACGTGCCCGGAAAACCGAGGTAATTGACCTGCACCGGCGCAATCCTCCGGGCAAACAGCGCGCTGCGGGAATGTTGGGTGTAGCTCGTCAGATCGACGGCGATATCCAGCTTGTCGTCGTTGATGCGCCGTGCAGCCTCTGCATCACTGAGCGCGCGGATGTCAGTGAAATTCGAGAATTCCCCAGCCAGCGCGGCACGCATGTCATCGCCCGTGTCGGGGCCGAATGAGTATCCATAAAGCTCAAATCGGGAGCGATCATGGACGGCCAAAGTCCCCGAAATGAGCCGTGCGACCGGGTGGTTGCGAAAATCGGCTGAGAAGTAACCGATGCGAAGCTTTTCGGGCCTTGCAGAGGCGACCGCAACCGGGCGTGGAGCACCTTCGCCGAAGACGGCGTCCGCGTAGGTCTTCGCCCGGGCCAGCTGCCGCTCCGGCGCGTCCTCCATCGCAAGGAGCGTCAGCGGCGGTATCTCGTCCCCGGCGCATCCAAGCTCCGTCGTCTCTGCAAGTAAGTCGAATGCCCGCCAGTCACACAAATGGGTCATCTGATGCAGCCGCTGCGCCTGCGCCATGGCGTGATCCGGATCAGCCTCAACCGCTTTCTTGTAGGCCGCGACCGCTTCGTCCAGACGACCCATTTTCTGCAGGACCGTGCCGAGGTTATTCAGCGTCGCCGCATCATTTGGGGCAAGATCAACGGCTCGGCGCAGGGCGTCTTCGGCGGGCGCGAGTTGCCCCAGCGCCTGCAGCGTGTTGCCAAGGTTGTTAAGGGCGGCGATGAAATTCGGCTTTGCCTTCACGGCAGCGCGATAGTGATCAACGGCGTCCTGCAGGCTGCCGGAGGCCTTTAGGACCAGCCCGTAATTGTAATGCGCATTCGCGTGGGTCGGATCGCGCTTCAGCGCCGTCTGATAGGCGGCGATTGCCTTGTCGTTGCGCCCCTGCGCCTGATGGATATTGCCAAGATTGGTCCAGATTTCCGGATCTTGCGGGCGCAGCTTGGCGGCGTTCTTGAAGGCCTGCTCTGCTCCTTTCACATCGCCTGCATCCTGCAACGCCGTGCCGAGGCCGTTCCATGCCTCCGGGTATCGCTCGCGCAGTTTGATCGCGGACCGAAAGGACCGCACGGCCTTTTCGGGCTCGCCCATCGCGCGCAACGCAAGGCCCAGATTGTTATGCCCCGCGGGACGCCCCGGCTCCGCCAGAACGGCGGCTCTGAAATTGACCTCTGCCTGCTTGGCCTGCCCCAGTTCCATCTGCGCCGCACCGATCAGGGTCAAGGCGGGCACCGAGCCGCGCACGGCCTTCGGCAACGTCTGCGCCCCGCGCAGAACATCGGCAAAGCGGCGCTGCCGGTAGAGCGATTTCAGCCCCGCGAGCGGATCACCGCCAGTGGGTCCGCCCCCCGTTTTTTTCGGAAATATCGGAGCCATGGGAAACGTTCTAAGCTGGATCGAGCAGGTCGACCAGAACCAGCGCCATCACCTTGGCACTGTCGAGCATGTCGTCGACGCCGACATATTCGTCCGGCTTATGCGCCAGCTCCAGCAGGCCCGGACCGTAGGCGATGCAATTGTCGAGCTTGCCAATCCGGTCGATATGCTTCTGGTCGTATGTTCCGGGCGAGACGACATATTCCGCCTCGCGGCCCAGCACGTCCCCAATGGCCTGCGCGACGGAGGTCACCACGGGCGCGTCTTTGGGGGCCATTGTCGGCTCAATCGACCAGATCTCGTTCAGGTCGTAGCGGAATGTCTCCCGCTCGGCGGCGACCTTGTCGAGCACGGCGCGTACCTCGCCCTCGACCTCGGCCTTGGTTTCTTCCATCAGGTAGCGCCGGTCGATGATCATCTTGGCATGATCCGGAACGCAGGCGGATGGAAGACCGGTGAAATCCGGCTGAGGCTCCGCCTGCCCACCGTGCAGCGAATTGATGTTGAGCGTGGAGGATCGCGCGCCGACCGGCACCACCGGCATCGCGGTTTTCTTCCGGGACAGGGCCGGGAACAGGCTCGCCTCCATCTCCGCGATCACGGCGCCCATGTGACGTACGGCGCAGTCTCCCAGAAATGGCATCGAGCCATGGGCGATTTCGCCACGGGTCTCGATCTCGGCCCACCACACGCCGCGATGGCCGAGACATATCCGATCCTTCTGCAACGGCTCAGGAATGATGACGTGTTGCACGTTGGCGTAGTGGCCGTGCTCCGCCAGATAGGCGACGCCACCATAGCCGCCGGTCTCTTCATCGGCGGTGCCGGAGATCTCGATGGAGCCTGCGAAATCCGGATGGCATTCCAGAAACGCCTCCGCCGCGATGATTGAGGCGGCGAGGCCACCCTTCATGTCGCATGCGCCGCGCCCGTAAATCTTGCCGTCCTTTAGAGCCCCGCCAAAGGGGTCTTCCGTCCAGCCTGCGCCGACCTCGACCACGTCAGTGTGGCTGTTGAAATGCACGCAATCGCCCGGGCGGGCGCCGTCGGTCCGCGCGACAATGTTCCAGCGTGGGTAGCGGTCGCTGTCGCCGGGCGTGCCCTCGGCGCGGATCATTTGGCAGGTGAAGCCCCGCGCCTCCAGCCGCGCGCGCAGATACTCGCAAATCTCTCGGTAATTCTCCCCCGGCGGGTTCAGGGTTGGAATGCGGATCAGCTCTTGGGTCAGCGCGATCAGATCATCGCGCTTTTCTTCGATCCGGGACATCAAATCTGAGGTCTTTGCCATAGCCCTAGGCTAGGGCTGCGCACACAGAGTGCCAAGCTTCATATTGGCCAAGAAAGCTACCCCTTCTCATGGAAGAAGTCGTAGATGCTGCGCGCCATGGCTTCCGACACGCCCTCGACCGAGGTCAGGTCGGCGAGGTTCGCCCGCGCCACAGCCTTGGCCGAGCCGAAATGCTGCAACAGCGCCTTCTTGCGCTTCGGGCCCACGCCTTCGATCTCGTCGAGCGGGTTTTTCATTTGCGCCTTGGCGCGCTTGGCGCGGTGGGTTCCGATGGCAAAGCGGTGGGCCTCATCCCGCAGGCGCTGGATAAAGTAGAGAACCGGATCGTTGTGGCGCAACGCGAAAGGGCGTTTGCCGGTGCGGTGAAACTCCTCTTTGCCCGCGTCACGATCAACGCCCTTTGCCACGCCGATCATGGCGATGTCCTCGACCTCCATCTCCCGCATGATCTCGCGCACGGCAGAGACCTGCCCCGCACCGCCGTCGATGAGAAGCAGGTCCGGCCACATTTCCGTCTTGCGGTCGGGGTCTTCCTTTTGCAGCCGTTTGAAGCGGCGCTTCAGCACCTCTTTCATCATTCCGAAATCGTCGCCGGGGACCAGCTCATCGCCCTTGATATTGAACTTGCGGTACTGGCTTTTCAGGAATCCGTCCTCGCCGGCCACGATCATTCCGCCCACAGCATTCGTGCCCTGGATGTGGGAGTTGTCGTAGACTTCGATCCGCTTCGGCGGCTCTGGCAGGTCAAACGCTTCGGCCACACCTTTCAGCAATTTCGCCTGCGTCGCACTCTCGGACATCTTGCGCGCAAGGCTTTCGCGGGCATTGCGCAGGGCGCTGGTGACAAGCTCTTGTTTCTCGCCCCGCAGCGGCACGAGAATTTCGACCTTGCGACCGATCTTCTGGCTCAGAGCTTCGGCCATCAGGTCTTCGTCTTCGATCCCGTGGGACAGGATGATCTGCCGGGGCGGTTCCTTGTCTGAATAGAATTGTCCCATGAACGCCTGCAGCACTTCGGCCTCAGCGGCATTTGCGGTCTTGGGATAGAAATCCCGGTTGCCCCAATTCTGGTTGGCCCGGATGAAGAAGACCTGAACGCAAGCCTGCCCATGTTCGAGATGCAGCGCAATCACGTCCGCCTCGGCGACCGTTTGCGGGTTGATGCCTTGCGCCGTCTGCACCTGGGTCAGCGCGCGGATGCGGTCGCGCAGGGCGGCGGCGCGTTCGAACTCCATCTCCTCGGACGCTTTCTGCATCTCATCGGCGAGCTGTTCCTGCATGTCCGTCGAGCGACCCGACAGAAATCGCTGCGCGTCTTTCACCAACTTGCGGTAATCCGCTTCGCTGATCTTTTCGACACAAGGTGCCGAGCAGCGCTTGATCTGGTATTGAAGGCAGGGTCGCGACCGGGTTTCGAAATCGCTGTCAGAACAGTTGCGCAGCAGGAAGGCCCGCTGCAGCTGGTTCAGCGTGCGGTTCACCGCCCCGGCAGAGGCAAAGGGGCCGTAGTAATCGCCTTTCTCGCGCTTGGCCCCGCGGTGCTTTTTGATCTGCGGGAAGGCGTGAGTCGTCGTCACCAGGATATTCGGGAAGCTTTTGTCGTCGCGCAGCAGCACGTTGAATTTCGGCTTGAGCTGCTTGATCAGGTTCTGCTCAAGCAGCAGCGCCTCGGTCTCAGTCTTGGTGGTCAGAAACATCATCGACGCGGTCTCAGAGATCATCCGCGCGATCCGGGGGCTGTGCCCGTTCGGGTTCGCGTAGTTCGAGACGCGTTTCTTCAGGGCGCGCGCTTTGCCGACATACAGAACCCGCTGCTGCGCATCGAGCATCCGGTAGACGCCGGGTGAATTGTCGATCGTGTTCAGGTAGGACTGAATGCAGGCGTGGCCGGTGACCTTGGGTGAGGTCTCCGACGCGGTCTCGGTCTCAATTTTTGATGTTTCTGGGTCCGACATATTTGGCTACGCGATTCCTTACCTGTCGCTGCAATGTCCCGCAAAGCGGGGCAAGAGAAAAGCTTTCCACTTCTTCTGTGGATAAGCTTGTGGGGTAAAACTCGAGACCCTGAATTTATCGTTGTTTTGCAGGGTCAAACACGGAATGCCTAAAAAATAGGCAACGCACTAGGGCGTTGTTTTAAAAGGGAAAAAATAATGATACATGTCAAATACTTGAAAACATTAAGCTTTTGGTAACAGATTCGTTAAGGATTTGGCACAGGTGGACAAGTCAATGCTGCATCCGCAAATTTCCTCCCCTGTGGCGCAAATTACGCCAAAATGGAACGAACTACTCGACCCCCAGCACATCCGGGGTCTCCCACCCCAAATGCTGCCCTGCGTCGATGCAAAGTAGCTGCCCGGTCAGCGCGGGCGCGCGCAGGATATAGCCCAGCGCTCCCGCAATGTCTTCGGGGTTGGAGCCGCGACCGGAAATAGTCGCTGCGCGCTGTGCCGCGAAATGCTCCGCCGATTGCCGGCCGCCTTGCATCGTGGGTCCGGGGCCGATGGCGTTCACGCGAATGTCCGGCGCAAGAGCCTGTGCGGCGGTCCGCGTCAACGTCCACAGCCCCATTTTGGCCAGCGTGTAGGTCATGAACTCTGGCGTCAGCTTGCGCACGCGTTGATCCGCCATGTTCACCACCGCCGCCCGTGCGATCGGCTCGCCATTCGCATCGGTGCCAGCCTTGGGCGCCTGCGCCGCGAAGCGTTGGATCAGGATAAACGGCCCCTGCAGGTTGGAACGCATATGGCGATCCCAGCTGTCCCGCGTCGCGGTTTCGATCGTGTCATGCTCGAAGATGGAGGCGTTGTTGACCAGAACTGACAGGGGCCCGCCAAGACCGCTTGCGGCAGCATCAATCAACCCTTCGGCGGCATCGAGGTCCAGCAAGTCGGCCTGAACCGCACAGGCCTTGCGCCCCATCGCGGTGATCTCGCCCACGACCCTCTCGGCCGCGTCAGAGGAAGACCCGTAATGGACCGCCACGTCGAACCCCATTTCCGCAAGCCTCAAAGCCATGGCCCGGCCAAGGCGGTTGGAGGCTCCGGTGACCAGCGCGCGTCCTTCGATCATTTAAACGTCCTCAAATCTCAGTGCTCAGCACAACGATGATGTAGGCGACATATAGCGCGCAAAGCACCGTCCCCCAGCGCTTGCCCATCCTCTGATTGCGATAGACCACCGGGAACAGCATGAGCGACGCCGCGAGCATTACCCACAGATCGAAGCGGAGGAACTCCACGGGGACGGGGACTTCGCCCACAAGGCCCGCGGCGCCGATGATAAGCAAGAGGTTGAACAAGTTCGAGCCGATGACATTGCCGAGCGCCACGTCCGCCTGCTTGCGCAGGGCGGCCATGACCGTGGTCGCGAGCTCCGGAAGCGACGTACCGATGGCGACAAGTGTCAGGCCGATGATCGTGTCGGGAACGCCGAGCCGAGTGGCGATTGCGCTGGCATTATCCACGAGCAGGCCGGCACCCAGCGGCAGCCCCACCAGACCCGCCGCCAGAAAGGCTGCGATCTTCCACCCTTTCATGGTTGGATCGGCGCCGTCCGGGTCGAGGTCGTCGTCATTCTTGCGGCTGCTCAGCGCCTCACGGAACTGATCACCGAGGATCAGGAAGAACCCCGCAAGCAGCACGGACGCGTGCACCCAAGTGATCGGGCCCATGAAACACACCAGTATAAACAGCAGCGTCGCAGCGATCATCTGCACGAAGCTCTTTCGCGTGTCCGCGGCGCTGGCGGGAAGACCCGCAAAAAGCGCAGGAATGCCCAGCACCAGCAGAATATTGGCCGTGTTCGAGCCGACTACGTTGCCCAGCGCCAGCCCGGGAACACCCGCCAAGACGGACTGCACGGAGATCAGAAGTTCAGGAGCCGAGGTTCCAAAGGCTACAATGGTCAGGCTGACAATCAGCGCGGGAATACCAAGGCGCAGCGACAGGTTCACCGCTCCGCGCACCAGCGCGTCCCCGGCCACCAACAGGATGATCAAGCCGCCAACGGCCCCGACGATTTCCAGCATCCCTCAGCCCTTTTTCTGGCAAGGACAGGGGCCCTTGCCGATTTTATAACTTCCGCAGTGTTTGCATTTGCTGACCGGGCCGAGGCTCTTGTCGTCGCGCTTTCCGACCTTCGGCATGCGCAGCTTGCCGAACATGGCGAGCACCGCCATGCCGATCAGGAAGAACGTGATGATCTTGACGATCATGGCCTAAAGACCGAAGCGCGCCCAAAGCGCTTTCTCGTCGAGCTGGTCGAGCGTGTCTGTCAGCACACGGGCACCTAGCCGCTGGAACAGCGACCGACGGGGACCGAACACGTTGAAGCGGGTCTTGTCGCCGAAACGGTCCTTCATCACCGGCACCAGATGGCCAATCCCGTCGGCCAATCCCACATCGACGCCGCGCTGGCCCACCCAGATCTCTCCGGTAAACAGATCCGCATCGTCGGACAGCTTGCCCTCCCGGCGGGTTTTCACGTGGTCGATGAACGTGTCGTGAATCTGTTGTTGCAGGTCCTTCAGCCGCTCCACGTCTTCATCTCGCTCGGGGCGGAACGGATCGAGCATGGACTTGTCCTTGCCCGCAGTGTGCACGCGGCGCTCGATCCCCTGGCGCTCCATCAACTCGTGGAAGCCGAAGCTCGCCGAGATCACCCCGATGGAGCCGATGATCGAAGACGCGTCGAGGTAAATCTCATCGGCAGCCGCCGCCAGCCAATAGCCACCAGACGCCGCGACGTCCTCGATGAAAGCCACCACGGGCAGATCATGCTCGGACGCAAGACGCCGGATACGCGCGCCGATCAGAGAACTCTGAACAGGCGAGCCGCCCGGCGAATTCAGCAAAAGCGCGACCGCCGCCGGCTTGCCCTTTTTGAACGCCTTGTCGAGAAGCGGGGCCATGGCCGCGTCGTTGAGGCTGGCGCCCCGACCGCCGGCGGCGATGACTCCGGTCATCCGCACCACGTTCACCGTGGGCTCGGAGCTCATAAATGGGATAAATCTTTTCATTCCCTGCCATGTAGAGGGCTGCTCCGATGCAAACAAGGTGCATGTCGGAATCAGGCTTGCAGTGATGGCAAATAGGCTCAACGGTGGTCCCAATAATTGCCGGAGGCTGCGAAATGAAGGACGACAATTTCCTCAACGCCCATAACGCGCGCCATATGTGGCATCCGATGGGCCATCCCGGAGCGCTGCAAGAGAAGCCGCCCCGTGTCATCAAATCGGCCGATGGCTCGACGATCACCGATCTGAACGGTCATTCGGTCGTGGACGGCGTTGGCGGGCTGTGGTGCGTGAATGTCGGCTACTCCTGCCAGCCCATCAAGGACGCAATCGCCGCGCAAGTTCAGGAGCTGCCCTACTACTCTGCCTTTGCAGGCACGACCAATGCACCCGCGATTGAGCTCAGCTACGAGTTGCGCGAGATGTTCGCATCGGATGGGATGGGCCGCGCATTCTTCACCTCAGGCGGGTCGGACGCGGTCGAGACCGCTCTGCGGCTCGCACGCCAATATCACAAGGTCCGCGGCGATCATGGGCGCACGAAGTTCCTGTCGCTTAAGAAAGGCTACCACGGCACCCATTTTGGCGGCGCGTCGGTCAATGGCAACAACCGCTTCCGGATCAATTACGAGCCGCTGCTGCCGGGCTGCTTCCACCTCCCCTCGCCCTACCCCTATCGCAATCCCTTCGGCGAGACCGACCCCGCGCGGCTGGCGCAGCTTTGCGCGGCGGCCATGGTCGACGAGATCGAATTCCAGGGCGCCGACACGATCGCCGCCTTTATCATGGAGCCAATTCAGGGCGCGGGCGGTGTGATCGTCCCCCATGAAAGCTTCATGGGGCTGATGCGCGAGATTTGCAGCCGTTATGGCATCCTGATGATCGCCGACGAGGTGATCACCGGTTTCGGGCGCACCGGCGACTGGTCCGGCTCGCGTCATTGGGGCGTGCAGCCTGACATGATGACTATGGCAAAAGGCATCACGTCGGGCTACTTCCCGTTCGGCGCCTGCATGGTCTCCGACGCGGTCGCAGAGGTGTTTGAACAGGGCGACGCCACCGACGCGTCGATCTTTCATGGCTACACCTATTCCGCCCACCCGGTCGGTGCTGCCGCCGCCTTGGCGTGCATTCGTGAAAGCCAGCGCATGGCGATCAATGAGAACGCCGCTCCGCGTGGCACGCAGCTGTTCGAAGGCTTGAAGGCCCTCAAGGACAAGCACGAGATGATCGGGGATGTGCGCGGTGGGCATGGTTTGATGGCCGCGGTGGAGCTTGTCTCCGACCGCGACACGAAAGCCCCGGCCGCGCCTGAGACGCTTACCGCGGTCTTCAACACCGCCTACGAGGCCGGAGCGATGGTCCGCATTGGTGGCAACAACCTGTTGATGTCTCCGCCGCTGGTGATCACCGAGCAAGAGATAACTATCATCTTGTCGGCACTGGATGAGGGGCTTTCCGCCCACGGCGGCTGAGTTCGGCAGAATTTCGCACAGCTGTTATACGGCTGTCATATCGGCTCCTATATGAGCGGTCATGCATCATGTCATCGACCCGCTTATCGAAGACCGTGCGCCGTGGTTGTTCCAAGGCACGCCCGCGGCGAAGGCCGCACGTTGGCTTGCGGAGCGCGCGCTGCGCTACCGCAAGACGCTGGGGGTGGCCGAAATGGTCGCTGACATGCCGACCGCTGAGATCATGTCCACAATGGGCAACACGCTGGCGCGAAAACTGGACGTCGCCGGATTGGCAAACATTCCCTCTGAGGGCCCCGCACTGATCGTTGCCAACCACCCGACCGGCATCGCCGACGGCATCATCCTGCACCATCTTATCGCAGCCCGCAGGCCGGACCTGTTCATCTACGCAAACTCCGACATTCTGCGGGTCCTGCCCCAGATGGAGGACCTGATCCTGCCTGTGGAATGGCGGCTGGACCGGCGCACCCACAGCAAGACCAAGGAGACCCTGCGCCTGACCGCCGCAGCGGTGGAGCAGGGGAGGCCCGGGCTGATCTTCCCCTCCGGTCGACTTGCAAAGCGGCGTCTTCTGAAGCTGCATGAGCGCCCGTGGATGACATCCGCGGCAATGATGGCGCGCAAGTTCGGCTTGCCTGTCATCCCGATCAACATTCAGGCCCGCAACTCGGCGCTTTTCTACCTGCTGGACATGATCCACCCGACGCTGCGCGATATCACCCTGTTCCACGAGACGCTGAACAAGCACCGCCAGCCCTACCGCATCCGTGTGGGCCGCCCGATCCTGCCGCAATCTCTGCCGAAATCGGCCAAAGATGGCACAGATCTTTTGCGCGATGCCTGCCTCAGCCTTGGGGCGCAGTCGAAGCCTGCCGTCTCGCTCGTGCGCACGACCGGTTGGCTGCCCAAGCTGACCTGATCACCGCTTGCGGGTGTAAACCAGTCCCATCGAGTCTTTCAGAACAATCGGCCCGCTCTGATACTCCGGCCCAATCCCTGGCGTGCGCAGTGCCAGCGTCCAGCCTGTGCCCTCGATCCCGGGGATCGACTGGGTCAAAGGCTCGATCACGCTGGTCTCGCCGCCTTCCATGTGCAGGATCGTGAAGACCTGCTCCCCGTCAGGCCCGTGCCGCAGGGAGGTAAAGACCGTCCGCCCGTCAATAGGCTTGAGGTAATCGAAATGATCCTTCGGCCCGTAATTGTCCCGCAGCCACGGCCGCGCGCGGCGGAAGTTGCGTATGTCGAGCGCGAAGTCCAACTGCGCCGCGTCCAGATGCGGCAAGGAATGGGAGACGTTGCAATACTCATGCATGTCGTCCATCCACGCCCGTGCCACGGCCTTGACCGAAGCCACGGTGTAGTCCGGACCCGCCAGGGGCGGCTCCGCCTTGCCCAGAAGCCGGGCGATCTCGTCGAGGTCGTATTCCGTGACCTCCACCAGCGCGGGCAGGAACTCGAAGAACCGCGCGAGATCGGCGCGCGTCTCGTAGCCCAGCGCCTTGAGCCGTTTGAAATTCGCGGGCACCGAGTAGCTGTATTCGTCGACCTGCCAGCGCAGGCTGATCGCCTCTTCCGCCACCACCTTAACGCCGTACTGGTCGTCCTGATTGCGGATGAAGCCCCAGCTTGCCCGCGCCATGGCGTTGAGGAAATCCATCGGCACCCCGGGCAGCGCCACGTAGGTCAGCGCGTGCACCACGGGGTTATCATAAGCCTTGTCGAGGATCTCCATCCGGGTCTGCCCCAAACGGGTGTTGGTGTTCATCTTCAGGCTGACCTGCGTGCCGCGCCGGAGCGTGTCGTGGTTCGAGGTGCCCGAAATCCAGTTCGCGCCGACTTCCAGCATCTCGCGGATGCGCCAAAATTTTGATAGCCAAAACGTATACAGGAACGGCGTATTATGAGCGAAGGTCAGCGGGCCCCATTGAAAGACATCCTCGTCGCGCTGGTTCTCGATCACCGAGCGATAGGTGGAGCTGATCTCCCAATCCTCCGCAGGCCAAGGGCGGCCATCCTCGAAAATGAACCACGGGCGATAGGTAGTGCCTGCTACCTCCTGCTCGATATCGGCCATGGATTGCAGGTACTCGTCGTCATGCTTGAGCTCCTGCGCACCCGCATCCCACCATTTAAAGTCCTGCGCACCGTCTACGCGCACCGCCTCGGCCCCGAAATTCACCTTGCGCCGCTGCATCTCCAAGAGGATCGCCCGCACGGCGGGGTTCTGGTAGTCAAGGTTTTGCCCGTACATGTTCGGCCCGGCAAAATAGTGCGAGCAGAGCGCGCGCAGGCCCTGATTGTCGGAATGGCCGAAAACCACATCAAAGCAAAGCATCTTGGGCTTCGAGGGGAAATTGTGCAGCACCGCGGCGAGGTCGACCAACTCGTCCGGGCGACCTGTCTCAAGAAGCACAGGGTTCACCGTTGCCATGCCAGCGATTACCACATCATAGCCCCAGTTCGTCGTATCCGGGCGCAGCAGCGAGACGCTGACGCTGCTGTCCGTGCCATCACTTTCCTGCCAGAAATCCGGTCCGGTCTCGTAGACGGTTGTGGGCTCTACCGGCAGTAGCTGCACCGCGTCATAGCCCAGAAAGAGCTTGTCGGCGGGCTCCAGCTCCATCCCTGCGGCGACACGCTCCGCGAGCCGCGCGTAGTGGCGTGTCAGACTTGCGAGCGTGCCGCCCGCCGTGGCGGTGGGCACGTGGATTTGCAAGATGTTTGTTGGCGGCCCGAACTTGTGCACGCCGCCTTGGAACTGCGCGAAATAGGCCTTGTCCGCGCGCGCCTCCAACATGGCATCCACGTCATAAAGCTCCGCCGGGGCCATCGCCCCGAAAGGCAGCGACATGGCGAGCGGATCCAGAATGCGGTGCCACGCCCCCTCGCTGTCACGCCAGGTCAGCGCGTAGAAATCGCCAACCTGATCGCGGGTTCCGGCGCGCATCCCGCTCACCGCCGTGAAGCAATGCGCGTCGTTGCGTAGAATGGGAATGTAGGCCCGCTGGAACTGGATGTTCTGCTGGGCGCGGGTGAGATCGACTTCGCCTACGGGCGCGAGCACCTCGAGGAAAATGTCGCCATCCGGCACGCGGTGGTCGAGCAGCTCCGGCGTCCAGAAGCCGAACGTCGCCACGTTGCGGGCCACCTGCCCGCCCAAGTGCCGCGCGACCTGCTGCTCGCCCCCGAACCGGGTAGAGGCGGTGTTGAGAAACGTCCGACACCGGTCGCGCAGCGCATTTGCTGCGTCAGGGTCGTAGGAGATCCGGTCCTTAAGGTCGGTCATCGTGTCCTCCTATACGTGCAGCGGCTAAGTGCGCACATCCGGCGCATCGCGTCCCGTGTGCCGGGTGATCCCCGCGATGGCATCTGCGGCAGCGATGACATCGGCCAGCGCCTCCTGCGGGTCATGGTCGAGATGGTCGGGGCGGGTCTCCAGCCGCTCGAGATAGACGCGCAGGGTCGCACCGTCTGTGCCCGTGCCGGAGAGCCGCAGGACAATCCGTCGCCCGCCTTCGAGCATGATCCGGATGCCTTGGCCCTCGCTCACAGAGCCATCGGTGGGGTCCGTGTAGGCGAACTCATCCGCGCCCTCGACAGTCAGGCCCGCAAAGCTTTGGCCGGGCAAATCATCAAGCTTCGCCCGTAACTCTTCCACGAGCGTGTTTGCCGCAGCGCTGTCGACGGCCTCGTAGTCATGGCGGGAATAGTAGTTGCGGCCGAACTTTCGCCAATGTGCCTCGAGCAGCGCGCCGACCGATTGGCCGGTCTCGGCCAGGATGTTGAGCCAGAACAGCACGGCCCAGACCCCATCCTTCTCGCGCACATGGTCCGACCCGGTACCGGCGCTCTCTTCGCCACAAAGCGTGGCCCGGCCCGCATCGAGCAGGTTGCCGAAGAATTTCCAGCCGGTCGGCGTCTCGTGGCATTCGATGCCCAGCGCCTCTGCCACCCGGTCCGTAGCACCAGAGGTCGGCATGGACCGCGCGACACCCGCCAGACCGCCCTTGTAGGCCGGGGCGAGCGTGGCATTCGCCGCCAACACCGCAAGACTGTCTGATGGCGTCACATAGGCACCACGCCCCACGATCATGTTGCGGTCGCCGTCACCATCTGACGCCGCGCCGAAATCCGGCGCATCGGGGCCGAACATTTCGTCCATCAGCGGCTTGGCCCAGATCGGGTTCGGATCCGGGTGGCCGCCGCCAAAATCGGGGGAGGGCACTGCATTGATCACCGACCCTTCGGGCGCGCCCAGCGCGCCTTCGAAGATCGCCTTGGCATAGGGCCCGGTCACTGCATGCATCGCGTCAAAACGCATGGTGAATCCGCCCGCCAAAAGGGCGCGGATCTTATCGAAATCGAACAGGTCCTCCATCATCGCGGCGTAATCCGCCACCGGATCGACAACCTCGACCTCCAACTCGCCCAACTTCTGGGTGCCGACGCCGGAAAAATCCACGTCCTGCGCGTCGAGGATCTTGTATTCGGTGATCCGCGTCGTCTCTTCGTACATTTTTGCCGTCATTCCCTCCGGCGCGGGGCCGCCGTTGGGTCCGTTGAACTTCACGCCGAAGTCTTCATTCGGGCCGCCGGGGTTATGACTGGCGGACATGATAAAGCCGCCATCCGCACCCCGTTTTCGGATGAGGTGCGAGGCCGCGGGCGTCGACAGCAAAGCGTTCTGACCCACGATCACCTTCATTGCACCTTGCGCCGCGAGCATCCGCAAAATTACCTGCGCCGCGCGGTCATTGAAGTAACGCCCATCGCCGCCGAGCACGTAGGTTTTGCCCTGTGCACCGCCCGTCCCGGTGATCACACTCTGAATGAAATTCTCGAGATAGTGCGGACCCATGAAGACCGCGGTCTTTTTGCGCAGGCCAGAGGTCCCGGGTTTCTGCCCCTCGATGGGCGTGGTCTTGACCGTGTGGATCTGCATGCTGTCCTCCTATCGCCCGGCCTTCGCCATGATCTGCGCCGCGCGCTGGACCCGCTCGTCCTGAGCCAGCGCGTCATGTCCAACTGGCAGGCGCTGCCGCCAGTTGGGATAGGCGTCCACCGTGCCGGGCAGGTTCGGCTGCGCCTCAATGTCCAATATGTTCTCGATCTGCAGTGCGACCAGCCGCGCCGGGGCCTTGGCCAAGAAGGCGTGCATCGCGTCGGGACTGTCGCCGCTGGTTCCGGCCAGGGCGTCGAAGGCCGCGACTTCGAGCGTCCGCTCTCGCTGCATGTCTTCTGCTTGCATCGCATCTATGTCGCCGATGTCGCGTCGCGCATCGATTTCCGCGCCTTCGCGCCAGCCTGCCCAGGTGGGCAGATCATGGGTCGAGAAGCTCGCGATCGTAGCGGCGTCATAGGCCTTTGGCCCGCGGAATGTGATCGGTGGACCCATGTCCTTCTCGAACACCGCCACGCGGCACCCCAAGATGCCGGAGCGCGCCAGATCCTGCTGCAAGCCGTCGGGGATGTTGCCCAGATCTTCGCCGACGATCACTGCACCCGCGCGCGCCGCCTCGATCCGGGCGACGGCCAGCATCGCATCGGTGGGCATCTGAACATAACCGCCAGGGGCGCCCTCCGGTACCCAGAACGCACGCTCGAAGCCAAGGATATGATCAATGCGCAGCACGCCCGCAAAGGATAGCTGCCGCCGCAGCGTCTCCGCCAGAGGGCGGAAACCACTTTCGATCAAGGCGTTCGGGTCGAGCGGCGCGAGGCCCCAGTTTTGCCCCTCCTTCGAGAACGCATCCGCCGGTGCGCCAAGAGACGCACCAAAAGCAAAACTTTCGCGGTCCTCCCAGGTTTCCGCGCCGAACGGATGCGTGCCGACGGCGAGATCAAGATACAAGCCCATCTCCATTCCACCAGCCTTGGCTTGGGCATGCGCAGCGCGCAGCTCTTCCTCCGCGCGCCATTGCAGCCACGCGTGAAAGAGGATTTCTGACTGCAGGTCATCCTGCGCGCGGGCGACCGCGTCACTGCCGGGGTCTTGCAACTCCTCGGGCCAATCGCACCAATAGGGACCGTTCCGGTCCGACAGCGCCTGATGGGTCGCGAAGCGGGTCAGACCCTCGCCCTCGCGGGTCAGATACGCCTCGAACCCGGGCCAGTTTTCGCGCGTGTCGAACTCTGCGCGAAGCGCTGTCATGTGGCGGGGAATTTCAGTGCGGAAATCGATCAAATCGCCCCCGGGCGTGTGTCCTGTCGTCGGCAGATACAGGCTGCTCAGACGACGCCGATGCGAGGGGGTGTAGGGGCTGAAGCCTTCGGGCGCGGTCGGAAATCCCGCATGGACCGGGTTCACGCCCAAATAGGACGCTCCCAGCCCGCCCAGATCCTGACCCAATTGCCCGAGGTCGCGGTAGTCCCCGACACCGCCCTGCTCTGCCGTGCGCAGTCCCGCCAAAGGCACGATCATTCCCCAGCAAGGCTCGGGCAACGGCAAGGAGGCGGGCGCAGAGAGAAGCCAGCACCGCTCACGTCCGATATCCAGTCGGTGAATACCAAGCGGCAAAGCGGGCAGCGCATCTTGCCCTTCGAGCTGCGCGCCATCCTCGAAGGTAAGCTCCCAAGCCCCATCGGGCATCGCCAGATTGGGTTTCGTACTGGTCTCGACCACAAGATATCGCGGCAGCGTGCGTTTCGAAGGAAGACCATCCTCGGGGTCGATCCCCATCGCCGCGAGCAAAGCTGCGGCAGTTTCAGGGGACGTTTCGCGCACCTGTTCCATCTGGTCGATGTAGCGTGGCAGAATGCCATAGTGCGCAGCGCGGGCGACGATGTCCTCAGCCATCGCGGGCCTCCGGCTGCAAGACGAAGGCCACCATGCTGTCGGCCGCGACCGTGAAGCGCGTGGCGGTCTCGCCCTCGACACCCGGGCGCGCGGTATCGACCCCAAGGCTCCACGCCCATCCAGAAGACACCTTGGGCAAAGTGACCTCGACCGCTTCGCCCGCGTTCAACGCAATATAGACCGCGGTCGTCTCCAACCCGTAATTCGGCGTGCCGGAGGCCATGCGCATCTCGGCGCAGACCATCTTGCGGCTGTCGTCCTGCCAGTCTTCAACGCCCATCGGCGCACCATCTGGGCGCAGCCAGAACAGGTCCTCCAGACCGTCAGAAACGCGCTCGCGCGAATGCAAAAACCGCTTCTGCCGCAGGATTGGCTGGGCCTTGCGCAAGGCGATGAGCTGCTTGGTAAAGGCCAGCATCTCGGCATCGGCGCCGGGCCAATCGACCCATCCGATCTCGTTGTCTTGGCAATAGGCGTTGTTGTTGCCGCCCTGGCTATTTCCCAGCTCATCCCCGGCCAGGATCATCGGCGTGCCCTGAGACAGCAGCAGTGTTGCCATCAGGTTCCGCCTGCGCCGGGCGCGCGCCGCATTGATGGCATCGTCTTCCGTCGGACCTTCCACACCGAAATTGTCTGAGTAGTTCTCGCCATGACCGTCGCGCCCACCCTCGCCATTGGCCATGTTGTGCTTCTGGTTGTAGGCGGTCAGATCGGCCAGCGTGAAGCCGTCATGGGCGGTGATCAGATTGACAGACGCGGTCGCGGGTCGGCCCGAATGGTCGAATTGCTGGGCAGAGCCCATCACCCACCCGGCGACCTGTCGGGACTGCCCCGCATCGCCGCGCCAGAAGCGGCGTACCCCGTCGCGAAACTTGTCGTTCCATTCGAGGAAAGGCGGCGGGAAGGCCCCGACCTGATAGCCCCCGGGGCCGATATCCCACGGCTCCGCGATCAGCTTGGTGCGGGTCAGAACCGGGTCTTGGCGGAGCGCATCAAAGAAGGCCGCGCCGGGATCGAAGCCCGTGGCCGTGCGCCCAAGGGTCGAGCACAGATCGAAACGGAAGCCATCGACGCCCATCACCTCCACCCAGTAGCGCAGGCTGTCCATCACCATGCGCAGCACCATGGGATGTTCGAGGTTCAGCGTGTTGCCGGTGCCGGTGTCATTGATGTAGTGGCGCTGGTCCTCATGCAGCCGGTAGTAGCTAGCATTGTCGAGCCCGCGAAAGCTCAGCGTGGGGCCAGTGTGATCACCCTCGCAGGTGTGATTGTAGACCACATCCATGATCACCTCGATCCCTGCGGAATGCAGGCGCGCGACCATGTGCTGGAACTCCCAGATTTGCCCTTGGGAAAGGTAGCGCGGCTCGGGCGCGAAGAAGCCCAGCGTCTGGTAGCCCCAGTAATTCACAAGCCCTTTGTCGACCAGAAAACGGTCGTTCAGAAACGCCTGGCTTGGAAGCAGTTCGATGGCGGTAATGCCAAGGTCTGTCAGGTGATCCAGCATCCGGTCAGACGCGAGGCCAAGAAACGTCCCCTTCGGCTCCGCCGCAGGATGCAAGGCGGTCAGGCCCTTCACATGGGCCTCGTAAATGATTGTCTGGTCGATCGGCGTATCCGGCGGGGTCGTCTCGCCCCATGCGAAGCTGGGGTCTTCGACCACACAGCGGGGCATATACGGCGCGCTGTCACGCGTATCGAAACTGAGGTCCTTGTCCTTGTGGCCAACGGTGTAGCCCATCAGCGCGTCGTGCCATTCGGGATGTCCCGTCAGCCGCTTTGCATAGGGATCGAGGAGCAGTTTGTTGACATTGAAGCGGTGCCCGTCCTTGGGCGCGTAGGGGCCGTCGGCCCGGAACGCGTACCGCTGCCCGGGACGCAGGCCGGAGATATATCCATGCCACACCTCCCCGTCGCGCTCGCGCAGTTCCAACCTGTGGGTCTCGGTCTTTCCGTCCGGAGAGAAAAGGCACAGATACATGCGCCGCGCGTGGCCGGAGAAAACGGCAAAATTCACGCCATCGCCGTCAAAGGTCGCGCCAAGCGGAGCGGCGCGCCCCTCGGTCATCGAAAGGTCAGGGGTCATGCGGAGGATACAAGCTCTTGGAACAGATCAGCATAGCGAGCCGCAGATATATCCCATCCCACGGCCTGCGCCATCGCGTTTTGCTGCATCTTGCCCCATGTCTTTGGGTCGCGAAATGTTTCGCACATCTGGGTCAGTGACTGCTCCAGCGCCTGACGGGTCACCGGGTGGAACTGGAAACCGGTGGCCACCCCGCTTTGCATCGCCGCGGGGCTGGCGGGGATCACCGTATCGGCAAGACCGCCTGTCAGCGAGACCAGCGGCAGCGTGCCAAAACGCAGCCCGTACAACTGGGTCAGCCCGCATGGCTCAAATCGCGACGGCACCAAGATCGTATCCCCGCCAGCGATCAGGTCCCGCGCAAGCGCCTCGTCATAGCCGATGCGGACCGCCACATTCTCATGCTCGCCTGCCGCGGCGTGAAAAGCACGCTCCAGCTCAGCATCGCCGCTGCCCAGAAGCGCCAGTTGCCCGCCGCAGTCGAGAAGCGTGGGCAGCGCGTCGAGCAACAAATCAAGGCCTTTCTGCTCCGTCAGGCGAGAGATGACAACGCACAGTGGTCCCTTCGCGTCCGGCAGGCCCATCTTCTTGCGCAATGCCTTCCGCGCCCGGACTTTACCACGTGGCGTCTTGAAAGGTGGGGTCCAGACATCGGTGTCGATACCGTTCAGAATTCCCACGAGATCAGCGCGCCGCTCGCGCAGCACGCCATCAAGCCCCATGCCGAATTCGGGCGTCATCAGCTCGACCGCATAGGTCGGACTGACCGTCGATATCTTGTCTGTCCAGACCAGCCCCGCCTTGAGCGCGCTGATCTTGCCGTAAAACTCCAGACCCTCATGGTCGAAATATTCCGATGGAAGCTCCAACCGGTTTAGCATCTTTGCAGGGGCGAGACCCTGAAATGCGATATTGTGAATGGTCAGAAGCGTCTTCACCCGCTCCGCGGCACCGCGGCGCTTGAGGTAGAACGGCGTAAGCCCCGCTTGCCAGTCATGCAGGTGCAGGACTTGTGGCACCCATTTTCCGACGCCCTGTTCCCCGATCCGCGCCGCGGCCATCGATAGGGCCGCGAACCGTTCCGGGTTGTCGGGCCAGTCATTGCCGTCTTGGCCAAGGTAAATGCTGCCCTCACGGTCAAAGAGATGCGGCGCATCGAGCACGTAAAGCACCGTGTCGCCCAGCTTTCCCTGCCGGATTACGGCCTTCCCGCCAAACAGCGCACCAAGATCAGCGACCTTACGGGCGCGTTTTCCGATATGGGCCAGCACGGCAGGGTAGCCGGGGATCAGGGTCCGCATCTCGACGCCATGGCCTGCCAGCGCGCCTGGAAGAGCCCCCGCGACATCGGCGAGGCCACCGGTTTTCACCAGCGGCACACATTCCGACACGACCGAGAGAACGCGTAGGCTCATGCGATCGATTCAGCTCGCTTGTCGAGCATTGGCTGCGTGATCAGCGTGACCCCACCTTCTGAGACGCGGAACCACTTGGCATCCTCGTCCGGGTCCTCGCCCACGACAAGGCCCTGCGGGATCACCACACCGCGGTCGATGACTACTTTCTTCAGTCGAGCGGAGCGTTCCACCGTCACATTTGGCAGCAAAACCGCATGATCCAGCTGGGCGTAGGAGTTGGTGTGGACACCTGTGTGGAGCAGCGAATTGCTGACCTCGGTGCCGGAGATGATACATCCCCCCGCCACGAGAGAGCTGATCGCCGTTCCGCGACGCGCATCCTCGTTGTGGATGAACTTCGCGGGCGGCACGCTTTCCGAGTATGTCCAGATCGGCCAGTTGCGGTCCCACAGATCGAGGTCCGGGGAAAAGTCCGTCAGGTCGATATTGGCCTTCCAGAAGGCGTCCACAGTGCCCACGTCGCGCCAGTAGCTCGGCGCGTCAGTCGCATGTTTGACGCAGGAACTATCGAACCGGTGCGCCACCGCTTTGCCGTTCTTGACGATCTCGGGGATCAGATCCCCACCAAAGTCATGGGTGGAATCCTTGTTGTCGGCATCCTGCAACAGCAGCATCCGCAAGAAGGACCACTTGAAGACGTAGATTCCCATCGAGGCCAGCGTCTTGTCCGGATCTTCCGGCGTGCCGGGCGGGTCGGCAGGTTTCTCCAGAAACGAGGTGATGATGTCCTTGTCGTCGATGTCCATCACACCGAAGGCGGATGCCTCCTTGCGCGGGACGGTCAGACACCCGACCGTGACGTCCGCGTCGGTTTCCACGTGTTGGCGGATCATCAGCTCATAATCCATCTTGTAGATGTGATCGCCCGCCAAGATCAGCACGTAGTCCACGTCGTAGCTGTCCACGATGTCTATGTTCTGGGTCACGGCGTCTGCGGTGCCGAGATACCATTTGTTCTCCGCCACCCGCTGTGAGGCAGGCAGGATATCGAGATATTCGTTCCGCTCCGCGCGAAAGAAGCTCCAGCCGCGCTGGCAGTGCCGGATCAGGGAGTGCGCCTTGTACTGCGTTGCGATCGCCATCTTTCGGATGCCGGAGTTCAGCGCGTTGGACAGCGCGAAATCGATGATCCGGGTCTTACCGCCGAAGTAGACCGCGGGCTTTGCGCGCACATCGGTAAGCTCTTTCAGGCGGCTCCCCCGCCCCCCCGCAAGAACAAAGGCCATGGTCCGATTGGACAGCCGATTTGGTGAGTTTGTCATATGGTCCTCCCTCCGTGCGAGCCTCTGCTCGCAGTTCTTTTTCGTCGTCACGTTTCGGGTCGCGTCAGTCCTTTTTCAGGAAAATCGTGGAAAGTGGTGGCAGCGTCAGTTGCGCACTGGCTGGCTGGCCGTGGGACGGCTCCGGCTTTGCCGTCACCTTGCCCAGATTGCCGCGATCGGCCCCGCCATAAATCCCGGCGTCGGAGTTCAGAATTTCCGACCACGCGCCTTCGGACGGCAATCCAAGCGTGTAACCCGTCTGCTCCATCGGCGTGAAATTACAGATCACGACGATATCTGCATCGTCGGCGTCGCCGCGCCTGATCCAAGCATAAACGGATCGATCGGCGTCGTTGGCCTCGATCCACTGGAAGCCGCGCTCTTCGCAATCATACTTGTGCAAGGCCGGATGGGCCGCGTAGGCCTTGTTCAAATCGCGAACAAGGCTTTGCACCCCCCCGTGGCGCGGCGTCGCCGCCGCATCCCAGTCGATCTGGGCGTCGTGGTTCCACTCGTGCGCCTGCGCGAACTCCTGACCCATAAAGAGCAGCTTCTTGCCGGGGTGTCCCCACATAAAGCCGTAATAGGCGCGCAGGTTCGCAAAACGCTCCCAATCATTTCCCGGCATCCGGCCCAGCATCGAGCCTTTGCCGTGCACCACCTCGTCATGGCTTATGGGCAGGATGAAGTTCTCCGAAAACGCGTAATGCAGACCGAAGGTCATCTGGTGGTGGTGATGCTTGCGGTAGATCGGGTCCTTCTTGATGTACTCAAGCGTGTCGTTCATCCACCCCATGTTCCACTTGTAGCCAAAGCCAAGACCGCCCTCATGCACCGGGCCAGACACTTTCGGGTAAGAGGTCGACTCCTCAGCAATGGTCATGATCCCCGGCTGGGCGCCATAGGTGGTGATGTTCATCTTCTGAAGCATGTCGATGGCTTCGTAGTTCTCGCGGCCCCCGTCCTTGTTGGGCACCCATTCGCCCTCTTTCCGGGAGTAGTCGCGGTAGAGCATCGACGCGACCGCATCCACCCGCAGCCCGTCGACATGGTACTCGTCGAGCCAGTAAAGGGCGTTCGAGGACAGGAAATTTGTCACCTCGCGACGTCCATAATTGTAGATCAGAGTGTTCCAGTCCTGATGGAACCCCTCCTTCGGGTCGGCATGCTCGTAAAGCGCCGTTCCGTCGAACTGGCCCAGCCCATGCTTGTCCGTCGGAAAATGCCCCGGCACCCAATCGAGGATCACGCCGATCCCGGCCTTGTGCGCCGCGTTGACCAGATCGCGAAACTCGTGCGGCGTGCCGTGGCGGATCGTGGGGGCGAACAGCCCGACCGGCTGGTAACCCCAGGAGCCATCGAACGGATACTCGCTGATCGGCATCAACTCGATATGGGTGAAGCCCATATCCTTCACATAGTCGACCAGCTCGCTCGCGGCCTCGATATAAGAAATCGCGCGGCCATGTTCCTTGCGTCGCCAAGAGCCCAGATGCACCTCGTAGACGGAGATGGGCGCATGGCGGCTGTTCATCGCTTCGCGCTTGCTCATCCACTTCTCGTCCGACCATCCATAGCCGGTGATGTCTCGGACTACGGACGCATTTTCGGGCGGGTGCTCCGAACCGAAGCCCACAGGATCAGCCTTCAGCGGCAGGGTCTCGCCTTGCGCATCCAAGAGCTCGTACTTGTAGATCGTGCCCTCGCCGTGCCCGGGAATAAATAGCTCCCACACGCCGGTTGCGCCACGACGGCGCATGACATGGCGACGACCGTCCCAATGGTTAAAGCCCCCCACGACGGATACGCGTCGGGCGTTTGGTGCCCAGACGGCGAAATGCGTGCCCAGCACGCCTTCGTGCTCCATCACATGCGCACCGAGCGCGCGCCAGATGTGCTGATGTGTTCCCTCGCCGAGCAGATACTCGTCGATCTCGCCCAAAACGGGACCGAAGCGATACGGGTCTTCAATTTCCCATTCAGTCCCGTCTTCGGCCTGGCCGCGCAGCAGGTACGGTTTGGTTCCAGGGGCTTTGCCAGTGAAGAGACCGGGGTGGCCTTCGATCGGCGCTAGCGGATGCGCCTTGGAGCCGATCACGGCCCACATCTTCGCCGCGCCGGGATCGAAGGCGGTCACATACCGGCTGCGGCCCACCTTCTTGGGTCCAAGAATGTCGAACGGCGCATCGAACGTGCCGCGAATGATGTGATCAAAATCGTTCGGCGTACCGATCTCGGCGAAGCGGTCTGCTGTTTTTGAGGTCATGCGTCGAGTCTAAGCCCTATGTCTCAGACTACAACCAAATCACCTCACCTTAGGTTCCATATCCACTACAGGAGCGAAGAAGCACCCCAGATATCAGAGACATAGCCTTTGATCGTCCGGTCAGAGGAGAACCATCCGCTACGTGCTGTATTAAGCGCAGCCATGCGTGCCCAGCCCTTTTCATCGGCAAACGCCGAATCCACCTCGCGCTGAACCCTCCAGTAATCCGAGAAATCCGAAGCCACGAGGAAGTAATCCGGCCCTGCGATGTTATACGCAATCCCGGCATGGCGATCCGTGTCGCCGGGCGCAAAAGTGCCCTTGCGCACCGCCTCGACCGCGCGGGCCAGACGGGGATCGGCTGCAATCGCCTGGGCTGCGTGATCCGCAACAGAGCGACGGTCCATGACTTCCTGCGCTGTCATGCCAAAGAGGAAGAAGTTCTCTTCCCCCACATGTTCGCGAATTTCGACATTCGCGCCGTCCAGCGTGCCAATTGTCGGCGCGCCGTTCAGCGCGAATTTCATGTTGCCGGTGCCGGACGCCTCCTTGCCCGCGGTCGAGATCTGCTCTGACAGGTCCGCGGCCGGGATCAGCTTTTCGGCCAGCGAGACGTTGTAATTCGGAATGAAGGCCACCTTCAGATAGGGGCTCGTGACCGGGTCCGCGTTGACGATTTCCGCCACGTCGTTGATCAGCCGAATGATATCCTTGGCGAAGTAATAGCTCGGCGCGGCCTTACCCGCGAAGAGCTTCAGCCGCGGGGTCCAGCCCGCGTTGGGATTGTCCCGGATTTCCTGCCAGAGTGCGATCGTCTCGAGAATGTTGAGATGCTGCCGCTTGTACTCGTGCATCCGCTTGATCTGCACGTCGAACATCATGTGCGGATCGGCGGCGAAGCCTTGGGTCTGCCCCATCCAGTTCGACAGTTCGGCTTTGTTGTCCTGCTTGGCCGCGTGGTAGGCGTCGAGCCAGGCCGCATCCTCGATATGGCTCTCGAGGCCCTTGAGCTGCTCGAGATCATCAACCCAAGCGTCGCCGATGGACTCGGTGATCAACCCGCTGAGACGCGGGTTGCAGGACAAAAGCCAGCGCCGCGGCGTCACACCATTGGTCTGGTTCACGATCCGCTCGAGGTGCAGGCGGTGCAGCTCCTCGAAAACGGTTTCCTTCATCAGTCCGGTATGCAGCGCGGAGACGCCGTTGACCTTATGGGCCATGATGAAGGACAGCTCCCCCATCTTGACCTGTCCGTCGCCGCGGGCCGCGACCTTGCGGGTCGGGTTCGCCTTGGCGTGGGCCGCGTCAATGCGGTCGACCAGCGTCAGGTGACGGGGCAACAGGCGACCAAACAGACCCTCACCCCAGCTTTCCAGCGCCTCGGGCAAAAGGGTGTGGTTTGTGTAGGACAGGCACGCGCGTGCGGTCTCTACCGCGTCGTCGAAGGTCATCCCGCGCTCATCGTGCAGCAGGCGCACCAATTCTGGCCCGGCAATGGCGGGGTGCGTATCGTTGAGCTGGATGGCCACCCTTTTGGGCAGCTGCGTGATGTCATTATGCGTGCTGTCGTAGCGGCGCAGGATGTCACGCAGCGAGGCCGCGGTGAAGAAGTACTCCTGCTTGAGACGCAGCTCCTTGCCGGCCTCGGTGCTGTCGTCGGGATAGAGGACCCGGCTGATCGTACGCGCGAGCGCCTCCGGCTCGGCGGCGGCGGCATAGGCGCCTTCGTTGAAGCGGTTGAGGTCGAACGGCTCCTGCGCTTTGGCCGACCACAGCCGCAGAGTGTTCGCCCATTTGCCCTGCCAGCCGACGATCGGTGTATCAAAGCCTTCGGCGTCGACCGCCTCGGCCGGGGTCCAGACCGCGCGTTCGCCCGTGACTTTGACCTTGCCGCCAAAGCCAATGGGCAGCCGCACTTCTGGCCGTTCGAACTCCCACGCGTGCTGCTGGCTCAGCCAGGTCTCAGGAGTCTCCACCTGCCGACCGCCGACGATGCCCTGCTTGAACAGCCCGTGCTCGTAGCGGATGCCGTAGCCATAGGCAGGCACACCAAGCGTCGAGAGAGACTCCAGAAAACATGCCGCGAGCCGACCAAGGCCGCCATTGCCGAGCGCCGCATCGGGCTCGTCCTCGACCACGGTCTGGAAATCGAGACCAAGCGTCTCGAACGCCTCCCGCGCTTCATCCAGAAGGCGCAGGTTGATGATCCCGTCCTCAAGAAGTCGCCCGATCAGGAACTCCATCGACAGGTAATAGACCCGCTTCGCGTCAGCGTCGTAGGTTTTGCGAGTGGCCGCAAACCAGCTTTCCACGATCCGGTCGCGCACGGCGAAAGACAACGCCATGCGCCAGTCGTAGGTCTGCGCATGATCGGGGTCCTTGCCCAGGGTGTAGGTCAAATGGCGCAGGATATCGTCTTTGAGAAGGGTCTCGGACATAAGTGAAATTTCCTGATTTTTCGGGAGCTCTGCGCGACGGCGCGCGGCAGGCAAAGTGTCTCGCAAAGGATATGTCTGTATGGGGCGCACGGCCTTTTGGCACCGCGCAATACTGCTTTTGCGGGTGTTGTCTAAAAGCGATTCCAAAGGAAAGAAAGGCCAAACCGGCATCGGGGATGCGCAAATTTCAGCCTGTGTCAGACCCGTGCCGCCCGGGTTGGGGGCGGCACGGGAGCGCTGCGATCAGTTGCTCGGGGTGAGCTTGTGAATAAAGCCTTCATCCACAGCGGCATAGAGGCTGCCATCCGGCCCCTGTACCAGCGAGCGGAAGCGTCCGGCCTCCATTGGAAGGGTCATTTCGGTGACATCGACCACCGACTGCCCATCCTCGCCCAGCTCGACCACATCGATGCGCTGGCCCATGGGCGTGCCGCCGAAGCCGATGCCCATGATACCGACGACCATGTGGCCATCCCAATCGCCCCACTGCTCGCCGGTCAGGAACTCGGCCGAGGACGTGCCTTGCGACCAGCCGTTGTTGTTCCAGATCGGCGGCATGGCATCTGGGTAGGTCGCGAAGTCGGTCATCGGCATGAACGCCGCCCGCTCGAACCGGTTCATCCCCTCCAGCTGGTTCGGCATGTAGCCGCAATACTCATCCGGGCAGTCGCCCCGTCCGGCCATGTTGGGCCGCGGATCCCAACCGGCATTGCCGCCATTGACCAGCACCGTGATCTCGTCCGAGTGCCACGGCCCGTGCTCTGCCACGATCGGCGTGCCATCGGCAGGGTTGAACGTGATGCCCTGCACATTGCGGTGCCCGTAGGTATAGGTGCGCGGGTCGAAGCCTTCGGGTGGCGCATTGTCAGGCGCGGCATTGCCGTCGGTGTCCATGCGCATCACCTTGCTGCCCATCATGGTCGGGCTCTGCGGCACTGCGCTGTTATGGGTGTCGCCGGTGGTGAGATAGAGGAACCCATCAACCGGATTGAACCGCACGCGTCCACCATTGTGAGCTCCGGAGCCCCCGAACGGGTGGTCCGTCGCGGCCGTCTTGTATGGCACATCATCGACGATATCCGTGCGCTCCGAGACGGAGGTGAAGTCATCGCTTACGACAAGACGCATCAACCGGTTGGTCTGCGGGGTGGACATGTTCGAGGTCGAATAGACATAAATCCGTCGGTTCTCGGCGAAGTTTGGATCGACCGCGACCCCGTTCATCCCGGCCTGCCCGTCGCAGAACAGATCATCCGCGGTGCTGTTGTAGCCATCGCTGCCGGTCATGCCGAGAAGCTTGTTCACTTCCCCAGAAGGGGTCATCACCGAAAGGCCAAGGCACTTCTCGGTAAAGAACATTGTTCCGTCGTCAAGGAAGGCTATGTCCCATGGGCTATCAAGTCCTTCAAGCACGACCGTGTGCTGAAGACTTGTGGTATTCGCAGCCTCGACCTGCGCCGGTGTTGCGGCCATCAATCCAGCGGCAGCAAGCACCGACAAGGCGGTCATCGGGCGTGAATGTCTTTGATATTTCATTGGTTCCTCCCAGAAATGAAGTTTGGCCGGCCGAAAGGCCGAGCGGTTTTCTTCCCCTACGTCAACTGATTACTAAGCCTAAGCTAGGACTGCCGCACGCTCGCATCAACGATTCTCGGCATTCACCAATTCTTAGAGCGGGACACTTAAGACAAAAGAAGAAGAACCGCAGCCAAGGGCCGTGCATGCCGTCCATACTTTTCGTTCACGAGAACTTCCCCGCGCAATTTGGCGGGATCGCCAACTACCTTGCCACCCAAGGCTGGCGCGTAGTTTTCGCAACCGGGAATGAAGGCTTTTCTACGGGTCGTGCGCATCAGGTGAACGGCTTTCAGGTCGTACGCTACAAGAACAGTGGCACGGGCCAGACCGGTCATCCTTATCTGGCGGGGACAGAAAAGGCGCTGCGAAATGGTCAGGGCTTTGCCCGTGTTGCGGCCTCCTTGGCGAAAGGGGGCTTCACCCCGGATGTCATCGTCGCCCACTCCGGCTGGGGATCGGGTAGTTTCGCGAAGGTCGTTTGGCCGAAAACCAAGCTCGTGCAGTATCTCGAATGGTGGTACCGGCATCCCCAAGTCGACACCGTTCCCGGCCAGTCATCCAAACGGTTGGAGGACCATCATGCCCGGACGATTGTCCGTAACCTGCCATTCCTGCTCGATTTTCAGCAGGCTGATCTGGTTCTGAGCCCGACCGAGTTTCAGGCGAGCCAGGCCCCAGATTTCGTGCGAGCGCATACGGTCGTGCAGCATGACGGGATTGATTGTCGGACCTTCCGACCGTTGGTAAAAGACGAGCCGCTGCTGTCCTTGAAAGGCGTACCCGATACTGCGCCGATCTTGACCTTTGCAACCCGCGGGATGGAGCCTCTGCGCGGTTTTCCCGATTTCATGGCGGCCGCAGCCCAACTTCTTAAGGACCGGCCGGATCTGCATGTGGTTGTCGCGGGCGAAGACCGCATCGCCTATGGGCCAAAACTGCCGAATGGCGAGAGCTACAAGACGCGCGCGCTTGCGGCACATGATTTTGATGAAAGCCGTCTGCATTTCCCAGGCATCTTGCCCAAAGGAACCTACGCGAGACTGCTGAGACGCAGCGCAGTGCATGCCTACCTGACGCGTCCATTCGTACTGTCGTGGTCGTTGATCGAGGCAATGGCGAGCGGGTGTCCACTCGTCACCACGAATGTAGATCCGGTGATCGAGGCGCTCGGACCGGGTACCCCAGCCCTCGCGGTGGAGCCGGGAGATATTCTAAAGATCGTGCGTGCCGCGAACACTCTTCTTGATAGCCCCGATATGGCGCGGGCCATGGGACGCGCTGCACGCGAGCGGGCTTGTCGGTTTTATGACAGCAAGGTCTGCCATACACGGCTCGCCGCGATTTTGTCTAATCTGGTCGCAAGTCCTGTGAACGCCAGGGACCAGATCGCATTCTCTCCCACCGCAGCTGCCAGTACGAGTGCTCACATCCCGATGCAGTAGAATGGCCTCAGAAACGCAAATGGCCACCCGAGGGTGGCCATTACACGCTACAATTGGTTGCGGGAGTAGGATTTGAACCTACGACCTTCAGGTTATGAGCCTGACGAGCTACCGGGCTGCTCCATCCCGCGCCAATTGCGAGCCCTGTATCTACGGTTCATGTCCTGAGTCTTCAATAGGAAATGCGGAAGTTTTTAGCATTTCTTTCGGCTGTAGCAATTGTCCATGGCTCTCCTGCAGGCTAACCGCTACGGAAGTCCCGATGAAGCAACATGCGGCGCTCTCGGCTGGCTGAGATCGCCCTCACGATGGCCCTGCCAAGATGTTTTCATGTTCGAAACCGGTGTTGCTCGAGGCGTTCGACTCGATCCGTATCGGCGTTTAACGAACAGCCCGCTCAGGGTCTCATCGCTGTATTATGGCGAAAAGTAAGACTCGAGAACGAGGGGAACAATCGTGACTTGGCTTGAATAGCTCGACGCAAGACACAAAAAAGCCGCCACAAAGGGCGGGATTTCGTATTGATCATCGTCAGAGAGATACATGATGTTGCTTGTTAGGTTTGGCGGTGACCTACTCTCCCACGTCTTAAGACGCAGTACCATCGGCGCAAAGGCACTTAACGGCCGAGTTCGGGATGGGATCGGGTGTTTTGCTCTCGCTGTGACCACCAAACCAAACAAACAACATCATATCCAAGTCAAACTGCATTGTGCAGCTCTCTTGAAATCCAGCTTCTACTGGATCAAATCAAGCCTATCGAACAATTAGTACCGGTCAACTGAACGCATTGCTGCGCTTACATCTCCGGCCTATCGACGTAGTGGTCTACTACGGTTCTCAGGGATACCTTGTTTTGAGGGGGGCTTCCCGCTTAGATGCCTTCAGCGGTTATCCTTTCCGATCATAGCTACCCAGCACTGCCATTGGCATGACAACTGGTCCACCAGTGGATCGTTCACCCCGGTCCTCTCGTACTAGGGGCAACTCCTCTCAAGTATCCTACACCCACGGCAGATAGGGACCGAACTGTCTCACGACGTTCTAAACCCAGCTCACGTACCTCTTTAAACGGCGAACAGCCGTACCCTTGGGACCTGCTCCAGCCCCAGGATGAGATGAGCCGACATCGAGGTGCCAAACGGTGCCGTCGATATGGACTCTTGGGCACCATCAGCCTGTTATCCCCGGCGTACCTTTTATCCGTTGAGCGATGGCCCTTCCACTCGGGACCACCGGATCACTATGGCCGTCTTTCGACTCTGCTCGACTTGTCAGTCTCGCAGTCAGGCTGGCTTCTGCCATTGCACTCAACGAGCGATTTCCGACCGCTCTGAGCCAACCTTCGCGCGCCTCCGTTACTGTTTGGGAGGCGACCGCCCCAGTCAAACTACCCGCCACACAGGGTCCCGGATCCGGATAACGGACCGCGGTTAGACATCAAGCAGAACAAGGGTGGTATCTCAAAGGAGGCTCCACGAAGACTGGCGTCTCCGCTTCAAAGCCTACCACCTATTCTGCACATGTTGTGCCTGATGCCAGTGTGAAGCTGTAGTAAAGGTGCACGGGGTCTTTCCGTCTAACCGCGGGAAGCCTGCATCTTGACAGGCAATTCAATTTCGCTGAGTCGATGTTGGAGACAGCGGGGAAGTCGTTACGCCATTCGTGCAGGTCGGAACTTACCCGACAAGGAATTTCGCTACCTTAGGACCGTTATAGTTACGGCCGCCGTTT